>NZ_JBKDTZ010000055.1:0-27637 GCF_046339755.1 Acidovorax sp. | reverse complement strand
ACCGAGCATGATGCCTTCGCCCGTGGCCTCCCGGGACAGCTCGGCGCTGTCGGGCAGGTCGGGATGGCGGGCCCACAGGTAGATGCCGGCCTCAGGCTCGTGGAACAGCTCGAAGCCCAGGCCTTCGAGCCTGCGGCCCACTGTGCGGTGGGCCTCGGCCAGGCGCTCGCGCAGTGATTTGAGGTGCTTGCGCCAGCGGCCCTCGGTCACCACGCCGAGGGTGATGCGCTCGGTGATGTCCGATGAGGTCAGGCCCGAGACCATCTTGAGCTGCACCAGCCCGTCCACCAGGTCGCGCCGCGCTGCGAGGTAGCCGGTGCGCAGGTTGGGCGAGATGGTCTTGGAAAAGCTGCCCAGGTAGACCACGCGGTCGAGCTGGTCCAGGCTCGCCAGCGAGGGACGCGTGCCGGCCTCCATGTCGGCGTAGATGTCGTTTTCCACCAGCATGAAGCCGTGCTGCTCGGCCAGCTGCAGCAGGCGGTGCAGTTGCGCCATGGAAGCCACCGAGCAGGTGGGGCTTTGCAAGCGCGGCTGCGTGAAAAAGGCCGTGGGCCGGTGCCCGGCCAGCAATGCCTCCAGCGCACCGAGGTCATAGCCCGCCGCCGTGCGCGGCACGCCCACCACATGGGCACCGGCAAAGCGCAGGATGAAATGCAGGTTGGGGTAGCCCGGGTCGTCCACCAGCACCACATCGCCGGGCTTGACCAGGCGGCGGACCACCAGGTCCAGCGCCTGGCTGGAGCCTTGGGTGAGCATGACGCGGTCGGCATCCACGGTGATGTCGCGCTCGGCCATGGCCTCGGCCACCACGGTGCGCAGGTCCAGCAGCCCGTGCGGCAGGCCATAGCCATCGAGCTCCGTGCCTTCGGATGACGAGAGCTGGCGCATGCTGCGGCGCACCGCATCGCCGAACAGCCAGTCGTTGGGCAGCCAGCCGCAGCCGGGCTTCATGGGCAGGTTGCGGTTCTCGAAAATCTGCTTGAGGTACCAGTGCGCGTCGAAGGTGGGCGCGGGCCGCTCGGGCGCGGCGATGCCGGGGGCTGCAGCTTCGCGCCGCTTCACGAAGAAGCCGGCGTTGGCGCGCGACACCAGACAGCCCTGGGCCACCAGCCGGTCGTAGGCCTCCACCACGGTGAACACGCTCACGCCGTGCGTGGCGGCAAAGCTGCGGATCGAGGGGAGCTTGCTGCCGGGCTTGAGGGCCTGGCTGGCGATGAGGCCCCGCAGGCCTTCGACGATCTGGCTGACCAGGGGGGTCGCCAGGTCGGGGCTGAGAGTGAGCATCACGTGGGCAATGGGACGCGCCGCGGGCGCCCCGCAGGTGGGTGGGATAGCGTGTACTGGATTCTAGACCTGCACAGTGCATCTGCAAGCGCAGGCCGGTGTACATGGACGGTGTGCAGCGCGGCTTCCAGAATGGCGCCATTCTTCCTCACCCCCCTTTTATTCCACACCATGCAGAACGACCGCCACTTCACCAACGCTGCCCTCCTCGCCCGCCGCCACGCCGCCATCGCCCGCGGCGTGGGCCAGACGCACGAGATCTTCGTGCAGCGCGCCCGCAATGCCGAACTGTGGGACGTGGAGGGCCGCCGCTTCATCGACTTCGCGGGCGGCATTGCCGTGCTCAACACCGGCCACCTGCATGCCGGCGTGATCGAAGCCGTGAAGGCCCAGCTCGACCTGTACACCCACACCTGCTTCCAGGTGGTGGCCTACGAGCCCTATGTGGAGGTGGCCGAGCGCCTGAACAGCATGGCACCGGGCGCCTTCGCCAAGAAGACGCTGCTGCTGACCACCGGCGCCGAAGCGGTGGAGAACGCCGTGAAGATCGCCCGCGCCCACACCGGCCGCCCGGGGGTGATCGCCTTCACCGGCGGCTACCATGGGCGCACGAACATGACGCTGGGCCTCACCGGCAAGGTCGCGCCGTACAAGATCGGCTTCGGCCCCTTTCCGGGCGAGGTCTACCATGCGCTGTTCCCCAACGCGCTGCACGGCATCAGCGTGGAGCAGGCGCTGCATTCGGTGGAACTGGTCTTCAAGAACGACATCGAGCCCCAGCGCGTGGCGGCCTTCATCGTCGAGCCCGTGCAGGGCGAAGGCGGCTTCTACATCGCGCCGCCCGAATTCATCAGCGGCCTCAAGGCGCTGGCCGACCGCTATGGCATCTTGCTGATCGCCGACGAGGTGCAGACCGGCGCCGGCCGCACCGGCACCTGGTTCGCCTGCGAGCAGTGGCCCGTGGCGCCCGACCTGATCACCACCGCCAAGTCGCTGGCCGGCGGCTTTCCGCTGGCCGGTGTGGTGGGCCGTGCCGAGGTGATGGACGCCCCCGCCCCCGGTGGCCTGGGCGGCACCTATGCCGGCAGCCCCGTGGCCTGCGCCGCGGCCCTGGCCGTGATGGAGGCCTTCGAGAAGGAACAACTGCTGGCGCGCAGCCAGGACGTGGGTGCCCTGCTGGTGCGCGGCCTCAAGGACCTGGCCGCCAAGGTGCCCGCCATCGGCGACGTGCGCGGCCTGGGCGCAATGGTGGCCATCGAGCTGTTCGAGGGCGGCGATCTGCAGCGACCCGATGCGGCGCTGACCAAGGCAGTCGTCGCCGAGGCCGCGCGCCGCGGACTGATCCTGCTGTTCTGCGGCACCAACGGCAACGTAGTGCGCATCCTGGTGCCGCTCACGGCGTCCGACGAATTGCTCCAGGAAGGCCTGGCCATCCTGGCCGACAGCTTCGCCGCTGTCGCGTGACCGTAAGTAAGCCTTCGATACCGATGACGCTGTCAGGGAGGTGACTGCGCGGTTCACAGCGCAGCCACCCCGCGTGTATATTCATTTCGCCTTGGGCGGTGCCCAGCCGGGCCCGTGCTGTTCCTGCGCCACCGCTCCTTCATCGCCTTCCAACGAGACAACACACCATGGACATGAAGACCTCCCCCCTCTCCCTGCTCAACGACCCCAGCCTGCTCAAGACCGATGGCCTCATCAACGGCCAGTGGGTGGCAGGCAGCAGCCGTTTCGACGTGAACGACCCGGCCACGGGCCTGAAGCTGGCCGACGTGGCCAACCTGGGCCCGCAGGATGCCGAGGCCGCCATCGCCGCCGCCAACGCCGCCTGGCCCGCCTGGCGCAGCAAGACCGCCAAGGAGCGCAGCACCATCCTGCGAAAGTGGTACGACCTGCTCATGGCGAACCAGGACGACCTGGGCCGACTGATGACCGCCGAGCAGGGCAAGCCCCTGCCCGAGGCCAAGGGCGAGGTGGCCTATGGCGCAAGCTTCGTGGAGTGGTTTGCCGAAGAGGCCAAGCGCATCAACGGCGAGACCCTGCCCCAGTTCGACAACAACCGCCGCCTGCTGGTGCTGCGCCAGTCCATCGGCGTGTGCGCGGCCATCACGCCGTGGAACTTTCCGCTGGCCATGATCACGCGCAAGGTGGCACCGGCCCTAGCGGCGGGCTGTCCGGTGGTCATCAAGCCGGCCGAGCTGACGCCGCTGACCGCGCTGGCGGCCGCCGAGCTGGCCATCCGCGCGGGCATCCCCGCCGGGGTGTTCAACATCCTGCCGGCTGACAGCGAGAACTCGATCGCCATCGGCAAGGTGCTGTGCGCGAGCGACGTGGTGCGCCACATCAGCTTCACGGGCAGCACCGAGGTGGGCCGCATCCTGATGGCGCAGTCGGCCCCCACGGTCAAGAAGATGTCGCTGGAGCTGGGCGGCAATGCGCCCTTCCTGGTGTTCGACGACGCCGACATCGACTCCGCCGTGGAAGGCGCGTTCGCCAGCAAGTACCGCAACGCCGGCCAGACCTGCGTGTGCACCAACCGCTTCTACGTGCAGGAAGGCGTGTACGACGAGTTCGTCGCCAAGTTCGCGGCCAAGGTGAAGACGGCCAAGGTGGGCAACGGCTTCGAGGACGGCGTGAACCAGGGCCCCCTGATCGAGGAAGCGGCGCTGGCGAAGGTGCAGCGCCATGTGGACGACGCCCTGGCCAAGGGCGGCACCGTGGTGGCCGGCGGCAAGCGCCTGGCAGGCCAGTTCTTCGAGCCCACGGTGATCGCCAACGCCCGCGCCGACATGCTGTGCGCACGCGAGGAGACCTTCGGTCCCTTCGCCCCGGTCTTCAAGTTCAAGACCGAGCAGGAGGCCATCGACGCGGCCAATGCCACCGAGTTCGGCCTGGCCAGCTACTTCTACACGCGGGACGTGGGCCGCATCTTCCGCGTGAGCGAGGCGCTCGAATATGGCATGGTGGGCGCGAACGTGGGCATCCTGGCCACGGAGCATGTGCCGTTTGGCGGCGTCAAGCAGTCGGGCCTCGGCCGCGAGGGCTCGCACCACGGCAGCGACGACTATGTGGAGATCAAGTACCTCTGCATAGGTGATGTTCAGAAATGAGCCACTGATCGCATCGGAAGCAGTGCAAAATCCCGGCGACCAGCCGACATGCACGAGCAGCCCCCACGGGGGCTGCTTTGCTTTTCATCCATCAGAGGCGCGCATTCCGAGCGTGCCCACCGGCTGCGCTTACAGACTTACAGAGGGAACCAACCAACATGAAGGCCTTGATCCTTGCGCTGCTGAGTGCAGCGACTTCCGCCGCCCATGCGCAAACGCTGGAAGTCTTCGAATCCCACGGCACCATGCACTACGCCATGGTGCCCGCCAACAAGGCCGACGATACCCAGTACATGGAAAGCGTAGCCTACAAGTTCTGCCAGGACGAGAACAAGGGCAGTTGCCGCGTGATGATCTGGTCCGACAGCCTGGACAAGCCCACGGGTAACCCCTTCCATTCCCGGTATGACGAGAACAGGCTCGCCGAGTACCTGCGCGGCTATGGCGGTGCAGACGGTATGCGCTTCAACTGCAAGCTGGTGAAGGCCGCCAGCCGCTGCTACCAGCGCTGAGATCAGGGCCTGTTGACACTAATTTCGGGGATCGCGTTGCCCGGCCTGTGGGCCGGACGCATGGCGCCCGTGCGCAGAATGGTTTGAACCTTGCAAGCGCGGGCAACGCCGCAGACGGCCCCCAGGCCGGGCAACCCGAAGGGAAGGCCCTAGCGCGCCAGTTCACCCCTGCCCTGGCGCATCGCGCCGGTTCGTGAAGCTGGCATTGCCCAGCCCTGTGCCCACGGTGAGGATGGCCCAGCGGTCCACATCGTTGGTGAAGGGCATCTCCGAGAGGCCCTGGACCACCGCATCGTTGTGCAGGCACACCTGGGTGCGGCCATCGCCGATGTGCGGCAGCCGCTCGCACAGGTCGCGCGGCAGATGGAAGCGCGTGCTCTCCCAGTTGCCCGGCAGGTTCTGCGTGCCCCCGGCGAGCGAGCCGTCCTCCACGATCAGCCCCGGGCAGGCCACGCCGATGTAGGGCGCCAGGCGGATCTCCTTCTTCTCCGCATAGGCGATCAGGTCCTCCAGGATGGTGGCGATGCCCTCGACCAGTTCGTCGCGCTTGGGTTCGTCGTCGGCATGGGCCCATTTTTCACGGCGTACCACCTCGGCCAGGGACATGTCGGGTGCCTTGTGCAAATGGGTCTGCACGATGCCGCAGCGCACGTTGGTGCCGCCGATGTCCACCGCCAGAATGGCGTCGTAGCTCTGCAGCAGTGCGGGGGGCGCCAGATGCACCCAGCCGATCAGGCCGCCCTCGTCCGCATGGTGGTGCAGGGTGCGCAGCTCCACGGGCACTTTTTCGGCCTTGAGGATCTTGCCAGCGCGCGCGATGGCCATGCCGCCGACTTCGCTTTGGTGAAAGCCCCCGCCGATGATGATGCGCTCCACACCCTTCCAGGTCTTGTGCTTGAGAAATCGCTGCACCACATGGGCCAGTTGCAGCGCATAGTCCTCGGACGCGGCCGCTATGGCCTGGGCCGCGATGCCGTCCTTCTCCAGCATGGCATCGAGTTCGCCCTTGCTGAGTTCACGCGTCGTCTTCTTGCCCATGGGGTCCTTGCCCGCCATGGTGGTGAAGAGCTTGCGCCAGGCGTCAAGCATGTGGCGGAAAGCGGTACGGCTGGCCACGTCGCCCACAAAACCATCGCCGTCTCGCAGCTCCAGGCTGTAGCCCTCGATCACGACCGAGGCCAGGCGCATGTCGCCGTGCGGGCCGACGATGCCCAGCTCGCGCTGGGCCTTGGCCTCTTTTTCCTCGCGCGCAGCACCGGGCTTGGCGGTGTCGGCCTTCTGCTTGGATTTCTTGGTGTCCTTTTCCTGGTCCTTGTCTTTCGATGCCATGCATTCCTCACGCGATGAAGGCCCGCACACGGGGCCATCGCTGCATGGTGCCGCAGCCTGCGGCCCAGCGGCGTCAGCCAACGCCTTGACATGGCCCCACGGGTATCAGGCTTTTGGCACCGGCATCGCCTTGATGCGCAGCCCCGCCCACACGGCAAGGAACAAGGCCGCCGCGAACACCCAGCCCGACAGCGCACCCGCCATGCCGCCCGACAGCAGCGTGCCGATGGTGCAGCCCAGCCCGGTCATTGCGCCCCAGCCCAGCAGCACGCCGCCTGAGAGCCCGCGAACGGCATCGCGCCAGGTGGGCCAGCGCGGGGCGAACTGGCGGCTGGCCAGTGCGGCGATGAAGGCGCCCGCCACCAGCCCGGCCAGCAGCAGTGCATTGGGCGTGAGCCAGGTGGACTGCGGCGCCGTGGCGCAGCCGGCAAAACCGTCGAGCCCATCGAGCCGCTCGGGGATCCAGCCCAGCCCCTGCGCCCACTGGCGCGCCGCGCTGCCCAGTGTGGCCGTCACGCCCAGCGGGCGCATGCGCACGATGGCCAACGCGCCGATGAGCCCGACGGCCAGGCCGCCCACCCAGTAACTCCAGCGGCCGGCCCACAAGCGCTGCCACACGGCGCCCAGACCGGGTACGCGGATCGCTGGAGCCCCCTCCCTGGCGGCCTCGCGCGCAAACCCGCGCCACAGCCAGGCCGCCACAACGGCCAGCACTGCCAGTTGCGCCAGCAAGGCCCCGCCATAGCCCAGGTGCGCGGGCAGCCAGACCACGGGCGCCTCGGCCACGCTCAGGCTGTACAGGCTGTTCCAGGTCTTGAACCCCAGGATGAAGCCCAGCGCCGATCCCAGCAAGGCGAACGGCGAAACGGCCGAGCCCTCGGCCAGCCGGTACCAGTGCGCGCTGATGCACGAGCCTGAAACCACCATGCCCGCACCGAAGGACAGACCCGCCGCCACCAGCACCCAGCTCACCGGGCCGATGTGCATGTCCGGCGGCAGCTTGCCAGGCTGCGGCACCGGCAGCCAACCGCCCAGCACCACCGTGTAGCCAACGAGACCCACGGCCAGCGCCAGCACGATGGCCAGCAGGCCGCGCGGGTTGCCGTCCTCGAACCAGTCGCGGGCATGGCAATAGAAGCAAAAGCGCGAGCGCTGCAGCACCAGGCCCAGCACGGCGCCCGTCACCAGGGCAAAGACCAGCGTGCGGCCGCCGGTCAGGCCTTCGATCCAGCGGGTGGACAGGCACAGCACAGCCAGCAGGAGCGCGGCTGCAGCGGGAGACAGGTACCGTCGGAATGGATGGTGGTGATTGCTGCTTGTCGTGGCCATGGCATCGGAACGAAAAAAAGCCCGCACGAAGCGGGCTATGAAGAGACCCCCTACCAAAAAAACCTGTGCGCCTTATTTGGCGGCCCAGACCGTGCCGGCCGGGTTGTTGATGGGCACGCCCACGGCATTGCCGTACTCGGTCCACGAGCCGTCGTAGTTCTTCACGCTGTAGCCCAGGATCTTGGACAGCGCGAACCAGGTGTGGCTGGAACGCTCGCCGATGCGGCAGTAGGTGATGACCGGCTTGCTGCCGTCGATGCCGACGCTGGCGTAGAGCTTCTTCAAATCGTCAGCCGACTTGAAGGTGCCGTCTTCCTTGACCGCTTGGCCCCAGGGCACATTCGCAGCACCCGGGATATGGCCGGCGCGGATGCTCAGCTCGGGCACGCCGGCCGGCGCAAAGATCTTGCCGCTGTACTCGTCGGCCGAGCGGATGTCCACCAGCTTGGCATTGCTCTTGCCCTCGGCCGCAGCCAGGGTGTCGGTGAGGCGGGCACGCAGCTGCGTGTTGACCTGCGTGACCTTGTAGCTGGTGGCCGCGAATTCGGGCACGCGGTTGTTCAGCGGCTGGTTCTCGGCCTCCCACTTCTTGCGGCCGCCGTCGAGCAGCTTGACGTTCTTCACGCCATAGATGTCGAACACCCAGGCGCCCCAGGCAGCAAACCAGTTGTTGGTGTCGCCATAGAGCACCACCGTGGTGTCCTGACCGATGCCGGCCTTGGACAGCAAGGCCTCGAAGGCCTCCTTGCCGACGATGTCGCGGCGCACCTTGTCGTTCAGGTCCTGGTGCCAGGAGAAGTTCACGGCGCCCGGCACGTGGCTGCGTTCGTACAGGCCCGGGTTCACGCTGACCTCGACGATGCGCACCTGCGTGTTGTCCAGGTTCTGCGCCAGCCATTCGGTGCTGACCAGCGGGCCAGCCGGGATGGGCGTGGCGGCCCAGGCCAGCGATGCGCCCAGCGCCATGCCGGCGCCCAGCACCCATGCACTCAGGCGGCGGCCCAGGGGCTGTGCGGGGTGGATCGTCGTCGTGTGCTGTGGCTGGCTCATGCGGGTCATCCTTTCTTTCGGGTGGCCGGTGCTGCAACCATTGCGGCAACCGATGAATGGAATTTAGGGGAGCCCGGCCGCCAGTGGAACAAAGCAAAACGCGCTTGGATATGCGAAAAAGGCGCGAGCATGACCGGATGGACCGAATGGGATCTCCGCAGACACCGGGGCTGCCCTGGACCTGGGCCGCATGTAGTAGCCGGCTAACACCCGCCCCACGCCCCGCAGCCCAACAATGGCTTTCCCTGACCTTTGAGGAGACCAACATGGCGGCGAAAAAGATACTCTTGCTCTGCGGCGACTACTGCGAGGACTACGAGACCATGGTGCCCTTCCAGGCGCTGCTGGCCGTGGGCCACACGGTGCATGCGGTGTGCCCGGACAAGAAGGCCGGCGACCACATCAAGACGGCAATCCACGACTTCGAGGGCGCGCAGACCTACAGCGAAAAGCCGGGCCACAACTTCACGCTCAACGCCACGTTTGCCGGCCTGGACGTGGCCAGCTACGACGCCCTGGTGATCCCCGGAGGCCGCGGCCCCGAGTACCTGCGCACCTACCCGGCGGTGGTCTCGGCAGTGAAGCATTTCTTCGACACCAACAAGCCGGTGGCTGCCGTATGCCATGGCGCCCAGTTGCTGGCCGGTGCCGGCGTGCTCCAGGGCCGCACCTGCTCGGCCTACCCGGCCTGCCGGGCGGAAGTGGAGATCGCGGGCGGCACCTACGCCGAGATTGCCATCGATGCCGCCGTGACCGAGGGCAACCTGGTGTCGGCACCGGCATGGCCGGCGCACCCGGCCTGGATCGCTCAATTCCTGGCGCTGCTGGGCACGCGCATCAGCTTGTAAACCGATTTGACGCGGTCAGGGCAGCCCCCGATGATGGAGGCCGTTCTGAAAGGCCCACGCCATGTGCCAGGTATTCATCAGTGCCGACCCCACCCTGTACGAGAGCCGCGCACGTTCGGTGCGGCTGCACGGGGTGGCCACCAGCATCCGGCTCGAAAACCTGTTCTGGCAGGCGCTTGGCGAGATCGCCCGGCGCGACGGCATGGGCGTGCCCCAGCTGTGCACCAAACTCTACGACGAGCTGGTGGCGGAGCGCGGGGAGGTGGAGAACTTCGCCTCCTTCCTGCGCGTGTGCTGCGGCCGCTACATGGCCCTGCAGCTGTCGGGCGGCATACCGCAGGATGCGTCGATTCCCATCCGCAGCCTCAATGCGCAGCAGGTGCTTGCGACCGAAGGGCGGCGTACGGTGCTGGCACAGGCGGCGTAACGCGACCCTGCGCTGCCCCTATAATCCGGCGCACGCGGGTGTAGTTCAATGGTAGAACGGCAGCTTCCCAAGCTTCATACGAGGGTTCGATTCCCTTCACCCGCTCCAGATGCCAAAAAGCCGGCCCCGCAGGATTGCAGGGCCGGCTTTTTTGTGTGCGCAGCGCCGATCAACGATGGTGGTGCTGCCGCGCTCTCACACCCGCACCATGAATGCGTTGAAGGAAGCGGGCTCCACCGCCAGCACCGGCTCCTTGGCCACCGGGGTCTGCGGCACCACGCCTGACTGCTCGTCGCGCAGGCGCGCCTTCCACGCCACGGCGGCTTCCAGCAGGTTGCCCACCACGCGCTCGAACAGGGCCGCGTCAGACTGGGCCACCACCAGCGGGTACTGCAGCACGATGCGCTCGTTGCCTTCATCCAGCGCAAAGGTCGCGCCCTGGGTCTCCAGGGCAAAGAGGTTGCGCGCCAGCAACTGGCGAAAGATGGCCGCCTGCTCCATGCCCTGCGACAGCTGCAGCACCGGCACATAGAGGTGCAGCACCGGGCTTTGCTCGGGCAGTTCCATCAGCAATTCGATGTCATCGCCGTAGCGCAGCGCTACGCCGCCCTGCCCATCCAGGCCCAGGCCGTCGAGGCCGGCCTTGGCGGCCAGTGCGGCCAGCCATTGGTTCACCACGGTCGTTTCGTTCAGGGTCATCTCGCTTCTTTCCTTCGTCCAATCAATCAGGTGTAGCCAAACTCGGCGGGGTTGGTCATCAGGTTCCAGGATGCCCAGGTCGATGCCTCCGGCTTGGCGTTGGCGCCGAGCAGGCTTCCGTCCTCGTGCGAAAACCACGGCTCCACACCGCCCGAAATCGGATTGAACACCATGCCCAGTTCCACACGGCCGCCCCGCACCTCCCAGTTGGTGTCTGCCATCACGATGCCGGGCACGGCCGGTTTCAGGCTCTTGACCATGGCGACTTCGATGGCCGCGGCGCGGGTCTCGGGGGTCTTGAGCTTGTCTCCGAAGGCCTCGGGATTGTGGGTTTCGAGTTGGTCCTTGACCCAGGTATGCAACTGGGCCGGTGTCTTGCCGCTGGCCAATGCGCCCAGGATGGTCGCACGGCTGGGATGGGTGTCCGGCACTTTCAGCGCCGTCAGCACGGCCTCGACCACCGGTCGCTGCTCGGCCGCCGACAGGGGTGTGCTGGCCTGGACCTGCCCCGGGGTCACGAGCTTGTCCGTTACCCAGGCCGCCGTGTCGGGCGATGCCAGTGCGCCGGCCAGGGACGGATGGCCTGGACGGGCCAGGAACGCGTGCCCGGTGGTGCGCACAGGAACGCCCACATCGCGGCCCTGCCCGTCCAGGGGCAATGCATCTTTCATGCCCTTGAAGGTGTCGAGCACCTTGGTCACGAAATCCACACCCTGGGCATGAACGGGAGTCACGCCCTTTTCACCGGAGCTGCCATAGAGCGACACCTCCTTGGGGGCACCGGAACCCAGGTACTTGCCGGTGACATGGGTCTTGCCGCCCGATGCGGGCTCCCAGGGCTTGGGGTTGGAGTCGCTGGGAAGGGGAGAATTGAAGCGCGCCCTGTCCACCATCACGGCCGTGAAGGCCTCGGTTTCGGCATGGGCGCCCACCTTGTCGCTGAACTGGGTCAGCCACTGCTGCACTGCGGCGGGTTGGCCGCGCGCCACGCTGGCGGCCACTTCGCGCCCCACGTCGCGCATGACACTGGCAGCCAGCGCCTTGTAGGCCTGCGGGGTGTCGATGGGGCGCCAGGTCAGGGGGTCGGCCTGGCCCGCCGTGTCATGCAGCACAAAGCCTCCCCGGTCCGAGCTGCCATCCGCCGCGATCTCGCCGGAGCCCATGGCGGCAGCGTCGTACTGCACCGCCAGGCGTTCCGTCATGACCTCCTCGAAGCGGCTCTGCATCTGGGTCTGGAATTTGTGCAGGAAGACGACCTCATCGCTGGGTGGCCAGTTCTTCGGAGTGGGGTTGTCTTCGCTGGGCGCCCGGGTCGCGGGGTTGGGATTGAACTTGGCCCGGTCGTCTTCGGTCACGAGCGAGCGGTCGATCGCCGGCATGCCCAGATCAGGACGCACCGTGAAGACCTCGCCAGTTTTGTCCAGGTGCCCCCGCTTGCCCCTTTCGATGGTCACCGTATTCGATGAGAAAAGGGTATGGCGCGCAAAGGTGTCCATGCCCATTTCCGCCGTATCCGCACCGGAAGATCCAATCCGGCCGTTGAGACCTTTCAGGGCATCGGCCTTGACCCGGTCGCCTTCGCCCTTTTCGAGCACGGACGACACGGTGTACTCCCAGGCACGCAGCAGGCGGTTGTCCATCTGCCCCTGGAAGGCATCGGTCGCCCGGCCCATGGCCTGCGCAAGCCGATCCATGGCTTCCGTCTTGAAGCTGAACCCGATACCGCTCAGTGCTTTCTGCAGATCGCGCTGCACCCCGGCCATTTGCCGCTGCGCCTCGGCGGCGTCCGGGCCGCCGCGCTGCACCGCGATGGACAGCTCGCGCACCTGCCCTTCCAGGGTGCGGACACGCTCCACACCGGCCAGATGCTCGGCGCTCAGGCCCTCCTGCCGCATGGCGATCTGCTGCAGGATGGCCTGGGGTGTCAGCACCGCGTTCTTGCCCATGGCCTTCACGGCGCCGCTGACCGTGGACGCCATGGCATCCGGTGCAACGCCCAAGGCCGCCAGCCCGGCACGCATGCCCGGCGTTTCATGCAGCGCGGTGGGCGGGTCCACCGGCTTGCCCCCCGCCGTGGCCAGCAGGCCCTGGGCGTTGAACGTGATGGTCTGCTGCAGCTCCTTCGTGCTCACGCGCTGGCTGATTGCCACCTGCTCGTCGTGGCCATCGATGGTCTTGTCGAAATGTCCATCCTCGATCAGCGACTTGATCTCGGCGAGGAAGGTCTCCGGCATGGAGTCGTGCACCATGACGGCCGTTGCCGTGCCGAAGCACGAGCCCACGCTGCTCTGGCGCAGGTCCGACACCAGCGCGGACAGCGCGGCCTGCCGCGCGTGTGCGGCCGTTACGGTCTGGTCGGGTTTAAGGCCCAGGGTGGCCCGCAGAATGCGGTGTGCAGGGTTGTCTGCCGTGCGCGGCGCGCCGATGGACTGCAGTTGGGCGGCAAAGTCGCCGTCATCGCGCAGGCGGGTCAGCATCTTGACGGCCACGCGCGTGTGCTCGGTCTGCGGCGTGGGCGGTTGGCCCAACTGGGTGATCGCAGCATCCAGGCGCCCCGCGTTCAAGGATCCGTCCGGGTTGGTGACCAGCTTGGCCAGGTTGAGCGACAGGGCCGTCTTTCTGGCGGCACCTGCATCCTGAAGGCCGCTCGCGCCCTGGCGGGTACCGGCCTCGGCACTCGCGTCGATGCCGCCGCGCACGATACCTGCGTCCATGTCCGGCATGGGTTGGGAAGGATCGGCCAGGTGGGCGAGCACCTTCTCCGCCAGGCGGTCGGCCGCGGCGGGGTGGATGCCGACCAGGTCCTGCAGGCCCTGAAGCTGGGACGCCGTGACCGAACCCTTGTCCGCCGCAGCCATCAGTTGAACGACATGCGGGCTGGCACCGGCAAGTGCCATCAGGTGCTCGCGCTGGGCGGCATTGGGGGTGCGCGCCACCAGCGCCGCCGCCTCCGGCGTCATCTGGCCGGAGCCCACCTGCTTGGCCAGGCTCAGCGTGAGTCGCGTGCTCATGCCTTCCACGCCCGGCACGCCCGGCACGCCCGCATGCTGGAGGATGGACCGGGCCGCCTGGAACTCCTTTTCATGGCTGCTGGCAAAGCGCACCGTGGCGGGGTCCAGCTTCATCAGCCGGGTGAAGTCGGCCTTGGGCACATCGGTCATCACGTGCTTGTGGGAAGACGGCTGGAACACGCAGAGCTTGTCGGCCTTGCCCGCGCGCTCCAGCCCCTTGAAGGCCACCGCACCCTTGTCGAAACCCGTGCCGGCCACCTGGCCTTGCGTGGGCGCAATGAACTGCGGAGCTCTGTCCAGATGAATCGTCATACCTGCTGGGTCCCTCTTGAGAATGGTGCGAACGCGTGCGCGGCAGGCAGTGTAGCCACGGCCTTTTGCAAACACCAGACCTAAACCTCCAGCATTGGCTTTGCGGCAGCAAACGCCCTTTCCGTCAAGCCCCTGCGAGGGTGGAGGCTAGCGACCGGCAAGCCGCAATGATGGCCGGGGCAATGCCGAACCCGACACCGCACCCAGGTTGAACTGCGCCACCGCGCCGACCATCTGCTCGGCCTGGCTGCGCAGGCTGCTGGCGGCAGCCGCCATTTCCTCCACCAGGGCGGCGTTCTGCTGCGTGGCCTGGTCGAGTTGGGTGACGGCCTCGCCCACCTGGCCCACGCCGGCGGTCTGCTCGCGGCTGGCGGCGCTGATCTCGGCGACCATGGTGGCCACGCGCCCGATGGCGTCGACCACCTCCTGCATGGTGCTGCCTGCCTGGTCGGCCAGCACCGAGCCCTGCTGCACCATGGCGCTGCTGGCGCCGATCAGCTCCTTGATGGCCTTGGCCTCGGCGGCGGTGCGCTGCGCCAGGTTGCGTACCTCGGCCGCCACCACGGCAAAGCCCCTGCCCTGCTCGCCGGCGCGCGCCGCTTCCACGGCGGCGTTGAGCGCCCGGAGGTGGGTCTGGAAGGCGATGCCATCGATCACGCCGATGATGTCGGCGATCTTCTGGCTGCTGGTGTTGATGCCGTGCATGGTGCTCACCACCTGGGACACGACCTTGCCGCCGTCGGTGGCGACCTGGCTGGCACGCACCGCCAGCTGGTTGGCCTGGGCGGCGCCATCGGCGTTGTGGCGGATGGTGGCGCCCAGCTGTTCCATGCTGGCCGAGGTCTGCTCCAGCGAGCTGGCCTGGCTTTCGGTGCGGGCCGACAAATCCTGGTTGCCCTGGGCAATCTCGGAGCTGGCGGCCGACACGCTCTCGGCACTGTTGCGCACGGTGCCCAGGCTTTCCAGCAGGCGCATGCGAAAGCCTTCCATCGCCTGTGCCAGGGTGCCGATCTCGTCGCGCGACTGGATGCTGACGCCGTGTGTCAGATCGCCCTGCGCCAGGTATCCCAGCGCCGTGCTCAGCTGCTGCACCGGAGCGCCCACCAGGCGCCGGGTGGCCGCCACCAGCACCACGGCCAGCAGCACCAATGCCACGAGCACGCCCAGCCACAGCCAGGTCAGTGCGCTGCGGGCCTCGCCCGTGATTTCGGCCACGGGCGCCTCGGCCACGATGGCCCAGTTCCAGGGCTTGTAGCGCTCCACCGCCACAAAGCGGCGCTCGCCTGTCTTGGCGGATGGGCGCGGCGACCAGACGGCCTCGAAATCGCCGGACTGCTCCGCCGCCGTGAGGGAGGTGAGCCAAGCCTTGCCCTCCTTCGTCTTCTCATCCACGACCGGGGGCGTGCCCGAGCCGCCCAGGCCGGTGATACGGCCCCGCGCCGGGCCCGAGGAAACATCGACTGCATAGACGGCGCCCGTGTCGAACAGCTTGCGGCTGGCCATGAGCTCGCCCAGGCTGTTCAGGATGGGCGCGATGTCGGAGCCGATGAACAGGATGCCGATGGTGCGGTTGCCCTCGCGGATGGGCTCGTACACAGTCATGTAGTCGCGGCCGAACAGGTTGGCGCGGCCGATGTAGGGCTTGCCTTCGGCCATGAGCGCATAGGCCGGGTGCTTGCGGTCCAGCAGGGTCTTGAAGGCGCGCTCGCCATCCTGCTTCTTGAGCGAGGTGGTCACGCGGATGAAGTCGTCGCCCGTGCGCGCGAAAATCGTGGCCACCGCCCCCTGCGAATCCTTGGTGAAGCGGTCCACCAGGTCGAAATTGCCATTGAGCGGGTTGCCCCCGAAGCTGAGCACGGCTTCGGGTTTGCCGTCGGCCCCCGGCTGCTCGGCCAGGCTGAAGTTGCCGGCAAAACTGGATTTGAGCAGGCCGAAATCGCGCCGCGCCAGTTGCTGGGCCGACTCGTCCATGGTCTTGACCAGCGTGGCGACCTGCGCGGCATTCTGCCGCACCTCGCCGCGCGAGGCCGCGCCAAAGCTCTTCCAGACCATGCTGCTGACCAGGGCCATGGTCGACAGCAGCACCAACAGCAGGCTGGCAAGGGCCACGAAAGACAGCTTGAACGCGATGGACCGGCTGGCAAAGTTTTTCATGGAAGGCTCCCTGGAATCGATTGAGCACATCAATCGGGGCTTGACCTGGGTCAATGTAAGCGTTTGAAAGCCCCACCGCCAGAGCCCCGACCCCGGGGAAACCCAAGGCACGCGCGAAATCCGCGTCCCGCTCCTGCCGGACCGCCCTGTAAACTGGCCTTCAATGGAGCCTGCAACGATGAAAGCCGACACCCTTCTCGCCCACTACGACAGCGGCGCCCTGTGGCCTGCCCTGGTCTCCGCGGGCATCACCACTGACGTGCCCGCCGCCTACCAGCAGGCCCTGGCCGTGCGCGGCCTGCGCCAGGCGCGGGGCGAGGTGCCGCGCGGCTACAAGATCGGCTTCACCAACCGCAACATCTGGGCGCACTACCAGGTGTTCGGCCCGATCTGGGGCACGGTCTGGTCAACCACGCTGAGCTTCTGCGAGGGTGAGGGCAGCGTGTCCCTGGACCGCTGCGCCCAGCCACGGCTGGAGCCCGAGGCGGTGTTGGGGCTGAAGGCTACGCCCGCACCCGACGCCTCCCTGGACGATCTCTTCGATGCCATCGACTGGGTGGCGCCGGGCTTCGAGATCGTGCAGTCGCACCAGCCTGGCTGGAAGTTCACCGCCGCCCAGACCGTGGCCGACAGCGCCCTGCATGCGCGCCTGCTGGTGGGCACGCAGCGGCCGGTGCGCGATTTCGCGAGGTCAGCGGCTGAACTCGACCAGCACCTGGCCGCCGCGCGCGTGGTCCTGCAGTGCGATGGCGAAACCAGGGAACAGGGCCAGGGCGCCAACGTCCTGGGTGGCCCTTTGAACGCCCTGCACCATTTCCTGAAGGAACTGCGCGCCTGCCCTGGCGCGCCGGACCTGCAGCCCGGCGACGTGGTGACCACCGGCACCTGGACCGATGCCTGGCCGGTACAGCCCGGCCAGCGCTGGAGCGCGGACTTCGACGCGCCGCTGTCGCGGCTGTCGGTGGCATTCACCTGAGCGGGTCGCCCATCAGGCCAGCGCTTGCAGCTGCAGCCTGCTTTCAAACTGCCGATGCTCACCCGTCAGCGGATCGGTGAACGCCAGCGAGCGCGCCAGCAGCTGCAGCGGGCGCGAGTAATCGCCCTCGGGTGGGTCGTTGACCTCGGGGTAGAAGGCATCGTTGCGCAGCGGCAGGCCCAGCGCCGCCATGTGCACGCGCAACTGGTGGCGCTTGCCGCTGACGGGCGAGAGCCGGTAGCGCGCCCAGTCGCCGCGCACCTCCAGCACCTCCATGTGGGTATGGCTGTTGGGCGGGCCAGGCACCTCGTGCATGCGAAAGAACTGCGGGCTTTCCTCCATGCGGCTCGCGTGCTCGCGCGGGAATTCAATATCTGAACGCCAGGGGGCCACGGCCTCATAGTGCTTGGTGATGCTGCGGTCGCGGAACAGGGCCTGGTAGGCGCCGCGTGTGCGCTGCTGCACCGAGAACAGCACCAACCCGGCCGTGTCGCGGTCGATGCGGTGCAGGGGCGACAGCTCGGGCAGGTTGAGGCGGCGCTTCAAGCGCACCAGCAGCGTGTGCTGCAGGTAACGGCCCGAGGGCGTGACGGGCATGAAGTGCGGCTTGTCGGCCACCAGCAGGTGCTCATCCTGGTGGAGCACGGTTTCGGTGAAAGGGATCTCGGGCTCGTCGGCCAGGTGGCGGTAGTAGTACAGGCGCAGCCCGGGCTCGAACGGCCGATCCGGCGCTACCGGCACGCCGCGCTCGTCCACCACGTCACCGGCCTGCATGCGGGCCAGCCAGCCGGAGCGGTCCACGGCAGGCAGGCGTTCGGCCAGAAAGTCGAGCATGCTGCACTGCCCTGCCGTGGGCAGCACCACGCAGCTCGGCCCCACGCCGTCGCGCATGGGCGGGGCGAAGGGGTGGTGGGCGTTGTGCATGGGGGGCGATTCTAGGGTGACAGCCGCCAGCCCTCCCATCCGTCCCGGCCGACGCCAGCGGCAGCGCTTTGAAGGCAGCGGGATACAGCTTGAGCACCACGCCCACGCCCAGCGCCCCCATGGCCGTGTGGCAGGCCCCGCCGGCCACGGCACCCAGCCCGGCCCGCCGCCCACCCACCAGCGTGCAGGTGCTGCTGCACACCGACCTGGCCACGGCGCGCGAGGAGCTGTTCGATGCCATCGGCCTGTTTGCACCGCAGTAAGGCGGTGTGCTGCTGCACGGCCAGACCTTGCTTGGTATGCGCGGCAGCTGGCGCGGCTGTCCTTCGACTTCGAGGTGCTGCACCCGCCCGCGCTGCGCGATGCACTCGTCGAATGTGCCCAGGCCCTGCTGCGCAAGGCGGGGCCTGCCAGGGCCGCACCGGGGCTGTAGGACAAGGGCGGCAGTTGAAAGCAGGCCGCCCCTGCCGGACGGGTTGCCGGCTAGCATGGCCGCAACCGCACCCAAGAGCTTGCCGATCTTCGGCAAATGCACCTATCTCCGCGCTTTTTGATGACACCTGCCGCCACGCCATCGACCGACCAGCCCAACCCGTCGGCAAGCCGCCCCCCTGACCGGCGCCGCCCCCTGGGCCGCGTGCTGAAATGGACACTGGTGGTGCTGGGCCTCGTCGTGGGCCTGCTCATCCTGTTCGGTGTATTGCTGGCATTGATGGACCTGAACCGCTACAAGCCCTGGGTCAACGAGAAGGTCAGCGAGGCCACAGGCCGGCGCTTCGAGATCGAGGGCGACCTGTCTGCCGCCTGGCGCTGGCCCCAGCCGCTGGAAGAAGGCTGGCGCCGCTGGGTGCCCGGCGTGACGGTGAAGGCCGAGCGCCTGGTGATGGACAACCCCGCAGGGTTCGAGTCCCCGTTCAGCGGCGACGAAGAGAAAAAAGGCAAGGGCAGCGAAAGGCCCCAGGCCGCCACGGCCGCACGGGCTGCGGCCAGCGCTGCGTCGGTGGGCTCGGCATCGGCCTCCACTACTCCGACCACCGCCACGCTGCCGGGCACGGCCACCATGGCCAGCATCGGCAGTGCCAGCGTCGCCATCAGCCTGCTGCCGCTGCTGCGGCGCCACCTGTCCATCGACACCGTGGCCCTGACCGACCCCGAGGTGGCCCTGGCCCGCACCAAGGACGGCGCCAACAACTGGACCTTCAAGCACAAGGACGAGCCCAAGAGCCCCTGGACCTTCGATGTGGACCGGCTGGTGGTCAACCAGGGCCTGCTGGCCTACGCCGATGCGATGAAGGACGTGGAAGTGCAGGCGAAGGTCAACACCACGGAGCCCATCGACCCGTCAAAGGTCGCCCATGCCAATGCGGCCAAGCCGGTCGTTCTGCCCGCTTCGGCCGCCGCGTCGTCGGCCGAGGCAGCGGCTTCGCGCGATCTGGAAACCCGCAAAAGCGGCAACAGCGGCACCCCTGTGCCCTATGGCCTGAAGTTCGAGCTGCAGGGCCGCATCGCCAAGGCCAAGGTTGAGGGCAGCGGTCTGGCGGGCCAGGTGATCAGCCTGCGCGACAAGGTGGTCAACTACCCGATCAAGATCGATGCCACGGCGGGCAGCGCGGCCCTGTCGGCCGAGGGCATCCTGGCCAACCCGGCCTCGCTCTCGGGCATGGACTTTGAGGTGATGCTCAAGGCCGACAGCATGGCCGACCTGTATGAAGCCACGGGACTGGTGCTGCCCAGCACCCCGCCCTTCGAGATACGCGGGCACCTGACCGGCAGCCTGGAGCCCGAGCGCGCGGTGTGGAGCTATAGCGACTTCCACGGCAAGGTGGGCCAGAGCGACCTGCATGGCGACCTGAAATACACCTCGGGCCAACCGCGCCCCAAACTCACTGGCAGCATGACCTCGAACCAGCTGCGCCTGGCCGACCTGGGCCCTTCGCTGGGCACCAACAAGAGCGACAACACCCACCGCGGCAAGGGCGACGGCCGGGGCAATGGCAAGAACAAGGGCAAGGTGCTCCCGGACGCCCCATTTGCGGCTCAGCGCTGGAACGCCATGGACATGGACATCCTGTTCAAGGGCAAGAGCATCATCCGGTCCGAAAGCCTGCCGCTCGAAAACCTGAGCATGCGCGCCGTGATGGACAACGCCCAGCTCCGGCTGGCGCCGCTGACCTTTGGCGTGGCCGAGGGCAAGATCGAGTCCGAGGTCGCCATCGACGGGCGCGCACCGCCGCTCAAGGCGCGCATCCACGGCAAGGTGGAAGGGCTCAAGCTCTCGGCCCTGTTCCCCAAGGTGGAACTCATGAAGAAGAGCTTTGGCCGCATGGATGGCGCCATCGCCCTGCAAAGCCAGGGCAACAGCGTGGCGGGCCTCTTGGGCAAGGGCACGGGCGAGGCGCGCCTGTATGTGCGCGAGGGCACGCTGAGCAAGCAGATGCTGGACCTGGCGTCCCTGAACGTGGGCAGCATCATCGTGGGCAAGCTGTTCGGGGACGACAAGGAGGTGCACCTGCGCTGCGCCGTTGCCGATTTCACGGTGGTCGATGGCGTGGCCCAGAGCCGTGTGGTGAAGATGAGCACTGACGATGCCGTGATCGAGGCCACGGGCACCATCGACCTGGGCACGGAAGAAATGAACATGCGCATCAAGCCCGAGTCGCTGGAGTGGAAATTCTTCTCGCTGCGCACGCCGCTGTATGTAAAGGGCACCTTCGGCAACCCCAACGTGGGCGTGGAGCCCGGCCCGCTGCTGTTGCGCGCGGGCGCGGCGGTGGTGGCCGCCGTGGCGGCCCCTGCCGCGCTGGCCCTGGTGCCCGTGACCGTGCCCGCGGCCGATGACGACACCTACTGCAAGCCGCTGCTGGACCTGGGCAAGGCGCCGGTGAAGCCCGGCGCCGAGGGTGCGGCGGGCGCCGCGACCGAGCCTGCGCGGCGCGCGGCCAGCAAGCCTGCCGCCGCGCGCTGAAGGGAAGCAAGGGTGCGGGAATAATCGCACCCTTCGCCACTCCAAGCGCCCGCCCCCCGGGGCGGCGCTTCTTATCTGTCCATGAAGTTTCTCAAGGACCTGGGCCTCGCTGCCCTGGTGGTGCTGGCCCTGGGCCTGGCCATGCCGGAGCGCATCCGCATCCCCGTGGCTGGGGCCAGCACGCGGGACTGGAATGCCCGCTCCTTCTGGTTCGAGCCCTGGGGAACCTCGGGCGTGCACAAGGGCATCGACATCTTCGGCAAGCTGGGCACGCCCGTGCTCAGCACCACCGATGGCATCGTGCTCTTCACGGGCGAGATCGCCAAGGGCGGCAAGGAGGTGCTGGTGCTGGGCCCGCGCTGGCGGCTGCATTACTTTGCACACCTGGACCGCATCAACACCCATGCGCTGGCGCCGGTGGCCTCGGGCAGCGCCATCGGCACCGTGGGCGCCAGCGGCAATGCACAGGGCAAGCCGCCGCATTTGCACTATTCCATCGTGCGGCTGCTGCCCGCACCGTGGGAGATCGACGGGGCAACCCAAGGGGTCAAGAAGGCCTTCTTCATCGACCCCAGCGCCTACCTGCAAGAGCAGTGAAGTTGCGACCTGCGCTCAGTGGAAGTCCCGGCTTCCGTCCAATGCCCCCGCCATGCGCCCAAGCAGCGGTGTCAGGTCCTTGAAGCGCTGGGCCACCAGATGGCGCACCACGAAGGGCTCCCCCGAACCGCCTGCTGCCCCCTTTTCCTCATCCTCGCCATGCCGGCTGCACTGCCATAAACCCTGCACGGCCAGCAGGCGCGAGCGCAGTATGGCGTCGCGCCACTGCTCCACCATGGCCGGCCAGACGATGACGTTGACGGGGCCGGTCTCGTCCTCCAGCGTGACGAACATGGTGCCCTTGGCCGAGCCGGGCCGCTGGCGCACGGTGACGATGCCGCAGGCACGCACCAGCCGGCCATCGGGCACGGTGCGCAGTTGCAGCGCGGTGAGCAGGCGCCAGCGATCGAGCCGGCCGCGCAGCAGTGCCAACGGGTGGCGGCGCAATGTGAGGCCGGTGGCCGCGTAGTCGAACAGGATCTCCTCGCCCTCGGGCGCCTCGGGCAGTTGCAGCGGCGCCTCGTTCACCGGCACATCGCGCAGCAGGATGGGGGCGGCATGCTGGGCAGACGCATCCCACATCTGCTGGCGGCGGTGGCCCGACAGGCGGGCCAATGCATCGGCCGCGGCCAACACCTGCATGTCCTGGTGGTTCAGACGCGCGCGCAGGGCCAGGTCTTCGGTGCTGGAAAAGGGTCCGTTCTGTGCACGGGCCGCCACCAGGCGCTTGGCCGCACCCTGCTCCAGGCTGCCGACCAGGCGCAGGCCCAGGCGCACCGCGGGCTGGGGCATGGGCGGCACGGGCAGGCCCTTGTCGGGCTGCAGCATCTCGGGCGTGCCTTCGAGCGTGCAGTCCACGTCGCTGCGGGTCACGTCAATGGGCAGCACGCGCACGCCGTGGCGGCGCGCGTCCTGTACCAGTTGCGAAGCGGTATAGAAGCCCATGGGCAGCGAGTTGAGCAGCGCCGCGAGAAAGCAGGCGGGCTCATGGCATTTGAGCCAACTGCTGCTGTAAGCCAACAGGGCAAAGCTGTAGGCATGGCTTTAGGGGAAGCCGTATTCGCCGAAGACCAGCAACAGCTTGAACACGCGCAGGGCGAAATCAGGTTTGTACCCGTTGTCCACCATGCCATCGATCAGTCGCTTCTCGAAACGGTGCACTCCACCTGTGCGCTTCCATGCAGCCATGGATCGGCGCAGGGCATCGGCCTCCGATGCGGAGAACTTGGCGGCGATCATCGCGATCTGCATCACCTGTTCCTGGAAGATAGGTATGCCCAGCGTGCGTTCCAGCGCATCGCCCAGCTCTTCCTTTTCCAGTTTCAGCTTTTCCCCCTTGCGCTGCTTTTCACGCGCCTGCAGATAGGGATGCACCATGCCCCCTTGGATGGGCCCCGGCCGCACGATGGCCACCTCCACCACCAAGTCATAAAAAACGCGCGGCCGCAGGCGCGGCAGCATGCTCATCTGGGCCCGGCTTTCGATCTGGAAGACGCCCACGGTGTCTGCGGCGCAGATCATGTCATAGGTGGCGGGGTCTTCGGGCGGTATCTGGTGCAATGCCAGGCGTTCGTCGCGCAGGCCGGCGCGCAGGTCCAGACAGCGGCGCAGCGCACTCAGCATACCCAGGGCCAGCACGTCGACCTTCATGAGCCCCATGTCGTCGAGGTCGTCCTTGTCCCACTGGATGATGGAGCGGTTTTCCATGGCCGCGTTCTCCACCGGCACGATGCGCGTGAGCAGACCTTGCGTGAGCACAAAGCCACCCACATGCTGGCTCAGGTGGCGCGGAAATCCCTTGAGTTCCCCTGACAGCTTCAACCACAGCCCGGCAGTGTGCAGGCTCAGCGACTCACCCATGTCCTGCGCCATCTCCTGCAAGCGGTGCGCAGCAAATGCCTCATCGAACCAGTGGTGGTCCTTGGCAAAGGCATCGACCAATCGCGCAGGCACGCCCAGCGCCTTGCCCACGTCGCGCAGCACGCTGCGGGTGCGGTAGGTGGTGACCACGGCGGCGATGGCAGCGCGGTTGCGGCCGTACTTGCCATAGACGTACTGGATGACCTCTTCGCGCCGGTTGTGCTCGAAGTCCACGTCGATATCAGGTGGTTCCTTGCGCTCCTTGCTGATGAAGCGCTCGAACAGCAGCTTGGTGCGCTCGGGGTCCACCTCGGTGATACCGAGGCAGTAGCAGACCGCCGAGTTGGCGGCCGAGCCCCGGCCCTGGCACAGAATGCCCTCGCCGCGCGCATAGCGCACGATGTCGTGCACGGTGAGGAAGTACATCTCGTACTTGCAGTCGGCGATCAGCACGAGCTCGCGCAGTATCTGAGCCACCACCTTGTCCGGTACCCCCTGCGGGTAGCGGCTTTGCGCGCCCTCCCAGGTCAGCCAGGCCAGGCCTTCCGCCGGCGTCATGCCCGCGGGCACGGCCTCAAGCGGGTATTGGTACTTGATCTCGTCGAGGCTGAAGGTGCAGCGCGCCGCGATCTCCAGGGTGGCCGCAAGCAGTTCGGGCGGGTAGATGCCGGCCAGGCGCACGCGCTGGCGCAGATGCCGTTCGGCATTGGGCTGCAGCGCAAAGCCGCATTCGGCCACGGTGCAGCCCTGGCGCACGGCGGTGATCACGTCCTGCAGGCGCTTTTGCGAGCGTAGGTGCATGTGCACGTCGCCCGCTGCCACCAAGGGCACGCCCGTCTGACGCCCCACCTGCTGCAGCGTGGCCAGCCACAGGTCGTCGTCGGGCGCGAGCAGCAGCTCCACCCCAAGCCAAAAGCGCTGGCCAAAATCCGCCTGCGCCTGGTGGACGCAAGCCAGCAAGGCATCTGGCACCATTGCGTGCTGCAGGCTGCGGTCGGGAATGAGTAGCAGCTCGCAGTCCTGCAGCCGCGCCACATCGGACGCAGGCCCCAGCTCGTAGGTGCCCTTGGGTGCAGTGCGGCGTGCCGCGCTGATGAATTCGCACAGGTTGCCCCAACCCTCTACATTGCGCGGCAGCACGACCAACCGAAAGCCGGGGTAGGCAAACTCGCTGCCCGGAATGAACTGCAGGCCCAGTTCCTTGGCCGGGCCATGGGCACGCACCACGCCGGCCACCGAGCATTCGTCCGTCAATGCCAGGGCGCGGTAGCCCAGCTCGGCTGCACGCGCCACCAGGTCGCGGGGCTGCGAGGCACCGCGCTGGAAGCTGAAGTTGGAGATGCAATGCAGCTCGGCATAGTCCGGCAAGGTGAGGGGCGATGCCAACCCGGTGGGGCTGCGCTCAGGAAGGGTATGGCTCATGGCCCTGCCCACTCATGCATACAGGCCTTGCAAAAACCAGCGGTACGCCAATGCCCCCGGCGGCGCATGCACGAGGCGTTCACGGAACACCCAGACCCGCCCCGCTCCCGGACTCACGGCCACGAAATAGTCGCGCTGCACCATGTCGGTAGCGCTGGCAGGGACCTGGCTCTCGCCCTCCTCCCACCAGGCCATGTCGAAACGGTGCGGCCCGGCCAGCAGGCCCAATTGCCCCTGGTAGCACGGCCGGTTACCCTGCATGGCCAGGCGCTGCGGGGTGCGCAACAGCCAGGTTGGCCACAGCACGGCCTCGGGCACATGCGCGCCCTGCGGCACCTTCGATGCAGACACCGGCCCCGCACCGGCCATGGGTTGCCAGCGCTGCATGCATTCGGGCCGGTGGTCCGCCAGCAGGGCAACGGACTGCACGGCATCCGCGCCCAGGCGGGCGGACAGGCGCTCGACCAACTGGTGCCACGCCTCGCCTTCCTGGTCACCAGCAGCCGACGATCCGTCGGGCGGCAGCAGGTGGGCACTGGCATGCGGCAATGGAGCGGTCTCCAGCGCGCGCAGCGTGATCTGGTTGGCGGGCGCGGCCAGGGGCGTGCGCGCCAGGTTCTCGGCCAGCAGGCGACGCAGGTGGGCCAGCTCGTGCGTGGGCTGGGCCGTGCGCACGGGCAGCGCATGCCAGGGCGCAATGGCCACGCCATCCACCCGGCGCAGGTCGTGCCTCCAGGCCAGCTCCAGCGCCAGCACGCCCTGCTGGCGTGCCTGCAGCCAGGCCTGCAGGGCCGAGAGCAGGCGGCTCGCGGACCAGAGCAGCGCATCGGCCGAGGTAGCCAGCGCGGGCAGCTCGGCCGTCAGCTCGAAGCGCTCGGGCAGCTCCACCCAGGCATGGTTGTGGGCGATGTGGCCATAGGCCCGGTCCAGCGCCAGCAGCACCGCAGCCCCCAGGCGCCGGGCCACGCCGCCGCGCGGCAATGCGCGCAAGGCGCCCCAGGTGCGGCAGCCCATGCGCGCCAGGCTGGGCAGGTGCGGGTGCAGCGCCGTCAGCGTGTGCAGCGGCAAGCCATCGGGCAGGTGCCGGGGCACGGGCTGGCCTGCCAGGCGCAGGCGCAGCAGGGCCAGGGCCTGCAGCGAGGTGGGAGCCTCGGCAAAAGGCGTGGGCTGCGCACTGTGAGCGGATGGCTCGGGCGATGGGGCGGCCGCCTCCACCTGCCAGGGCGGACTGCGCAACTGCAGCTGCGCGAGCAGCGCCTCGCGCCCGCCCCACAGGCGTTCGGAGGCCGACACTTCCAGCAACAGGGCTTCGTCGCCCACCCGGGCCACACGCGGGGTGAACTGCAGCGCCCACCAGTGTTCGTGCGGGGCCTGCGGCAAGGGCTGGCGCGGCCCGCCAGCGACCGGCGCGGCCACGCCAGGGGGCGCACCGTCCTCAGCGGGGATGGGCAACAACGGCCATGCGATCCAGTGCATGCTGCACACCTCCTGCCGGCAAGCGCCCCAGCCATGCCGCCCATGGCAGCACGCTGCCGTGCACCAGGGGCGTTTGCTGCGGTGCACGCCGCCCTGCCCCGCGTGCAGACGACGCGGCCAGCACCCGGGCCAGCGCCGCGTTGCTGGCCGGCAGCACCAGGGGCTGCTCCATGGGTGGCCCACGGCGCTTGAGCACCTGCACCTGCAGCTCGGCGCCGCCCGAGCCGCCCACAGCCTCGACCCACAGCCGCAGCGGCGCGGGCGAGGCCTGCTGGCGCACCTTGGCCGGGCGAAACACCCACAGCAACTGCCCCATCTGCGCGGCGGCCAGCTGCAGTCGCCTCAGCGATTCGGGCGCGGCCTGTGGCAGCCAGGCCAATACCGCCTGCACGTCACGGCAGCGCAGCGCCTGCTCGGCCGCCCATAACGCCTGTGCAGCCGTTGTGGTCTGCACACGGCACAGCCGCGCTGCGTCCAGCCCACCTGCGCGCAGGGCCGGGGCAAAGGGCTCATACGGCGGTGCCACCAGAACCACGGCCCCGGGCCGTGCGGCCGTGGCCTGGGCTAGGGCCGGCAGCACCAGTTGCCACACATGCAGGCCCGCTGCCGGCTGCAATAACTCGGTCATGGCCCCCAGGGGCCAGCCACCGCCGGGCAATTGCGCATCGAGCTCGGCATGCCCGGTGGCCTGTACCCGTGCCGCCACGGACGTGCCCAACTGGTCGGCCAGCCACACGCCTGCCAGCCGGGGCGGGGCACCAGCGGACACGGAACGGAGGGGGACGGCGGACATGAGCGAAGCAACCCGGGGTGGACATGCACGGGGTCAGGCAGAGAGATGCTGCTTGCGCACCCAACCCGGGGACGTCCTGCCCAACAGGGCTGGGGATGGCATGAAATACTGTATTTTCATACAGTTATCGTACCCCATTCCACTGCCCATGGCTGCTTTTCAGAGCATTCCCGCGGGTCATTGGCCGCCATGCAAGGAAAAGGGGGTGCTGCCGCTTGCAATAGGGCAAAAAGAAAAGGCCCGCGCAGTACAGGCCCGAAAATGACAAAAGGCCTGCAGAATTGCTTCTGCAGGCCTTGCCAATAATGGTCGGAGCGGCGGGATTCGAACTCGCGACCCTCTGCTCCCAAAGCAGATGCGCTACCAGGCTGCGCTACGCTCCGACAGCTCGTATTCTAACCCGGGAAATTTCGGGTTCTGACCAAATGCGCGCTTTTTTTGAATTTTTTGCAGCGACTGCACCGGACCAGAGATCTATCGGCAGTGCCGTCCTGCATCCCGGGGCGATGCAGACTGCGCGATGGGGGGGGGGGGAAACTCAACCAACTATCTTCTACGC
>NZ_JBKDTZ010000054.1:0-3400 GCF_046339755.1 Acidovorax sp. | reverse complement strand
GGGCAAGGAAAACACCATCATCATCGACGGCTCCGGCGCTGCCGCTGACATCGAGGCCCGCGTCAAGCAAGTGCGCGTGCAGATCGAGGAAGCCACGTCCGACTACGACCGCGAAAAGCTGCCAGAGCGCGTGGCCAAGCTGGCCGGCGGTGTGGCCGTGATCAAGGTCGGCGCTGCCACCGAAGTCGAAATGAAGGAAAAGAAGGCCCGCGTGGAAGACGCCCTGCACGCTACCCGCGCTGCCGTGGAAGAAGGCGTGGTTGCCGGTGGTGGCGTGGCCCTGCTGCGTGCCAAGCAAGCTGTCGGTGACTCGGTCAAGGGCGATAACGCCGACCAGGAAGCCGGTATCAAGCTGGTGCTGAAGGCCATCGAAGCGCCCCTGCGCGAAATCGTGAACAACGCCGGCGGCGAAGCCTCGGTGGTGGTGAACGCTGTGTTGGCCGGCAAGGGCAACTTCGGCTTCAACGCCTCGAACGACACGTACGGCGACATGCTCGAGCTGGGCATTCTGGACCCCACGAAGGTCACCCGCACGGCCCTGCAGAACGCTGCCTCCGTGGCATCGCTGCTGCTGACGACCGAAGCCATGGTTGCCGAAGCCCCGAAGGACGACGCTCCTGCCGGCGGCGGCATGCCCGACATGGGCGGCATGGGTGGCATGGGCGGCATGGGCATGTAATTGCCGGCCGCGCACAGGAGCAGGCCGCACGGCGGCTCCTGTGATCGCCATGAAAAAAAAGCCCCGCAGGCTGCAAGGCCTGCGGGGCTTTCTCGTTGGCGCGTCAGAATTTGTAGGTAGCGCTCAGCACCACGTTGCGCCGGGTGGCCCACCAGCAGTCACCGCGCGCGAGGCAGGTGCTCACATACTGCCTGTCCCCCAGGTTGCTGATGTTGAGCGCATAGCGCCACTGCGGGCTGTCGTAGGCCAGCAGCGCGTCCACGACCCCGGCCGAAGGGATGCTGGGACCTGAGCCATCACGGAACGAAGACAGCCAGCGGTACCCCGCCCCGACCGAGAAGCCGCGCACATCGCCGATGGCGAAGCGGTACACCCCCCAGGCCGCGGCCTGGTGGCGGGGCAGGCCTTCCAGTTGGGCGTCCACGTCGGTGTAGTTGTAGTGGGCGATCACATCGAACGCCGTGGCCACGCGGCTCTTGACCTCCAGCTCCAGCCCCTTGTTACGCGTCTGCCCGACCTGCAGCGTGTTGCCGGCATTCACCGGATCGGCGACTTTCTGGTTCTTTTCCTTGAGGTCGTAGACCGCGGCCGTGAACTGGGTGCCGCTGCCTTCGGGCACGTACTTCACGCCCAGCTCGATCTGCTCGCCTTCGAGCGGCTTGAACCGCTGGCCCTGCTTGTTGGTACCGCTCACGGGGCTGAACGACTCGGCGTAGCTCACATAGGGCGTCCAGCCGCCCGGCAACTGGTACATCACGCCCAGGCGCTTGGTGGTGTCGCTGGTGCGGTCGTCGGCCGAACCGGCCAGGCTGTTCACCGCGCGGTCATGGCGCAGCCCGGCCACGGCGATCCAGTTGCCCCACTTCATCTGGTCCTGCAGGTAGATGCCGCTCTGGCGCTGCACATTGCGCGGGCTGGCCTCCAGGGGCGCCGTCACCAGGTTGCCGTACACCGGCGCGTAGGCGTCGATGGTGCTGAAGGCGCTGGCGGTGGCCTTGTCTTCGGTCTGGCGGTTCCAGTCCACGCCCAGCAGCATCTGGTGGCGCAGTGCGCCTGTGCTCAGGTTGCCCTGCAGGTGCGTATCCACCGCGGCCATGCGCGTGCGGGTGAGGGAGTCATCGTAGAAGCGGCCCAGCACGCGCTGGTTCACGGGGTCGGATCCGAAACCCCCGATGGTCGTGTAGAAATCGCCCCAGTGGTACACACCGCGGTTTTCGTTGCGCGCCAGGCGCAGGTTCTGGCGCACCGTCCAGCTGTCGTTGAAGCGGTGCTCGAACAGCCAGCCGATGGACTCGCGGTCGCTGTCGTAGTGGTCGCCGGGCTCACCGATGAAGCGCGACAGCGGCAGTTGGCCGTTCGGGTTGGGCAGCAGGGTGCCCGACCAGGGGAAGAACTGCGAGGTGCTGCCGCTGCGGTCCTGCTGCCAGTGCGCCTGCAGCACGAGCGAGGTGGCGGCATTGGGCCGCCAGGCCAGCGAGGGCGCGATCAGGCGGCGGTCATCGGGCACGTGGTCCACCTGGGTGTCGGCCGTGCGGGCCAGGGCAACCAGGCGGTAGGACCATTCTCCGTCCTGCGTCAGCGGGCCGGTCAGATCGGCCTGGACCTGGCGCCGGTTCCAGCTGCCCAGCTGCACGCCCACCTCGCGCTGCGCCTCCTGCAGGGGGCGCTTGCTGCCCATGTTGATCACGCCGGCCACCGTGCCGGCACCGAACAGCATGCCCGACGGGCCACGCAGCACCTCGATGCGCTCCAGGGTGTAGGTGTCAGAACGCGTGACGCTGGTGTACCAGTTGTAGTTCTGGCGCAGGCCGTCGAGGTAGACGTCCGGGTAGCTGCCGCGCACGCGCATGCCGTCGGAGCGGCTGTCCAGGCCATAGGCGTCGCTGCGCACACCGGCGGCATACACCAGCGCATCCTGCAGGTTGGAGGCGCCTTGGTCCACCAGCTGGTCGCGGGTGACCACGGTGACGGACTGCGGTGTTTCCGAGAGCGGGGTATCCGTCTTGGTGGCCGTGGCAGCGTTGCGTGCGCGGTAGCCCACCACCGGGGCCGTGGCCGATTCCTTTTCGGCACTGGCGTCCACGCGCACCTCACCCAGGGTGGGGGCCGCAGCTTGGGCCATCGTCCCCTGCGATGCCAGGCCAAATGCCAGCGCAATGCCCACGCTGAGGGCCGTCTGTCGGTGTTCGATTGCCATGATTTTCAAAATGAGATTGATAACGATTCCTATTTTAGAAATGGCATCCCCTCCTCGTGGGCTCTGTCGCACGAAGGCAACACCGCATTTGCTACCGAGTGCAGCACCGAGCAGTGTGCTCGGGCCCATGAAAAAAGCCCGGGGGCCTTGGCCCACGGGCTTTCACTTTGCATGGCGGCGGCGAGTGGCGCCGCAGAAACAAGGGGCTTACTCGCCGCTGGGCTGCACCCACCAGTAGATCAGCACCAGGGTACCGATACCGGTCAGCGTCAGCAATTGCCACCAGCCCGAGCGGCCGATGTCATGCAGCCGGCGGGCACCCACGGCCAGTGCCGGCAGCAGCAGCGCCAGAGCAGCAATACCGTAAACGACTTGGCTCACCACGCCGGCGATCAGCAGCACGACGATCTGGAACAGGGCGAACCACCAGAACTCCGAGCGTGGTGCCCGGCCCTCGAAGCCCGCGTACTGGTTGAAGCACGATTTGATAGCTTGCGCAAAATCCATGAAGAAGCCCTCTCTTG
>NZ_JBKDTZ010000053.1:0-11317 GCF_046339755.1 Acidovorax sp. | reverse complement strand
GGCCGCCTTGGCGGCCTTTGCGGCGCCGATGCGCTTGACCACCACGGTGCCCACCGCGGTGGAGATGACCAAAGCGATCAGGATGAACAAAAAACCGAGTGCAAAACGTTCTTGGCTGTCGTTGTCGGAACTACCGGACATGAAGTCTCCCTGTGTCTCTATCAGTGGTGGATGTTATCGGCTACCAATGCTTGGTTACCTTCTTCATTGTAGAGTGATGCCATGACAAGCAGTCTGCCCGCGCCCCTGCGTGATCCCGCCCCCATGCTGGAGCGGGCCCTGCAGCAGTGGGGCGGCCACCGGGATCTGTGGGTGTTTGGCTATGGTTCGCTGATCTGGCGGCCCGATTTCGAGTTTGCCGAGCGCCGCGCGGCCCGCGTGCATGGCTGGCACCGCGCGCTCAAGATGTGGAGCCGCATCAACCGCGGCACGCCCGAATGCCCGGGGCTGGTGTTCGGCATGCTGTCGGGCGGCAGCTGCCGGGGCATGGTGTTCCGTGTGGACAAGGCGCATGCGCGCCAGGTGCTGATCAACCTGTGGCAGCGCGAGATGATGACCGGCGTGTACGACCCGCGCTGGCTGACCTGCCACACGCCGCAGGGCGCCGTGCAGGCCCTGGCCTTCACCCTGTCGCGCAAAAGCCCGAACCACACGGGCGAACTGCCCGACCATGAGTACTGCCGCATCTTCGAGCAGGCCTGCGGCAAGTACGGCACCACGCGCGACTATGCGCAGGCTACCTACGACGAGCTGCGCCGCCTGGGCATCCATGATCGCTCGCTGGGACGATTACTTTCGCTTACCGACAAAAAGCAGGCATAGTGGTGCACCTTGAAGGTGCGAAGACCCCTTCGCAGCTTCCGCCGCCCCCAGCCCGGGGCGGTGCGCAAACTCTCTGCCTTCTTTCAGGAGCCTGAATAACCATGAAGAATCTTCGTCTTGCATCGCTGGCCGTTGCCGTTGCCTCCCTGGCGGGCTGCGCCGCCTTTTCGTCGTCTGGCCCCGCGGCCGTGGCCAGGCTCGAATCCACGCGCGGCAACACCACCACCGGCATGGTGACCTTCACCCAGACGGGCGAGACGGTCAAGGTGATGGGGGAAGTGCGCGGCCTCAAGCCGAATGCCGAGCATGGCTTCCACATCCATGAAAAAGGCGACTGCTCCAGCGGCGACGGCATGAGCACGGGCGGCCACTTCAACCCCGGCGGCAAGCCGCATGGCAGCCACGGCGGCGCCGAGCACCACACGGGCGACCTGCCCAGCCTGAAGGCCGACGCCGGCGGCGTGGCCAAGATCAACTTCGAGTCGCGTTCCATCCGCGTGGGTAGCACCGCCAACGACATCGTCGGCAAGGGCCTGATCGTGCACCGCGACCCGGACGACTACACCACCCAGCCCACCGGCAATGCCGGCCCGCGCCTGGCGTGCGCGGTGATCACGGCGAAGTAGGCAACCGGCCGGCCAGGATCCGTTCGGCCCGGGCCAGGTCCTGCACGGTGTCCACATCGGTCACCGTGCCTTCGTCATCCACCTCCACCAGCCGCAACCTGCCTTGCGCCGCCTGCTCGCGCACCACGCTGGCGGCGCCCTGCTCCCCTGCCAGGGCCAGCAGGCCCGGCAGGCACAGCGCAGAAAACGCCACCGGGTGGCCGCGTTCACCACGGTGCACTGGCACGGCCACCGCACACCCGTACAGCGCGCCCACCATGCCGCGCAGGGTTTCCGGCCGCACCAGGGGCAGGTCCCCGGGCAGCACCAGCCAGCCGGGCGCCGTGGCCGTGGCCCGCACTGCGGCCGCGATGGAATCCCCCATGCCCGGGTGGCCCGCGTCTTCCAGATGCCAGGGCAGGCCGCTGTCGCGCACCGCGGCCAGCGTGTGCTCCAGCACCGGCACGCCGTTGAGCAAGGCACTCAGCTTGTGCACGCCCCCACCCGACGCCGCGAAGCGCTCGCCCCGGCCCGAGGCCAGGACCAGCACCACGGGGGACGGCAGCGGGTCGGGAACGTCAAGCATCACGCCAGCTTGAACGGCAGCTCGCGCGGCGTCTTGCCGGTGAGCTGCGCGATGGCATTGGCAAACGCCGGCGCCAGTGGTGGCAGGCCGGGTTCGCCCATGCCCTTGGGTGGGTCGGCGCTGGGCACGATGTGCACGGCCACCTGGGGCATGTCGGTGATGCGCGGCACGGCGAAGTCGCCGAAGTTGCTCTGCTCCACCATGCCGTCCTTGAGCGTGATGGCGCCGCCGGGCAGGCACATCGACAGGCCCATCAGCGCCCCGCCCTGCACCTGGGCCTCCACGCTCTTCGGGTTGACCGCCAGGTTGCAGTGCACCCCGGCGGTGATGCGGTGCAGCTTGGGCGCGCCGTCCTTGACCGAGGCCTCGACCACATAGGCCACCACCGATTCGAAGGATTCGTGCACCGCCACGCCCCAGGCGCGGCCGGCGGGCAGCTTCTTCTTGCCATAGCCCGACTGGGCCACGGCCAGCTGCAGCGCGGCCTTGTGGCGCGGGTGCTTGTCGCCCATCAGGCGCATGCGGTAGGCTACCGGGTCTTGCTTGGTGGTGCGGGCCACCTCGTCGACCAGCGTTTCCATGGCATAGGCGGTGTGGGTGGAACCCACGCTGCGCCACCACAACACGGGCACGTTGACATCCGGGTGGTGCACCGAGAGCTTCATGGGCACATCATAGGGCTCCTTCATGCCTTCCGTGGCCGTGGCGTCGATGCCGTTCTTGACCATGAAGCCCTCGAACGGCGAGCCCTTGACGATGGACTGGCCCACGATGGTGTGGTCCCAGGCTAGGATGTTGCCCTGGGCGTCGAAGCCGATCTCGGCGCGGTGCACGTGCATGGGGCGGTAGTAGCCGCCCTTGATGTCGTCCTCGCGGCTCCACAGGGTGCGCACCGGCACGGCCAGGCCCGCGGCCAGCGCGGCCTTGGCCACGCTGCAGGCCTCGACCACATAGTCGGCCGTGGGCACGCCGCGGCGGCCAAAGCCGCCCCCGGCCATCTGCGTGTGCACCTTGACGTTCTGCGGCTGCAGGCCCAGGGTCTTGGCTGCGGCCACGGCGTCCATGCCCGGCATCTGCGTGCCCATCCACAGCTCGGCCTTGTCGGCATTGAGCAGCACGGTGCAGTTCAGCGGCTCCATGGGCGCATGGGCCAGGTAGGGAAAGACGAACTCGGCACTGATCTTGTGCGGCGCCCCCGCCAGCGGCGCCATGTCGGCCTGCCGGGCGACCATGCCCGGCTTGGCTGCCAGCTCACGGTAGCTGGCCAGCATCTGCGTGGTGTCGGCTTTCTCGACTGCGGCGGTGTCCCACTCCACCTTGAGCGCATCGCGCCCCTGCTTGGCGGCCCAGTAGCCGTCAGCCACCACGGCCACGCCCTCGCCGCCCCGATCGGTGGGCACGCGCAGCACGGCCTTCACGCCCTTGATGGCCTTGGCGGCCGAGTCGTCGAGCGACTGGAGCTTGGCACCAAACACCGGCGGGCGCGCCACCACGGCGGTCAGCATGCCGGGCAGGCGCACATCGATGCCGTAGTCCTGCAGCCCGCTGGACTTGGCCTTGGCGTCGATCCGCCCCGTGGGCTTGCCGATCAGGCGGAACTGCTTGGGATCCTTCAGCGTGACCTTCTCGGGCACGGGCAGCTTCATGGCCGCTTCGGCCAGCTCGCCATAGCCCAGCTTCTTGCCGCCAGGGCCCACGACAAAGCCGCTTTGCGTGCGCAGGGTCGAGGCATCCACACCCCACTGCGCAGCGGCGGCCGAGACCAGCATGGCGCGGGTGCGGGCCCCGAGCTCGCGGTACTGGGTGTAGGAGTTCTTGATGGAGTTGGAGCCGCCCGTGAGGTGCATGCCCATGTTCGGATCGGCGTAGGCCATGTTGGCATCGCCATGGGTGCTGCGCACCTTGGACCAGTCGGCATCGAGCTCCTCGGCCAGGATCATGGGCAGGCCGGTCTGCACGCCCTGGCCGAAATCGAGCCGGTTGATGGTGACGGTGACCGTGCCATCGGGCTCGATGCGCACGAAGGCCGAGGGCTGCTGGAAGGGCTTGAGGCCCGCGGCCGGTGCAGCCGTGCCCTGGGCGACGGCGGCCAGCGGAAACGCGCCCAGCGCAAAGCCGGTGGCGGCCGTGACCTTGAGGAAGCTGCGGCGCGCGAGGCCTTCATTCAGTGCGGTTCCGGCGGAATCGCATGGCGTCGCCTCCATCAGAGCGCGCAGGTGGCGGGGCATGTGGGCCTGAACGGCCTGGGTGTCGAAGTGCATGGTGTGTTCTCCTCTCAGGCCAGGCTGCGTGCAGCGTCGTGGATGGCCGCGCGGATGCGCACATAGGTGCCACAGCGGCAGATGTTGCCGGCCATGGCAGTGTCGATGTCGGCATCGCTGGGCTTCTTCTTGCCCTTGAGCAGGGCCGTGGCGCTCATGATCTGGCCACTCTGGCAGTAGCCGCACTGCGCCACGTCGTGCTTGACCCAGGCGGCGTGCACGGCCTTGCCGACCTTGTCGCTGGCGGCAATGGCCTCGATGGTGGTGATCTTCTGGCCTGCCGCCGCCGAGATCGGCGTGACGCATGAGCGGATCGGCGCACCGTTCAGGTGCACCGTGCAGGCCCCGCACAAAGCCTGGCCGCAGCCGAACTTGGTGCCGGTCATGCCCAGCGTGTCGCGCAGGGCCCAGAGGATGGGGGTGGATTCGTCGGCGTCGACGGCCGTGTCTTTGCCATTGATATTCAAGGTGGGCATCGTGGGTTCTCCGTGGGGGATGTTTTTTGGGGGAAACGGGTAGAACGGTAAAGCGGCGACATGTCAGCGGCGCCATCGCCTGTGATCGGGGCGCAGCAGGTACAGGGACAGGTCGTGCGGCGGCATTTTTAAGAGAATGTTTATTCGATCAAAGCGCAAATCGCTGGCTCATGCTTTGAGGGCGTCCCAGCACAGCGTGAAGGCCATCTGGTGCAGGGCTTCGTCGTCGGGCAGCACGCCCGTGCGCACCAGGGTGGCGGTTTCGCGCACCGATCCGATCAGGCTGGCCGTGAGCAAGGGCACCGGCACGGCTTTCAATATCTCCTGCTGCTGGCCCTCCTGCATCAGGGCGTAGAAGCCGGCCATCAGGCGCGTGGAGAACTCGCGGTTGCCCTCGGTGAACCAGGGCGAGTTGTAGTACTGCTCCTGGAACACCACTTCGGCATGCTGGTCGAGCCGGTGGCGCAGCAGGTTTTCCCAGATGCGGCGCACGCGCGCGCGGTACGGCAGGCTGGGCACCACGCCTTCCATGATGCGGGCGGCGGTCACGGTCTTGGCGTCCTGGTAGAGCTGGCTGATGAGGTCGTCCTTGGACGGGTAGTACACATACAGCGTGCTCGTGGCGATGCCCGCGGCGCGCGCAATCTGGGCCATGGTCAGGCCGCTCAGCCCGGTCTGGCCCACCAGGTCGAAGGTGGCCTGCGCAATCGCGCGCTGCTTTTCATCGTCTTTGGGTTTCATCGCCATTCCAATATAAGCGAATTTTTATTCGGCAACAACCGGCCTCCCCAAGGGCGGTTTGTGCGGGTGCACAATCGTGGACATGACCACCTCCATCGCCGATCTGCGCAAGAGCTACGAACGCGCCGAACTCAACGAAGAAGCCTCGCATGCTGCACCCCTGCAGCAGTTTGATCAATGGCTCAAGGAAGCCATTTCCGCCCAGGTGCCCGAGCCCAACGCCATGACCCTGGCCACCGTGGGCGGGGACCTGCGCCCCAGCACGCGCATCGTGCTGATCAAGGGCTATGACGAACGCGGCATTGTCTGGTTCACCAATTACGAGAGCCGCAAGGGCCGCCAGATCGCAGGCAACCCGTTTGCGGCCCTGCAGTTCCACTGGGTGGAGCTGGAACGCGTGGTGCGCATCGAGGGCGTGGTGGAAAAGGTCAGCGACGAAGAAAGCGACGCCTACTTTGCCAGCCGCCCGCTCGATTCACGCATCGGCGCCTGGGCCAGCCCGCAAAGCCAGGTCATCTCTGGCCGCAGTGTGCTGGTGGCCAACGCGGCCAAGTACGGCGCCCAGTTTTTGCTGAGCCCCCCGCGCCCGCCGCACTGGGGCGGCTACCGACTGAAGCCCGAGCAATGGGAGTTCTGGCAGGGCCGCAAGAGCCGCCTGCACGACCGGCTGCGCTACCGCCTCGACGGCGCGGACTGGGTGCGAGAGCGGCTTGCGCCCTGAATCAGACCAGGTACCTGGTCACCAAAATGATCACCACCGGCATGGTGATCAGAGCCAGAGCGGTGGATACGGCCACACTGGCCGTCACCTCGTCCTGCGCCACCTCGTAGCGCTGCGAGAACAGGAACACATTGGCCCCCACGGGCAGCGAGGCCGCCACCACCATCACGGCCAGCGGCATGCCCGACAGGCCCATGGCCCAGCCCACCGCCGCCATGGCGATGGGGTGCACCAGGCACTTGACCAGCGCGATGCGCATGGCCGCGCGGAAATGGGTGCCCACCTTGGTGAAGGCCAGCGTCACGCCCACCAGCAGCAGCGCCAGCGGCCCCAGGGCCTGGCCCAGCAGCTCCAGGGGCTTGTCGATGACCAGCGGGATCGGCAGGCCCGTCTGCGCATACAGCAGGCCCGCGATGATGGGCAAGGGAATCGGGTGGATGATGCCGTTGCGCACGGCCATGAGCACCGTGCGCAGCATGGACCGGCCTTCATGCCCCGGGGTGCCGGCGCGCTCGCGTGCCGCCGCCAGCTCGAACACCACGGTGGCGGCGGTGAGCAAAATCAGCGCGTGCAGCGAGATCAGAGTGAACAGCGTGACCAGACCGGCCTCACCGAACACCAGGCCCACCAGCGGCACACCGATCATCACCGTGTTGCTGAACATGTTGGCCAGCGCCCGCGCCGCCGCCAGGCTGGTGAAGCCCTGCAGCAGCATGGTGCCGCCGAATACCAGCCCCGCCGCCGCGAAGTACGCGGCGATGGGCGCAAAATCCACATCGCCCAGGTGCACTGAACCCATGGTTCGGAATAGCAGCGCCGGGGTCAGCACCATGAACACCAGGTTAGAGAGGTCCTTGACCGAGCCCGCCCGTATCCAGCCCCGGTTGCCCGACAGGAAGCCAATGGCGATGAACAGGACGACGGGGATCAGGGAGGCGAAGACGGGGGAGTTCACGAGGGAAGCAGCGGCGCGGGGGAAGGCAGCGAGTGTAGTGCCTCCAAGGGTTTTCCCTCAGTCCAGTCCATCAAACACCGCATCGTCCGGCCCGATGTGCGAGGGCGAGCGCCAGCCGGCATCGCGCATGGAGCGCGCTACCTGGTTCTCGACCCCCATCAGCACCGCGAACAGCGCCATGCGCACGGGGATGCCGTTGTCCGTCTGGCGGAAGATGGCCAGGCGCGGGTCGTGGTTCAGGTCGGTGCTGAGGTCGTTGGCGCCCGGGCGCCCATCGCGCGGCAGCGGGTGCATGAGGATGGTGTCGCTCTTGCACAGCTCGTCCACCAGCGACTTGCGGATCTGGAACTCGGGCGTGTAGCCCTCGATCGCCTCGCCCACGAAGCGCTCCTTCTGGATGCGCGTGGCGTACACCACGTCGGCGCCGCGCAGCCCTTCCTGAAGCGACGAAGTCTGCTCGATCACATGGCCGTTGCGCGCCACCAGCTCCAGCAGGTAGGGCGGCATCTCCAGCGACGGCGGAGCCACCAGGCTGAACTTGAGCCCTTTGTACAGCGCCAACAGTCGGATGAGGGAGTGCACCGTGCGGCCGTACTTGAGGTCGCCGACCATCGCCACATGCGTGCCGTCAACCAGCTTGCCCAGGCGCGAGAACTCGCGCTGGATGGTGTAAAGGTCCAGGATGGCCTGGCTCGGGTGCTCGCCCGGGCCGTCGCCGGCGTTGATCACGGGGATGTTGGTGGCACGCGCGAACTCGGCTACGGCCCCCTGCTCGGGGTGGCGCACCACCAGCGCATCCACATAGCCGGCCATCACGCGGCTGGTGTCGTAGATCGACTCGCCCTTGGCCATGGACGAGAAGGTGAATCCCGTCGTGTCGCACACCGTGCCGCCCAGGCGGCAGAACGCCGCGCCAAAGCTCACCCGGGTGCGCGTGCTGGCCTCGAAGAACAGGCTGCCCAGCACGGCCCCTTCGAGCACACGCGAGACCTTCTGGCGCCGGGCGATGGGCTGCATCAGGTCGGCGACCTGGAACAGTTCTTCCAGGCTGCCCCGGTCGAACTGCGCCACCGAGAGCAGGTGCGGCCGGCCCTCGGCCGCGATGCGCTGCGCCAGCGGCTGGGCGGCGGGCGCCCTGCCCCGCTCTTCGCCAGTGCTGTGCGCGGCATGCGTGAGCAGGATCTCCGAGACGAACTTCTCCACCATGTCCGGCATGCTGCGGGCCTCGCCTGAATCGGCCGGCAGCAGCCAGGTGTCCAAGGCCCGGCGGCGCACGCCCAGCCGGTCGGAAAACGCATCGCGCGTCAGGTTGAGGCGGCGCATTGCGTCGCGCAGGAAGTCTTGCTGGCTGTTCATGGCCCTGAATTATACGCAATGAGCAAATTCATAAAACGCATTGCGTATATTCATGCAGCGGGTGCCTGGTCGCCGACAACCATCAACTAAGGTAAACCCAGTCCCTCGCAGCCACCAGAAGAGTAGGATGAAAGCACTTGTTACCGCGGCTGGGCATCGCTTGCAGCGATGACCGGACAGGCCCACGTCAGGGACGCCATGACAACAACAACCTCATGTGCACAAAGCAGTCGGCTTGCCCTCGGGATCTGCATGGCCGTCTGTCTGGTGCCCGGCGCCCGGGCCGAGGCCGATGTCGCCCAGCTGCCGCTGGAGCAGTTGATGCAGATGGAGGTTCGCACCGCGAGCCGCTACCTGCAAAGCGCGCTGGAGGCCCCCGCCGCGGTGAGCGTGGTTACTGCGGAAGACATCCGCACCTTCGGCTACCGCAACCTGGCCGAGATCCTGGCCAGCATGCGCGGGCTGTATGTGTCTTACGACCGGTCCTACCACTACCTGGGCATGCGCGGCTTTTCCACGCCGGGGGACTACAACACCCGCGTGCTGTTGCTGGTCGACGGGGTGCGCTTCAATGACAACCTGTACGACCAGGCGCCGGTGGGCACGGACTTCCCCATCGACATCGACCTGATCGAACGCGTGGAGTTCGTGCCCGGCCCGAGCGCGGCCGTCTATGGCGCGAATGCCTTTTTCGGCGTGGTCAACATCATCACGCGTGAAGGCCGGCAGATGAAGGGCGCGCAGCTCGGCACCGAACTGGGCAGCCACGGCCACGCCCGGCTGCGCTTTTCGCTCGGCACGGTGGACGGATATGGCGGCGACTGGCTGGTGTCCGCAACGCGCTCCACCCAACGGGGCGAGGACCTGTACTTTCCGGCCTACGATACGCCGGGCCAGAACCAGGGCATCGCACAGGGTCTGGACTTTGACCGCAGCACCAGTTTCTTTGCCAAGTTCCGGCGCGGGGGCGTCACGCTGTCCCTGACGCACGGCGAGCGCCAGAAGGGCCTGCCCACCGCAGCGTTTTCGCAGGTGTTCAACGACCCGCGCTCGCGCGTGATCGATTCCAGCACCCGCCTCGCGGCAGAGTACGCCGGGCAGTGGAACCCCACCCTGCATTTCACGGCAAGGCTCCATGGCGGCCAGTATCGGTATGCGGGCGACTATGTCTACGACTACCCGCCCATCACAGCCAACCGCGACATCGGCCGCGGCCGCTGGGTGGGCTCGGAACTGCAATGGATGAGCACCGCGTTTCAGCGGCACAAGATCTCCTGGGGCATGGACTACCGGCGGGATCTGGACATCACCCAGCGCAACCTGGACCTGGCGCCCGAAGCATACCTTCTGGACAGGAGCGGCAGCGGCGATGTCATGGGCATCTACCTGCAGGACGAGGTGGCCCTGCGCCCCGACCTGGTGCTGCATGCTGGGCTGCGCTGGGGCAAGCACTCGGACAGCCGGGGCGGCCTGCACCCGCGCCTGGGCCTGGTGTACTTGGTGGGGCCGGCCACGGCCGTCAAGCTGCTGTATGGAACGGCCTACCGGCCGCCCAACGCCTATGAGCGCGACTACCGGGTCGAGACCCCCGGCGGGGTGGTGGGCACGGACAGCCTGCGCTCCGAGCGCATCCGCACCACCGAGCTGGTACTGGAGCATGCCCCCGCGGGAGCCACCCGCGCGCTGGTCACGGTATTCCAGTCGCGTGTCTCGCATCTGCTGGCCATTGGCGATGCGCCGCAGCCGGACCGCCTCATGTTCAGCAACGCCGGCAACAGCGTCGGCGTGTACGGGGTGGAGACGGAGGTCGAGCAGCGCCTTGGCCCCGATGCCCGGCTGCGCCTGGCCTACAGCTGGCAGCGGGCGCGCGATACCCTGACGCGGCAGACCCTGGCCAATTCGCCCCGGCACCTCTTGAAGGCGCAGTGGTCCACCGCCATCGGCAATGCCGACGCCGCCCCCTGGGCACGGGGGCGCCTGGGGCTGGAGGCCATCGCCATCGGCGCGCGCAGCACCCTGGCATCGCGCCTGCCGGCCCATGCGGTGGCCAACCTGAACTACACCACGCGGCTGGCGGGAACGGAGGTGTCCTTCGGGATCTACAACCTGCTGGACCGGCGCTATGCCGACCCTGCATCCTTCGAGATCCGGGGGGACTCGATCGTGCATGACGGCAGGACCCTGCGCCTCAAGCTCACCCATGCGTTCTAGGCCATGCCACACCTGCACCGCCTGTACCAAGCCCTGCTGGTGGGGTTGTGCGTACTCGCGTGCGGCCAGGGGGCCGGTGCGCAGGAGCGGGTGGGCGAAAACGAGCTGAAGGCGGCCTATGTCTTCAACTTCATCCAGTTTGTCGAATGGCCGCAGGGCGATGGCCGTGCCGGCGCCGACTGGACCATCTGCGTATCCCCCTTCAGCCCCCTGAAGCGCAACCTGCTGGCGCTGGAGGGGAGGCCCGCGCGCGAGGACAACCCCATCCGCATCCGGTTGTGGGAGGCCAATGAGCTCAACGACTGCCGTGTGCTGGTCCTCAGCGGCGCCGACACCGACCGCGCCCTGCGTGCCTTGCGCGCCCTGCCCGGCAGGACAGCCGTGCTGACCATCACCGACGACCCGGCCGCCGCCCCGCCGGAGATCATGATCGTCCTGCACCGCGAGGGCGACCGCATCGTCTTCGACATCAACGCCGACGCCATCGGCAAGGCCGGCCTGTCGGTCAGCTCGCGCCTGCTGCGCCTGTCCCGGGGGGCGCGATGAACCGCGACCGCCCCGCCACCGCCGACTCGCCGCAGCT
>NZ_JBKDTZ010000052.1:0-12233 GCF_046339755.1 Acidovorax sp. | reverse complement strand
TTCTTTTTGGGGAGGGTGGGCCTCTCTTTTTATATCCTGCCCATGAGCAGCAGGATCACGAGGATCAGCACCACCAGGCCGATGCCGCCGCTGGGCCCATAGCCCCACGAACGGCTGTGGCCCCACGTGGGCAGCGCGCCGACGAGGATGAGGATCAGGACGATCAGGAGAATGAGGGAGAGCGACATGGCAGTTGTTCCTTTTGTTGTGGATGGCTGCATTGTTCGATCTCCCCGCGTGCTGGACCGAAGGCGGCGAGCGTGCAAGCGCGTCAGGCTTTTCCGACTCAGCTTGTGGGAACTTCAGTCCAGCGCGATGCCGGCCTTGGTGATCAGCTGCTCATACTGGCTGGATTTGGCCGCCGCGTTGCGGCCGATCTCGTCGACCGACCAGGCCAGCGGTTCGAAGGCAAAAGTGTTGAAGCGCTCGCGCACCTCGGGGTCGGTCAGCACGGCCAGCACATCCGCGTGGATCTTGCTGCGCACGGCAGCCGGCACGCCTTTGGGGGCGACAAGCACCACGAAGGAGTTCACGTCCAACTGCGCCGGGCCGCCAGCCTCGGCCACGGTGGGCACGTCGGGCAGCTGCGGGATGCGCTTGGGCGCAGCCACGGCCAGGTACTTGATCTTGCCGGCCTTGTAGACGCCCTGGCTCGATGGAATGCTGGCAAAGCTCCAGGCCACCTCGCCGGTGGCCACGTTGGTGTAGAGCTGGCTCACCTCCTTGTAGGGCACATGGGTCATGCGCACGCCGGTGATGGATTCGAGCCACTCGCCGCCCAGGTGGCCCGGGCTGCCCACGCCCCAGGAGCCATAGCTCAGCCCGCCGGGTTTGGCCTTGGCGTCGTTCAGCAGGTCGGTCATGTTCTTCCAGGGCGATTGCGCAGGCACGGCCACCATGAAGGGCGTACGGAACAGCGGCGCCACCGGGTCGAAGGTCTTGAGCGTGTCGACGTTGCGCTTCTTGTACAGGTGCGGCACGGCCGCCAGGTGCTCGCTGTCCAGTTGCAGCAGCGTGTAGCCGTCAGCCGCGCCGCGCTTGGCGGCGTCCATGGCGATGAAACCGCCGCCGCCGGGGCGGTTGTCCACCGTCACCGTCTGCTTCCACTGGGTCGAGAGCTTGTGCGCCACCAGCCGCAGCACAGCATCGGGTCCGCTGCCCACGGCAAAGGCGGTGTAGAGCGTGACCGGCTTGTTCGGAAAGTCGCTGCCCTGGGCATGGCTGGTGCCCAAGGCTACCACCAGCATGCCGGTACAGGCGAGCGAGAGCAGCAAGGGGTGTCGGGTGGTCTGGTTCATGGATGTCTCCTGGATGTGTGGCCGATTGTTGGATGGCTGATTGACAGTATGCTGATGAAAATCATAGATCCGGCCGGTGTTTGGCGCGCTCGGTGAAAACCCTTGATGCATTGAAAACGCAGAAAAGGACCGGTAAGGACTTGCATTTGTGACTGCTGGATTGCTACACTAATAATCAGTGTACTGATTAAATTTATTGATGAGGTGAACCATGGAGCAGACAAAGGCGCGCGCCGCCGGCCTTCCCGTGCTGGTGGCCGGCGGTGGCATCGGCGGGCTGGCGGCGGCGCTGGCCCTGGTGCGCCAGGGTTTCGAGGTGCAGGTGCTGGAGCAGTCGCCCGCCATCGGCGAGATCGGTGCTGGCATGCAACTGGGTCCCAATGCCTTCCACGCTTTCGATGCGCTGGGCGTGGGTGAGCAGGCGCGCAGCCGCTCGGTGTTCACCGACTGCATGGTGATGCACGACGCGTTGGACGAATACCAGGTGGGCCGCATCCCCACGGACGAGGCTTTCCGCGCCCGCTTCGGCAACCCCTATGCGGTCATCCACCGTGTGGACGCGCACAACTGCCTGCTCGAAGGCGCGCTTGCGACCGGGCGCGTGCGCTTGCAAACGCACACCCGCATCGAGCGGGTGGAACAGGGCGCGGGCACGGTCACCGCCATTGACCAGCACGGTAAGGCCTGGCGCGGCGTGGCGCTCATCGGGGCCGACGGCGTCAAGTCCGTGGTGCGCCAGCAGTATGTGGGCGACCCGGCGCGCGTGACGGGCCACGTGGTCTACCGCGCCGTGGTGGAGCGCGAGGATTTCCCCGAGGAACTGCGCTGGAACGCCGCCAGCATCTGGGTGGGCCCGCACTGCCACCTGGTGCACTACCCGCTGCGGGGCGGCGAGCAGTACAACGTGGTCGTCACCTTCCACAGCCGCGGCCAGGAAGAGTGGGGCGTGACCGAAGGCAGCCGCGAAGAGGTGCAGAGCTACTTCCAGGACATCTGCCCGCGCGCCCGCCAACTGATCGACCTGCCCAAGAGCTGGAAGCGCTGGGCCACGGCCGACCGCGACCCCATCGCCCAGTGGACCTACGGCCGCGCCACTCTGATCGGCGATGCCGCCCACCCCACCACCCAGTACCTGGCGCAGGGCGCCTGCATGGCGCTGGAGGATGCCGTGACCCTGGGCGAAGCCCTTCGCGTGCACGGCAACGGGTGGGACGCCGCGCTCGACCTGTACCAGCGCTCGCGCGTGGCACGCACCGCGCGCATCGTGCTCTCGGGCCGCGAAATGGGCCGCATCTACCACGCCAAGGGCGTGGAGCGCCTGGTGCGCAACGACCTGTGGCGCGGCCGCAGTGCCGAGCGCTTCTACGACGCGATGGAGTGGCTCTACGGCTGGAACGTGGGCAACTGCCTGGCCGCGCATTGAACCGCAAGGAGACAGCACCGATGCAAGAACTTGGACGCCTGGAAGACCTGCCCCAGGATTACCGCGATGCACTCGCCGAGCGCAACCTCGTGCCCCTGTGGCCCAGCCTGCGCGCCATGCTGCCGCCCGGCAAGCCCCGGCCGCGCACCCAGGCCACGCACTGGCCCTATGCGGCGCTGCGGCCGCTGCTGATGCAGGCGGGCGAACTCACCCCCATCGAGAAGGCCGAACGCCGGGTGCTGGTGCTGGCCAACCCCGGCCATGGGCCGGACAGCATGCAGGCCAGCGCCGCCATGTACCTGGGCATGCAACTGCTGCTGCCCGGCGAGTGGGCGCCTGCGCACCGCCACACGCCCAATGCCGTGCGCATGGTGGTGGAAGGCGAGGGCGCCTACAGCACGGTGGACGGCGAGCGCTGCCCCATGGAACGTGGCGACCTGATCCTCACGCCCACGGGTCTGTGGCACGAGCATGGCCACGAGGGCACCGAGCCCGTGGTCTGGCTCGATGTGCTGGACCTGCCGCTGGCCTACTACCTGGAGGTGTCCTACCATGTGGACGGCCCACGCCAGGACGTCACTGGCGCGGCGGGCGACCGCGCCTATGCGCGCGGCGGCATGCTGCCCACGCCGGTGTTCGAGCGCTCGGCGCGTGCCTACCCGCTGCTGCGCTACCCCTGGGCGCAGGCGCGTGCGGCCCTGCAATCGCTGGCGGCCGACCAGCCCGCGCTGGAGTCGGTGCAGATCACCTATGTGAACCCCGAGACCGGCGCCGATGCCGAGACCATCCTGGGCTTCTACGCGCTGATGCTGCGCCCAGGCCAGGTGCTGCGCCTGCCGGCGCGCTCCCCGGCCATGGTGTTCCACCTCATCGAAGGCGCGGCCGAGCTGCAGGTACAGGACGCGCAGCGCTTCGTGCTGGCCGAGGCCGACACCTGCTGCGCCCCGGGCTACACCGCCGTCACCCTGGCCAACCGCTCGGCCGATGCGCCGGCCTTCCTCTTCATCGCCGACGAGAGCCCGCTGCACCGCAAGCTGGGCGTGTTCGAGAACCGCGGCTGATGGCCGCGCAATCCCTTTTTGCTTTTTTTGGAAAGCCCCGCATGTCCACCACCTATCTCTGGACCCCTCCCGCCATCGTCTCGCTGCCCGTGCGCGGCCAGGCCGCGCGCCTGCCCGTGAACCGCCTGTTCTTCGTGGGCCGCAACTACCATGCCCATGCCGTCGAGATGGGCCGGCCCGTGGACAAGTCGCAGGAGCGGCCGTTCTACTTCACCAAGTCGCCGTCCACCGTGGTGGAGTCCGGCGCCACCGTCGCCTACCCGCCAGGCACCGAGAGCTACCACTACGAGATGGAGCTGGTGCTGGCGGTCGGCATGGCCGGCTTTCGCATCGCGCCCGAGCAGGCGCACACCCACATCTACGGCTACGCTTGCGGCCTGGACATGACGCGGCGCGACCTGCAGCTGGTGGCGCGCGACAAGGGCCGGCCCTGGGACCTGGGCAAGGATGTGGAGCAATCGTCCATCGCCTCCGAGATCATGCCCCTGCCCGGCGTGGTGATCGAGCGCGGTGCCATCGCGCTCAGCGTCAACGGCCAGGTGCGCCAGCAGTCCGATGTGGACAAGCTCATCTGGAGCATCCGCGAGATCATTGCCGACCTCTCGCAGTTCTACCACCTGCAGCCCGGCGACCTCATCTACACCGGCACGCCCGAAGGCGTGGGCGCCGTGCTGCCGGGCGACCGCATCGAGGGCCATGTGGACGGCGTGGGCAGCATCGCCCTCACGGTGGGGCCCGCAGAATGAAGCTGCACCACTTCTTTCGCAGCGGTACCTCGCACAGGCTGCGCATCGCCTTGAACCTCAAGGGCCTGGACGTCGAGCACATTCCCGTCGATCTGCGCCAGGAGGAGCATTTGGGCGAGGCCTACCGGGCCGTCAACCCGCAGATGCTGGTGCCCGCACTGGAGCACGAGGGCCAGACCCTGATCCAGTCGCCCGCCATCATCGAATGGCTGGAGGAGTGCTACCCCGAACCCCCGCTGCTGCCCGCCGGCGCCGATGCCCGGGCCCAGGTGCGGGCCCTGGCCGCGCTGGTGGGTTGTGACATCCACCCGGTCAACAACCGCCGCATCCTCGAATACCTGCGCCACCAGCTCGGTTGCCACGAGGTCGCGGTCAACGCCTGGTGCTCCACCTGGATCGCCGCGGGCTTCGACGCCTACGAGGCCCTGCTGGCGCGTGATGCCGGGCGCGGTGCCTTCAGCTTCGGACACGCGCCCACCCTGGCTGACGTCTACCTGGTGCCGCAGGTCGAGAGTGCGCGCCGCTTCCAGGTCGACCTGGCGCGCTGGCCACGCATCAGTGCTGTCGACGCAGCCTGTGCGGAGCTGCCCGCCTTCCGCAGGGCAGCACCCGCAGCGCACGCGCACTGAGCGTTCAGGCCGTCGGCAGCTTCCGATAGACTGCGGCCTCGCGGACTGCCGCCGTTGTTCCCTTTCTGTCGCCATTGCTGCTGCCATGTCCTCTCCCTCCCATTCGCCTGCGCTCGAAGAACTGCCCGGGCACTACATCCGCCGGCTGCAGCAAATCGCGGTGGCCATCTTCCTCGAAGAGACGCAGGAGTTTGGCATCACCCCCGTGCAGTTCGGCGCGCTGGCCGCCGTGCAGCGTGAGCCGGGGCTGGACCAGCGCCGCCTGGCCGGCCGCATCGGCTTCGATACGTCCACCATCGGCAGCGTGATCGACCGGCTGGAAGCGCGCGGCTGGATGGTGCGCAACAGCAGCCCGGGCGACCGGCGCGTGCGCCTGCTCACGCTCACGCCCGCGGGCGAAGACCTGCTGCGCCAGGTCGAGCCCGGCATGCGCCGTGCGCAAAAGCGCATGCTGGCGCCCCTGCCGCCCGAGCAGGGCGAACTGTTCATGGCCATGCTCAAGACCCTGGTCAATGCCAACAACGTGCTCAGCCGGGCGCCCAGCGTGACCAGCACGCCCGAGCTGCCGGCCTCGCGCACCCGAGCCAAGGCCAGCAAGGGAGCATGAAAAAGGCGGCGAGCCCGAGGGCTGCGCCGCCTTGTCCTGCCTCAGGGCCTGCCGCTCAGTGCGCCCCGCCCGCGTCGGCGGGTGCCGCACCGCCCTGCGATGGCCGCTTGGTCAGCCAGATCAGCCCGATCAACAGCAGGAACAGTCCGGCCGACGCCAGGAAGATGTCGTCGGCCGCGCGCGTGAAGGCCTGCTGGTCAATGAGTCGGTTGACCTGCGCCAGTGCCTGCAGCTGCGTCATGCCCGACGCCGTGAGCCCATCCAGCGTGCTGGCGAACACGCCCTGGCCCTGAACCAGGCCCTCGGTCAGGTGGGCATGGTGCATGGCGGCGCGGCTCTCCCACAGCGTGGTGGCGATGGACGTGCCCATGGCCCCGGCGGTGATGCGCACGAAGTTGCTCAGGCCGGCAGCGGCCGGAATGCGCTCCGGCGCAATGCCCGCCAGCGTCAGCGTGGTCAGCGGGATGAAGAAGAACGCCATGGCCGCACCCTGCAGCAGCGTGGGGATCAGGATGTGGATGAAGTCCGTCTGCACAGTGAACTGCGAGCGCATCCACAGCACGATGCCGAACACGATGAACGCCCCCGTCGCCATGCGCCGCGGATCCCACTGGCCCACCTTCTTGCCCACCAGCGGCGTGAGCAATATGGCGAACACCCCCACGGGCGCCAGCGCCATGCCGGCCGAGGTGGCGGTGTAGCCCATCCACTGCTGCAGCCACAGGGGCAGCAGCACCACGTTGCCGAAGAACAGCGCATAGGCCACCGACAGGGCCAGCGCCCCGAAGGTGAAGTTGCGTCCCTTGAAGAGCTTGAGGTCCACCACCGGGTGCTTGTCGGTCAGCTCCCAGACCAGGAACACGGCGAACGCCACCACCGCGACGACGGCCATGATGATGATCTCGCTGGAGGCGAACCAGTCGAGCTCCTTGCCCTTGTCCAGCATGAGCTGCAGTGCGCCCACCCACAGCACCAGCAGGGACAGGCCCACGGTGTCGATCGGCAGCTTCCTGATCGCTGTCTCGCGCTTGCGGTAGATGCCCCAGGTGAGCATGCCCGCGAGCAGGCCCACGGGTACGTTGATGTAGAAGATCCACGGCCAGGAGATGTTGTCCGTGATCCACCCACCCAGCAGCGGCCCCACCACGGGCGCGACCAGGGTGGTCACGCCCCACAGGGCCAGCGCCGTGCCGGCGAGGGCGCGCGGGTAGCTGGCCAGCAGCAGGGTCTGCGACAGCGGGATCATGGGCCCGGCAACCAGGCCCTGCAGCACGCGGAAGAAGACCAGCATCTCCAGCGACGAGGCAAAGCCGCACAGCCAGGAGGTGAGCACGAACAGCATCACGCTCATGGTGAACAGGCGCACCGCGCCGAAGCGCTGCGTGAGCCAGCCCGTGAGCGGGACCGAGATGGCATTGGCCACGCCGAAGCTGGTGATGACCCAGGTGCCCTGGCCCGGGCTCACGCCCAGGTCACCGGCAATCGCGGGGATGGAGACGTTGGCGATGGACGAGTCCAGCACGTTCATGAACGTGGCCAGCGACAGCGACAGTGTGCCCAGCAGCAGGGCCGTGCCCTGCAGCGGGGGGTAGGCCGCAGGCGGGCCCGGTGGGGCTGCAGGGACCGGGGGCGCCGCTGGCGCGGCCCCCTGGTCTGCAGTGGGGTTGGCGGTGCTCATGCGCACCCCCGATCACTGCACCACGGGCGTGCGCACGGGCGCGGATGCGTGGTTCTGTGCCTGCACCGCCGTGCCGGCCTGCGCCTGCGACAGCACCTTGGGCGAGGCCACTGCCACGGCCTTGCGGCCCAGGTTGGCGGCGATGATGTTGGCCACCTCGTCGTCGGCGGCCTTGAACTGCGCGTCGAACACGGCGGTGGAGGCCACGGGCGTGGTGCGCTGGGTGTCGGCCAGGGTCTTGCCGCTCTGGTTGGCGGTGTCCACCTTCACCTCCATCGACAGGCCCACGCGCAGCGCGTTCTGGGCCACCTCCTTGGGGTCGAGCGCGATGCGCACGGGCACGCGCTGCACCACCTTGATCCAGTTGCCGGTGGCGTTCTGCGCCGGCAGCAGGGCAAAGGCCGCACCGGTGCCGGCGCCCAGGCCGGCCACGGTGCCGTGGTAGATGACCTTGGTGCCATACACGTCGGCCTCGAGTTCGGCGGGCTGGCCGATGCGCAGGTTCTGCAGCTGGCTTTCCTTGAAGTTGGCGTCCACCCACAGGTCGTTCAGGGCCACCAGGGTCATCAGCGGGGCGCCGGCCTGCACGCGTTGGCCGACCTGCACGCCGCGCTTGGCCACATGGCCGTCGAGCGGGGCCACCAGCTGGGCGCGCTGCACGGCCAGGTAGGCCTCGCGCACGCGGGCCGAGGCGCGCTGCACGTTGGGGTGTTGCTCGATGGAGGTGCCTTCGGTCTGCGTCTGGCTGGCCGCCAGCTGCTCCTGCGCGGCCACCACGGCGGCCTGGGCGGCGGCCACCGTGCTCTTGGCGGCCGTGACCTGGGCCGTGGCATGCTGGAACTCTTCCTTGCCCACGGCGCCGCTGGCCATCAGCGGGGCGCGGCGGGCCACGTCGTCCTGCAGGCGGGCAGCCTCGGCCTGGGCGCGCGCCAGATCGGCGCTGCGCAGGCTGACCTGGGCCTTCAGGGTGGAGTTGTTGGCGAACAGCGTGCGCACTTCGCGCACCGTCTGCGCCAGCTGGGCCTCGGCCTGCTCCAGCGCCACGCGGGCGTCGGCCGGGTCGAGCTTGACCAGCAACTGGCCGGCCTTCACGTAGTCGGTGTCGTCCGCGCCGATGGAGACCACGGTGCCGCCGATCTGCGGCGTGATCTGCACCACGTTGCCCGCCACATAGGCGTTGTCGGTGGTTTCCACATGGCGGCCATTGGCCCAGTGCCATGCACCCCAGCCGATGGCGGCAATGGCCACCGCGGCGGCGATCAGGGTCAGGCCGCGGCGGCGCGCGGGGTTGGTTGCTTGGTTGTTGGGGGTGGCGGCTTCGCTCATGGCAAGGGTCCTCGGTATGTGCCTGTTGTGTGTGCTTGTGTCGGTGCGGTGGTTCAGTGCGCTGCGGCGGTCTGCAGCACGGCGGTGTCGTCAGTCCAGCCGCCGCCCAGGGCCTTCATCAACTGCAGGCGGGTGTCGAGCTGGCGGGCGCGCAGGTCCACGGCCAGGCGGCGCTGGGCCAGCACCTGGCTTTCGGTGGAAAGCACCACCAGGTAGTTGCCCAGGCCGGCGCGGTAGCGCTCCTGCGCGAAGCGGTAGGCCTTCTCGGCACTGGCGGCGGCATCGTCCTGCAATGCCTGCTGGCGCGTGAGCGATTGCACCGAGGCCATGGCGTCGCCGGCTTCCTTCACCGCGTCGAGCACCATGCCGTTGTACTGGGCAATGGCGGCGTCGAGCTCGGCCTGGCGGCCGCCCAGCTGGGCGCGCAGCCGGCCGACGTCGAAGATCGGCAGGCGCAGCTCGGGCGTCACGCCCATCTTGCGCGAGCCGGCGTTGAACAGGTTGTCCAGGCCCAGTGAATTGAGGCCGATGAAGGCGCCGATGTTGATGTTGGGGTAGAACTCGGTGCGCGCCACCTTCACGCCCTGCGTGGCGGCCTCCACGCGCCAGCGCGCGGCCACCACGTCGGGGCGGCGGCCCAGCAGGTCGGCGCCCAGGGCGTCGGGCACGGGCATGGGTTGCAGGGCGGCCAGTTGCGGGGTCAAGGTGGTGAGCGCATCGGGCGCCTGGCCGCTCAGCACGGCCACCTGGCGGCGTGCCAGGGTGATCTGCTCGTCCAGGGCCTCGATCTGCGTGCGCGCATCGGGCACGGCGGCCTGTGCCTGGGTCAGTTCCACCTGGCTGTCCAGGCCTGCGGCCACACGGTCGTTGGTCAGGCGGCGCTGTTCTTCGCGCTGTTCCAGCGCGCGCACGGCCACCTCGCGCTGCGACACCAGGCGCGCCAGGGCCACATAGCTGCGGCCCACCTGGGCGGCCAGGGTGTTGGCGGCCGCTGCCGCGTCGGCCTGGGCGGCGCGCGCCTGGCCCAGTGCGGCCTGCAGCTCGGCGGCATGCTGGCCGAAGAAGTCGGGTGACCAACTGAACGTCGCCTGCACCGTGCCGCTGTTGTAGGTGTTGCCGGCCACCGGGGCAGGCACCAGGCCGTTGGCGGTGTAGCGCTGGCGCGTGGCGTCCACGCCCAGGTTCACTTGCGGGCCGTTGGCGGCTTCGCGCACCTGGCTCAGCGCGACCGCCTGCTCCAGGCGGGCGCGGCTCACGGCCAGGCTGGGACTGCCCTGCAGGGCCTTGTCGATCAGAGCGTTGAGCTGTGCATCGCCCAGCGTGGTCCACCACTGCGAGGGCGCAGCCGATTCGCTGGCCGAGGCGTTCAGGCCGACTGCAGCGGGCGTGGTCTGTGCCAGCGGTGTGTGCGCCGGCCCGGGGCTGGCACAGCCGACCAGGAACAGGGCGGCCGCGAGCGCGACAGCCGACACGGCGAAGTGTGCCGCCATGGCGGCACGGGTGGACAGGGGTGTAGTGGCTTGGGACATGGTCTGTTCTGTTGTGTGTTGTGTCTTGGAAAGGACCGGAATGGGAGCAGGTCAGGCGGCCGGCTGCTCCTGCTGTTCCTGGCGCACGGCGTCGCCGTTGGCCAGCATGCGGCGCAGCATGCTCAGCAGCAGCTGCCATTCATCGCGGGTGAAGCCGCGCTAGTGGGTGTTGAGCACCTCGGCCAGCACGGGGGGCACCTTCGCGGCGACCTTTTCGCCCTCCGGGGTGAGCACCACGTGCACCACGCGCCGGTCGGTGGTCGAGCGTTCGCGCAGCACCAGGCCTTTGGCCTCCAGGCGGTCCAGGGTGCGCGTCATGGAGGCGGCGTCCGTCTCCAGCTCGCGCGCCATCACGGCCACGGTGGCGGCCACCTGGCCCGTTGCTGCAGCTTGGCACTTGGAGATCTTGAACAGCGGCAGCCACTGCGCGAAGGTCAGGTCGTGCGTGGACAGTTGCGCGTCCGCCTGCGTGCGGATGGACGACATCACCTTGCGCATCAGGTAGCCCACGCTCTCCTCGGCAGGGCTGTGGCCGTGGCCATAGAAGGACACGTCGGGCGAAGAGGGTTGGGGTGTCGATGTCATGGAGCGGTAATTTAATTGACTAGACACTGATTGTCTTTGCAATCAATTAATTTCCGAGTAGACGTCAGGGGATTTGCGGCGGCCGGCGGGTGTCCTGCGCGGGTGGTTGCGGGCCGATATAGTCGAAGGCCGCCCTTGTCCTTTTCCCGTGTTCCGCACGCCCTTTCCATGACCACCACCGCCTCGTTTGCTGCAGCCGATGTTCCCCTCTTGCGCATTGCCGTCATGGGGGCCGGCGCCGTGGGTTGCTACTACGGCGCGCTGCTGGCCCGGGCCGGCCATGCGGTCAGTCTGATCGGCCGCCAGGCCCATGTGCAGGCGGTGCAGCAGCGCGGCCTGCGCCTGCAGACGGCATCACTGGACGTGCACGTGCCCATGCAGGCCAGCACCGAGGCCAGCGCCGTGCAGGGCGCCGACGTGGTCCTGTTCTGCGTGAAGTCCACCGATACCGAGGCCGCCGCGCGCGCGATCCAGCCCTGGCTGGCTCCCGGAGCCCTGGTGCTCACGCTGCAGAACGGCGTGGACAACGACGAGCGCGTGCGCGCCGTGCTGGACCGGCGCACGCCCGTCGCGGCCGCCGTGGTGTACGTGGCCACGGCCATGGCCGGCCCCGGGCATGTGCAGCACCACGGCCGGGGCGAGCTGGTGATCGCGCCGTCGCCGCGCAGCGAGGCCGTGGCCGCGCAGTTCGGGGCGGCCGGCATCCCCACGCAGATCTCGGACAACGTGCGTGGCGCGCTCTGGGCCAAGCTGGTGCTCAACTGCGCCTACAACGCGCTTTCGGCCTTGTCGCAGCAGCCCTACGGCCAATTGGTGCAGGCGCCCGGCGTGACGGACGTGATCGCCGATACCGTGGCTGAATGCCTGGCCGTTGCCAAGGCCGATGGCGTTGCCATCCCGGGCGATATCGATGCTGCCGTGCGCGGCATTCCTGCCACCATGCCGGGCCAGCATTCGTCTACCGCGCAGGATCTGGCGCGGGGCAAGCCTACCGAGATCGATCATCTCAATGGGTATGTGGTGCAGCGTGGCGATGCGCTGGGGGTGCCCACACCGCTGAATCGGGCGTTGCAGGTGTTGGTGAAGTTGGCTGAGGCTAGGCGGGGTTCTGGAGGGTGATGGTTCTTCGTTCCCGATTGGGCCGCATGCTTCGTTGAAGGGCGGAGGCCGGGGTGTGCGCCCGGCGGCGCAGTAACTTTCTCTTGGCGGCCTGTATAGACCGGGGACATAGGAAACAGGTGTGCGAAGACATAGGAAACACTTCTGCTTTGCGTTCGCAAGGGAGAAGCCCCATGGCCTGGCAACCGAAAGACCTTATGGACGTCAAGCGTGAGTTCGTGGAACTTGCAAT
>NZ_JBKDTZ010000051.1:0-29193 GCF_046339755.1 Acidovorax sp. | reverse complement strand
CCGGTGCGCTCGCCCATCACGGGCGAGGCCATCGGCGCCGTGCACGAGGTTTCCGCTGCCGATGCCACCGCGGCCATCGCCCGCGCGCAGGCCGCCTTCCAGGCCTGGCGCCAGGTGCCGGCGCCGCGCCGCGGCGAACTGGTGCGCCTGCTGGGCGAAGAACTGCGCGCCGCCAAGGACGACCTGGGCCTGCTCGTGACCATCGAGGCCGGCAAGATCCCGTCCGAGGGCCTGGGCGAGGTGCAGGAGATGATCGACATCTGCGACTTCGCGGTCGGCCTGTCGCGCCAGCTCTACGGCCTGACCATCGCCACCGAGCGTCCCGGCCACCGCATGATGGAAACCTGGCACCCGCTGGGCGTGTGCGGCGTGATCTCGGCCTTCAACTTCCCCGTGGCCGTGTGGTCGTGGAACGCGGCCCTGGCCCTGGTCTGTGGTGATTCGGTGGTCTGGAAGCCGTCCGAGAAGACGCCCCTCACGGCCCTCGCCACCCATGCCATCGCCCAGCGCGCCCTGGCCCGCTTCGGCGATGCGCCCGAAGGCCTGCTGGAACTGCTGATCGGCCAGCGCGGCATCGGCGAGGTGCTGGTGGATGACACCCGCGTGGCCGTGCTCTCGGCCACCGGCTCCACGGCCATGGGCCGTGCCGTCGGCCCGCGCCTGGCGGCCCGCTTCGCCCGCGCCATCCTGGAGCTCGGTGGCAACAACGCCGCCATCGTCGCCCCCACGGCCGACCTGGACCTGGCCCTGCGCGGCATCGCCTTCGCGGCCATGGGTACGGCCGGCCAGCGCTGCACCACGCTGCGCCGCCTGTTCGTGCACGACAGCATCTACGACACCCTGGTGCCCCAACTGCGCAAGGTGTACGGCAACGTGCAGGTGGGCGACCCGCGCAGCGCCGGCACCCTGGTCGGCCCGCTGATTGATCGCGGCGCCTACGACGGCATGCAGAAGGCGCTGGAAGAAGCCCGCGCCCTCGATGCCAAGGTGCACGGCGGCGAGCGCGTACCGGGCCTGGGCGGCGGCGATGCCTACTACGTGCGCCCCGCGCTGGTCGAACTGCAAAAGCACGAAGGCCCGGCCCTGCACGAGACCTTCGCGCCCATCCTCTATGTCGTGCGCTACCGCACGCTCGACGAGGCCATCGCCTGGAACAACGCAGTGGGCGCGGGCCTGTCGTCTTCGATCTTCACGCTCAACGTGCGCGAGGCCGAGCAGTTCATGTCCGCTGCGGGTTCGGACTGCGGCATCGCCAACGTCAACATCGGCCCGAGCGGCGCCGAGATCGGCGGCGCCTTCGGCGGCGAGAAGGAAACCGGCGGTGGCCGCGAAGCCGGCTCCGACAGCTGGAAGGCGTACATGCGCCGCGCCACCAACACCATCAACTATTCCACCGCACTGCCGCTAGCACAGGGCGTGAAGTTCGACGTCTAAAACGGCTCAGTTTGCTGGCAGGAGCACCTCCATGTCCATCGTGATCATCGGCGGCGGCGTCATCGGCAGCGCCATCGCCTACGAGCTGACGCGCCAGCAGCCGGGCTGCGATGTCGTGGTGGTGGAGCGCGACCCGAGCTACGCGCGGGCCTCTTCGGCCCTGTCGGCCAGTTCCATCCGCCAGCAGTTCTCCACCGACATCAATGTGCAGATCTCGGCCTACGGCATCGGCTTTTTGCGCAATGTGGGCACGCTGTTGGCGTGCAACGGCGATGTGCCCGGCATCGGCCTGCACGAAGGCGGTTACCTCTACCTGGCCACTGCGGCCGGCGAGGCCACGCTGCGCGACAACCACGCCGTGCAAAAGCGCCATGGTGCTGATGTGGCGCTGCTCGATCCGGCCGAGCTGGCCGCGCGCTTCCCCTGGCTGGCGCTGCAGGATGTGGTGCTGGGTTCGCTCGGCCTGTCGGGCGAGGGCTGGTTCGATGGCTATTTGCTGCTCACCGCGCTGCGCAAGAAGGCGCAGAGCCAGGGCGTGCGCTATCTGGCCGACGAGGCCGTGGGCTTTGACATGTCTGCCGGTGATGGCGTGCAGCATGTCACCGCCGTGCAGCTGAAAAGCGGCACCACGCTGCCCTGCAGCCATGCAGTGAATGCCGGTGGTCCCTGGGCCGCTGCCATCGCGGCCTGGGCCGGTATCGCGCTGCCCGTGGTGGGCAAGCGCCGCACCGTGTTCCATCTGTCCAGCCTGGCGCCGTTGCCGCGCTGTCCCCTGCTCATCGACACCAGCGGCATCTGGCTGCGGCCCGAGGGCCAGGGTTTCATCTGCGGCTTTGCACCGCCGGCCGACGAGGATGCGGACTTCGCGCCGCTCGACCCCGAGTACCACGCCTTCGAAGACCATGTCTGGCCCACCCTGGCCGAGCGCATCCCCGGCTTCGAGGCGCTGCGCATGCAGGGCGCCTGGGCCGGCTACTACGAGATGAACACCTTCGACCACAACGCCATCGTGGGCCTCTCGCCTGCCTGCGACAACCTGGTGTTCGCCAATGGCTTCTCGGGCCACGGCCTGCAGCAATGCCCCGCCGTGGGCCGGTGCGTGGCCGAGCTGTTGCTCACGGGCGGCTATCGCAGCCTGGACCTGTCGCCGCTGTCCATCGAGCGCATCGCGCGCAATGAACCGCTGCTCGAAAAGAACGTGATCTGAGAGTCCTCTGAGAGCGCCCTTTTTTCTCACCCCTTTCCCAACCATAACCACAAGGAGACGACGGCATGGCATCTTTCCGCAAGACCACCTTCACCGCGCTGGCCGCAGGCCTGGCACTCGCCTGCGCTGCATTCGCACCGGCGCATGCACAAACCCCGGCCACCAACACGCTGGACAAGATCAAGGCCAGCGGCAAGGTGGTGCTGGGCGTGCGCGAAACCTCGCCGCCCATGGCCTATGCACTGGGCGCCAACGAGAAGTACGTGGGCTACCACGTCGAGCTGTGCGAGCGCGTGCTCAAGGAGATCGTGCCCACCGCCAAGCTCGAATACATGGCCGTGACGGCGCAGAACACGCTGCCGCTGGTGCAGAACGGCACGCTCGACATCGGCTGCGGCCCCACCACCAACAACACCGCGCGCCAGCAGCAGGTGGCCTTCGCGGTGACCACCTATGTGAGCGAAGTGCGCATGGCGGTGCGCAAGGATTCGGACCTCAAGTCGATCAGCCAGCTCGCGGGCCGCACCATTGCGGCGTCCACCGGCACCACGGCCGTGCAGCTGCTGCGCAAGCAGGAACGCGCCCTGGGCGGCGCACCCATCAAGACCGTGCTGGGCAAGGACCACCACGAGAGCTTCCTGCTGCTCGAATCGGGCCGCGCCGATGCCTTCGTGCTCGACGACAACCTGCTGGCCGGCATGATCGCCAACGCCAAGGACCCTTCGTCCTTCCGCATCGTGGGCGAGCCGCTGGGCGCCGAGCCGATCGCGCTGCTGTTCCGCAAGGACGACCCGACCTTCAAGGCCGCCGTGGACGGCGTGCTCACCAAGCTCATGCAGAGCGGCGAGATGGAGAAGATCTACACCAAGTGGTTCGTCGCCCCCATCCCGCCCAAGAATGTGGGCCTGAACCTGCCACTGAGCACCACGCTGCGCCAGCTGTTCGCCGCCCCCAACGACAAGCCCCTGGAGACCTACCAGCAATGAACGCCGCCATCCCCGCCACGGCCTTTCGCGCGGCCGACCGCATCAGCGCCATCGGTGTGTCGGACATCGTGCGCATCACCCAAGCCGCCAACGAGCTCAAGCGCCAGGGCCAGCCCGTGATCGTGCTGGGCCTGGGCGAGCCGGACTTCGACACGCCGGTGCACATCCAGGAAGCCGCGCAGCAGGCCATGGCGCGGGGTGAGACCCACTACACCGTGCTGGACGGCACGCCCGAACTCAAGGCCGCCATCCAGCGCAAGTTCCAGCGCGACAACGGGCTGGAATTCGCCACCCACGAGATCACCGTGGGCGCCGGCGCCAAGCAGGTCATCTACAACGCGCTGATGGCCAGCCTGAACCCGGGCGACGAGGTCATCCTGCCCGCGCCGTACTGGACCTCGTACGCCGACATGGTGCTGATTGCGGGCGGCGTGCCCGTGGTCGTGCCATGCAGCGAGGCCAACGGCTTTCGCATCACGGCCGAACAGCTCGGCGCCGCGATCACGCCGCGCACGCGCTGGGTGTTCATCAACTCGCCTTCCAATCCCAGCGGCACGGCCTACAGCGCCGAGCAGCTCAAGCCCATTCTGGAGGTGGTGCTGCACCATCCGCAGGTCTGGGTGCTGGCGGACGACATCTATGAGCACATCCTGTACGACGGCCATGCCTTCGCCACCCCTGTGGCCGTGCTGCCCGCGCTGCGCGAGCGCACGCTCACGGTGAACGGCGTGTCCAAGTCGTATGCCATGACGGGCTGGCGCATCGGCTACGGTGCAGGCCCGCGCGCGCTGATCGCGGCCATGGCCGTGGTGCAGAGCCAGGCCACCTCGTGCGCCTCGTCCATCAGCCAGGCCGCGGCCGTGGCCGCGCTGAACGGTCCGCAGGACATCGTGGCCGAGCGCTGCCGCGAGTTCCAGGCCCGGCGCGACCTGGTGGTGGCCGCGCTCAACGCCTCGCCCGGGCTGCGCTGCCGCGTGCCCGAAGGGGCGTTCTACACCTTTGCCAGTTGCGAAGGCGTGCTGGGCCGCACCACGCCGGGCGGCGCCACGCTGCGCAGCGATGCGGATTTCTGCGACTACCTGCTGCGCGAGTTTCACGTCGCCGTGGTGCCCGGCAGCGTGCTGGGGCTGGCTCCGTTCTTCCGTATCTCGTACGCTGCGTCCATGGCCGACCTGCAGGAAGCCTGCGCGCGCATTCGTCGTGCGTGCGAGGCGCTGCGCTGAGTCCCCTGTAATTTCTTTTTTTTCTCTCGTTTCGGACCTCTGACATGACTTCGCCATCCCCCTCCAGCAACGCCGCCGCCAGCCGCACGGGCGGCCAGATCCTGGTGCAGCAGCTCATCACCCACGGCGTCAAGCAGCTGTTCTGTGTTCCGGGCGAGAGCTACCTGGCCGTGCTGGACGCGCTGCACGGCGCGAGCATTGCCGTCACCGTCTGCCGCCAGGAAGGCGGCGCGGCCATGATGGCCGAGGCCCAGGGCAAGCTCACGGGCCGGCCGGGCATCTGCTTCGTCACGCGCGGCCCGGGGGCCACCAATGCCTCGGCCGGCGTGCACATCGCCCACCAAGACTCCACGCCCATGATCCTCTTCGTGGGCCAGGTGGCGCGCGGCGCTTTGGGGCGCGAGGCCTTCCAGGAGCTGGACTACGGCGCCGTGTTCGGCACCATGGCCAAGTGGGTGGTGGAGATCGACGACCCGGCGCGCGTGCCCGAACTCATCTCGCGCGCCTTCCACGTTGCCACCTCGGGCCGGCCCGGTCCCGTGGTGGTGGCCCTGCCCGAGGACATGCTGACCGAGGCCGCCACCGTGGCCGATGCGCTGCCCTACCAGGTGACCGAAACCCACCCTGGCACCGCGCAGATGTCCGAGCTGGCCGAGCGCTTGAGCGTAGCGAAGCAGCCCGTGGCCATCCTGGGCGGCAGCCGCTGGTCCGAGCAGGCCGTGCGCGAGTTCACGGCCTTTGCCGAGGCCTGGTCCCTGCCCGTGTACTGCTCGTTCCGCCGGCAGATGCTGTTCCCGGCCACGCACGCCTGCTATGGCGGCGACCTGGGACTGGGTGTCAACCCCAAGCTGCTGGCGCGCATCCGTTCGTCCGACCTGGTGCTGGTGCTGGGCGGCCGCCTGTCCGAAGTGCCCTCGCAGGGCTACGAGCTGTTCGCCATTCCCAACCCCGTGCAGCCGCTGGTGCACGTGCATGCCGATGCCGACGAACTGGGCCGGCTGTACCGGCCCGCACAGGCCATCCATGCCACGCCGCAGGCCTTCACCGCTGCGCTGGCCAGTGTGCGCCCCACTGCCGCCGTGTCCTGGGCAGCCCATGCCGAGGCCGCCCATGCCGAGTACCTGGCCTGGAGCGACACCGCCCCCATCCGCATCCCCGGTGACCTGCAGATGGGCCAGGTGATGCAGCACCTGAAGGAGGTGCTGCCCGCCGACACCATCTTCTGCAACGGCGCGGGCAACTTCGCCACCTGGATCCACCGCTTCTGGCCCTTCACCACCTATGCCAGCCAACTGGCGCCCACCAGCGGCTCCATGGGCTATGGCCTGCCGGCCGGCGTGGGCGGCAAGCGCCTGTGGCCCGAGCGCGAGGTGGTGATCTTTGCCGGTGACGGTGACTTCCTCATGCACGGCCAGGAGTTCGCCACCGCCGTGCAGTACGGCCTGCCCATCATCGTGGTGCTGCTGGACAATGCCATGTACGGCACCATCCGCATGCACCAGGAGCGCGAGTACCCGGGCCGCATCAGCGCCACCGCGCTCAAGAACCCCGACTTCAAGGCCTACGCCCAGGCCTTCGGCGGCCATGGTGAGCGCGTGACCAGCACTGAGGAATTCGCGCCCGCGCTGGCCCGTGCGCGCGCCAGCGGCCTGCCCAGCGTTCTGCACTGCCTGATCGATCCCGAGGCCATCACGCCCACGGGCACGCTGCAGGGCCTGCGCAACGCGGCACTCGCCAAGAAATAACGCGGCCCATTCAACCCTGCGTCGGCCGGGCGGCTGACAGCAGGGTGGCGCTGCTTTTGCGCACAATGGAGGCCGTGACCTCCCCACTGCCTGAAGAGCCCTCCGCGCCGCGCCTGCGCCGCATCGCGCACCTCGACATGGATGCCTTCTTCGCATCCGTCGAGCTGCTGCGCTACCCGCAGCTCAAGGGCCTGCCGGTGGTGATCGGCGGCGGGCGGCGCAAGGTGGACGAGCTCTTGCACCAGAGCCCCGACGGCCAGGGCCTGCGCGCGCCGCACTTCATCCCGGTGGAGGACTTCCCGCGGCTCAAGGATTACGTGGGCCGGGGGGTCATCACGACGGCCACATACCCCGCCCGCCAGTTCGGCGTGGGCTCGGCCATGGGCATGATGAAGGCCGCCAAACTGTGCCCCCATGCCATCGTGCTGCCCGTGGACTTCGACGAGGTACGCCGCTTCTCGCGCCTGTTCAAGAGCACCATCACCGAGATCGCCCCCGTGATGCAGGACCGCGGTGTGGACGAGGTCTACATCGACTTCACCGACGTGCCCGGCGGCCAGCGCGAAGGGGGCCGGGTTCTGGCCCGGCTCATCCAGAAAAGCATCTTCGACGTGACAGGCCTGACCTGCTCCAGCGGCGTGGCGCCCAACCGGCTGCTGGCCAAGATGGCCAGCGAGTTCAACAAGCCCAACGGCATTTCCATCGTCCACGAGGAAGACCTCGAAACGAAGATCTGGCCGCTCAACGTGCGCAAGATCAATGGCATCGGCCCCAAGGCGGGTGAGAAGCTTGCGGGGCTGGGTATTACGACCATTGGCGAACTGGCAGCGCAGGACCCGCAGTGGCTCATCGAACGCTTCGGCAAGTCGAGCGGGGCCTGGATGCACCGCGTGGCCTGGGGCCGCGACGACAGCCCCGTGGTCACCGAGAGCGAGCCTGTGAGCATGAGCCGCGAGACCACCTTCGACCGCGACCTGCATGCCGTGCGCGACAAGGCGGAACTCGGCCGCATCTTCACCGACCTGTGCGAGCGCGTGGCCGCCGACCTGCAGCGCAAGGGCTATGTGGGCAAGACCATCGGCATCAAGCTGCGCTACGACGACTTCAAGATCGCCACGCGCGACCAGACGCTGGACCGCTACACCCAGGATGCGGCCACCATCCGCCGCACGGCGGGACTGTGCCTCAAGCGCGTGCCGCTGGACCGCAAGCTGCGCCTGCTGGGCGTGCGCGTGGGCACGCTGGAGCGGGAGGGCGAGGTGCCCGACGGCCCGCCCGAGCCGCGACCACCCCGGGTGCGTGGGGGCGATCCGCACACCCGGCCATTGTTCTAAGGCACGCTTCTTGCCTGCACGCTGTGGTGTCAGAGGGCGGGGCTTGACGAATTCTTACGTCAAACTTACATTGAACATCCTCTGGCGGGAGATGGTCATGACGCTCAACGAGCTCCAACGCATCAAGCAATGGCATGTGGACCACCGGGTGGAGCATCCGCTGGAGTACCACTTGTGGGACCTGGTGCTCACGCTCTGGCTCATGGGCTGGGTGGGCTGGGTGCCCACTTGTGCCTTCGGCGAAGCCTGGGCCGCGCCCCTGTGCTTTGCCGGTACCCTGCTGCCCAGTCTTTATGTGGCCTGGCGCGCCCGTGCGCACCGCTTGAATCGGTTGCGATGCGATTGGCTCAGGGCGTGAACGCCCCTGAGCGGCCGCGCCGGTTCAGGCGCTCATTGCCGAGCGGTGCGCACGTTGCCCGGCAGGGATTGGGGGTGGCTGGTGCGCAGTGGGTTGATGTCCAGGCCGCCGCGGCGCGTGTAGCGCGCGTAGACCGTGAGCTTGAGCGGTTTGCAGCGCGTCCACAGGTCCATGAAGATGCGCTCCACGCACTGCTCGTGGAACTCGTTGTGGTTGCGAAAGCTCACCAGGTACTGCAGCAGCCCTTCCTGGTCGATGGGGGCGCCGGTGTAGCGGATCTGCACGCTGCCCCAGTCGGGTTGGCCGGTCACCAGGCAGTTGCTCTTGAGCAGGTTGCTGGTGAGCACCTCGGTGACGGCGGGCTCGTCGTGCACGGCATGCAGCAGCTCGGGCGCGGGCTGGTAGTGCGTGCACTCCACGTCCAGCCGGTCCAGGCTCAGGCCGTCGAGTTCGTGCACGGGCTCCTGGTCGAACATCTCGGGCAGCAGCAGCTTCACACCCACCGTGGCGGGGTGCTGGGCACCGCGCCAGACGGCCTCGCTCACGTCGGTGCGGATGCGCGCCTGCACTTCCGACGGGTCGGCGAAGCGCGTGTTGTTGAAGCTGTTGAGGTAGAGCTTGAAGGACTTGCTCTCGACAATGTTCGGCGTCTCGCACGGGATGGTGATGTGCAGCAGCGCCACCTGCGGCTTGCCGCGCAGGTTGAGCCAGGACAGCTCGAACGCGGTCCACAGGTCGGCGCCGAAGAAGGGCGGGGCCGCGGTGATGCCGATCTCGGCGCGCTTGCCGGCGCGCGGGATCGGGAACAGCAGCGCGGCGTCGTACTGGTCGACATAGGCCGAGGCCTTGCCCAGCTGGGATTGTTCGGGGGTGTTGTCGTTCATGGCAGGCCTCACTTGAATTCGCGCTCGCGCAGCCACTTGGTGGCGATCCACTTCTCGCCGGCGATGACCGGCGCGCCGCCGTGCAATGTCTTGGTGGAGGGATGGGCGCGCTCGTAGCTGAAGAACACGGCATTGCCGCGCTGGGGAGCCACTTCGACGTGCACGTCGGGGAAGGTGGTGCCGCCGCCCTTTTCGGGCGTGTTGAGGTACATCACCAGCGTGCCCACACGCTGCCCGCCGCGCTTGAGGATGGTGGGCGTGCCCGGCTCGCCCGGATCGAAATAGTCGTAGTGCGGCTTGTACTCGGCGCCGGGGCGGTAGTGCAGGACCTGCAGGCCCTCGCCGTTCTCGATGGGCCAGTCCAGCAGCCGGGCGATGCGCTCCTCGATGCGCTGCACCACCGGGTTCTCGCCGCGCTGAAAGAACATGCCGTCGCTGGTGCGGTCGTCGTTGACCTCCTCGCCACCGGTCTTTGTCGCGACCGTGAGCGAGCGTGCCATGCGGGGCGCGGCCGCGGCGATCAGGGCGTCGCATTCCTCGGCAGACAGCAGGTTTCCGAACACCACGATGCGCGGCTTGGCGATGGCCAGCAGGATATTCACCGCGCGGTCGCCAGCGTCGATCTGGGCCGGCGATTCGTCCAGCAGGGGTTCGGGCACCTTCACGGCGGGCGGCTGGCCCTGCTGCTCGGCCAGCGCGTTGAGGTGGTCCTGCAGCGTGATCTCCAGCGCTTCGGCGGCCACGTCCTCGTTCCAGCCGGCGTCGCGCATGGACTGCAGCACCACGGGGGCGGCGAAGCCGGCTTCGGCCTGTTCGATGATCCAGCGGCGCAGCTCGGGCGTGATGGCCTGGCGCGCGGCAGCGGCGGTCGCGGTGGAAGCTGACTGTTCGGAAGACGATGCCATGGCAGATCTCACACGTTGGTCTTGCGCCGGAACACCAGGCGCTCGGGTTGGGAGGCAGCGGGAGCAAAAGTGTAGCCTTCCAGGTCAAAGCCCTGGAGGCCGTGCGGGGTGGCGATGCGCTGGGTGACGGCGTAGCGCGCCATCAGACCGCGCGCGCGCTTGGCGTGGAAGCTGATGATCTTGTAGGCGCCGCCCTTCCAGTCCTCGAACACGCATTCGACCACGCGGGCCTTGAGGGCCTGGGTGTCCACGGCCTTGAAGTACTCCTGCGAGGCGAGGTTCACCACCACCGGCGTGGTGTCGGCGCGCAGCCGGGTGTTCAGGTGTTTGGCGATGCGGTCGCCCCAGTACTGGTACAGGTTGCTGCCGGCCTCTGTGGCCAGGCGCGTGCCCATCTCCAGGCGGTAGGGCTGCATGAGGTCGAGCGGGCGCAGCAGGCCGTACAGGCCGCTCAGGATGCACACATGGTCCTGTGCCCATTGCAGGTCGTCGCCGTCCAGCGTGCGTGCCTGCAGGCCCTCATAGACGTCGCCATTGAAGGCCAGCAGCGCCTGGCGCGCGTTGGCGGCCGAGAAGCGCGGTTTCCAGGCCTGGTAGCGCGCCACATTCAGGGCGGCGAGCTTGTCGCTCAGGGACATCAGCGAAGCGATGTCCTGGGGCGACTTTTCGCGCAGCACCTTGATCAGATCCTTGGATTGCGGCACGAACTGCGGCAGCGTGTGCGGCAGGTCGGGTGGCAGCGGGGTTTCATAGTCCAGCGACTTGGCGGGGGACAGCAGGAACAGCATGGTGGCGTGGTGGTTCGTAAGGCCCGAACCAAGGAATGGTGGGCACTGTTGGCGTGGTCATGAGGATACCGGTATCGGCCCTGCACGCGTGCAGGGGCCGGGCCCAAAGCAAGAAGGCGGCCGAGGCCGCCTTCTTGTGGGTTCAGCGCATCAAGCCGCTGGAGGCTGCTCGAACGGCAGCTTCATGGCCGAGAGGTCGCGGCGGGTTTCCACCAGCACCAGCGGGCCTTCGTCGATCACCACCACGGGCGGGCGTTCGCGCGGCACGTGGATGGGCTTGGGCTCTGCCGCGATCGCAGCCTGCACGGCGGCGATCTTGGCGGCATCGGAGTTCACCCACTGCAGGCCCGAGGCTTCGGCGACCTGGTGCAGCTCATCGAGCGGCAGGGTGAATGCCTGCACGCGGGGCAGGCCGGTGGCAGGCGCTGGTGCACCCACAGCCACGGGCGCGGCGGCTGCCGGCGCAGGGGCTGCCACAGGCGCTGCCACGGGTGCGGGTGCGGCTGGGACGGGTGCCGGTACCGCGGGCGCCGGGGCGCTCTCTTGCACCGGAGCAGCGACTGGGGTTGCTGCCACGGGTGCTGCTGCGGTTTCGGCAGGAGCGCTGAAGTAGCTGCGGCGCGGTGCTTCGCCTTCGCTGGCGGCCGTGGGGGCAGGGACCGCCGAGGTATCGAAGTCCAGCAGCGGGGCGGCTGCCGGCGCGGCTGCACCCTCGGCGTTGTCGCGCGGACCGCGCTCGCCACGTTCGCGGCGGTCACGGCCGTAGCGGTCGCGCGAGCGGCGCTCACGGCGTTGCTCTTCGCTGCCTGCGGCGTTGCTGGCCGACTCGTTGCCGGTCAGGTCCAGGTCGGGCAGCAGTGCCAGCGGCGAGGTGTCGGCGAAATCGCCTGCCGGTGCGGCCTGTTCAACGCCCTCGGCGTTGCGGGGCGCGCGCTCACCGCGTTCACCACGCTCGCGGCGGCCGGAGCCGTCGCCGCTCTCGCGGCGGGGGCCGCGCTCGCCACGTTCACCACGCGGGGCCTGGCTGGTATTGGCGTCGGCACCGCCGATCGGGCCTTCCACCTGGGCACCGGCCACTGCGGCGGCTTGTTCGACATTCAGCGCGGCGCCGTTGGCCTGGTTGCGGACTTCGCCGTCGTTGCGGCCACGGCCATTGCGACCGCCGCGTCCTTCACGGCCTTCACCCTCGGGGCGGCGCTCGCCACCTTCGCGGGGTGGGCGGCCGCCCTGGCCTTCGGCGTCGCGCGGTGCGCGGCCTTCGGCCGAACGCTCGCCACGGCGTCCACGACCCTCTGCGGCGCCTTCGCGGTTGCCGCCGCCTTCGCGCTGGCCTTCGCTGCGGCCTGGCGCATCGCGGTTGTTGCTGCGGCGTCCGCCCCGGCCTTCGCCGCGGCCATCACGGCGGGGCTCACGGGCGGGCGCTTCTGCCGCGGCGGGTGCAGGCGTGGGGGCTGGGGTCGCCACCGGCGCGGGTGCCGCCGGCTTGTCACCAAAACCAAAGTAGCTCTTGAGCCATGCAAAGAAGCCTTGCTCCTGCGGTGCGGCCGGGGCGGGCGCTGGTGCCGGGGTGGGCACTGCGGCAGCCGCTGGCGTGGCGGCGGGGCGCTGGCCTTGATGGCCTGCACGTGGTGGGCGTGCGGCGCCTTCGGGGCGGGGCTCGACCTGCGGGGCCGGTGCGTCGGGCAGCACGCCCTTGATCACCGGGGTCTGCTTGTTGGTGGGCTCCTGCGAGCGGCGGGTCACGGCCGTGGGGTCTTCCACTTCCTCTGCGAGCTTGTAGCTGGCTTCGATGTGGTCCAGGCGCGGGTCGTCGTGCTTGAGGCGTTCCAGGCGGTAGTTGGGGGTTTCCAGCGTCTTGTTGGGCACCATCAGCACGGCCACGCGCTGCTTGAGTTCGATCTTGGCGATCTCGGTGCGCTTTTCGTTGAGCAGGAACGAGGCCACTTCCACCGGCACCTGGCAGTGCACGGCGGCCGTGTTGTCCTTCATCGACTCTTCCTGGATGATGCGCAGGATCTGCAGCGCCGAGGACTCGGTGTCGCGGATGTGGCCCGAGCCGCCGCAACGGGGGCAGGGGATGGAAGAACCTTCGGACAGGGCGGGCTTCAAGCGCTGGCGGCTCATTTCCATCAGGCCGAACTTGCTGATGGTGCCGAACTGCACGCGGGCGCGGTCCTGGCGCAGCGCGTCGCGCAGGCGGTTTTCCACCTCGCGGCGGTTCTTGCTCTCCTCCATGTCGATGAAGTCGATCACGATCAGGCCGCCCAGGTCGCGCAGGCGCATCTGGCGCGCCACTTCGTCGGCGGCTTCCAGGTTGGTGCGGGTGGCGGTTTCCTCGATGTCGCCGCCCTTGATGGCGCGGGCCGAGTTCACGTCCACGCTGACCAGCGCTTCGGTGTGGTCGATCACGATGGCACCGCCCGAGGGCAGTTGCACGGTGCGGGCGTAGGCCGATTCGATCTGGTGCTCGATCTGGAAGCGGCTGAACAGGGCGGCGTCGTCGCGGTAGCGCTTCACGCGGGCGGCATGCTCGGGCATGACGTGCGCCATGAACTGCTGCGCCTGTTCGTAGATGTCGTCGGTATCGATGAGGATGTCACCGATGTCGTTGTTGAAGTAGTCGCGGATCGCGCGGATCACCAGGCTCGATTCCTGGTAGATCAGGAAGGCGCCCTTGCCACCCTTGGCAGCGCCGTCGATGGCGTTCCACAGCTTGAGCAGGTAGTTCAGGTCCCACTGCAGCTCGGGCGCGGTGCGGCCGATGCCGGCGGTGCGCGCGATGATGGACATGCCGTTCGGGTATTCCAGCTGGTCCATCGCCTCCTTGAGCTCGGCGCGGTCTTCGCCCTCGATGCGGCGCGAGACGCCACCGCCACGGGGGTTGTTGGGCATCAGCACCACATAGCGGCCGGCCAGCGAGACGAAGGTCGTCAGGGCCGCGCCCTTGTTGCCGCGCTCTTCCTTCTCGACCTGGACCAGCAGTTCCTGGCCTTCGCGGATCACTTCATTGATGCGCGCCTGGCTGGGCGAGACGCCCGGGGCAAAGTAGCTGCGGGAGATTTCCTTGAACGGCAGGAAGCCGTGGCGGTCTTCGCCGTAGTCGACGAAGCAGGCTTCCAGCGAAGGCTCGACGCGCGTGACGACGGCCTTGTAGAGATTGCCTTTGCGCTGCTCGCGCCCCTCGATCTCGATCTCGTAGTCGAGGAGCTTTTGTCCGTCGACGATGGCCAGGCGCCGTTCTTCGGGCTGCGTGGCGTTGATGAGCATCCGCTTCATGATGCGATTCCTTCTTGTGTTTCGCGGTGGGCAGCGGCGCGGCCAACAGGCCTATCGCGGGCTGCCACCCGCAGTTCCAACCATTGAACAAGCTCTACAGGAGCCGTGAATGCCTGGACTGACGCGTCGAAACGAAGGGAATTGCCGGGGATGCCGAAAGCCTGCCGCGCGTCAGCGCGGCAGCAAAAGGCAGGGGCGCATGGAAGGGGGCGAGTGGGAGAGGCGCAGTTTTGCCACGAACAAGGTGGCTGGTTGCGCTTGCCGGGTGGATGCCACAGGCCCTTGCCATTGCGCGCGCATGGCCAGGGGCATGCGCCACCGCCACAAGGTCACAATCCAGGCCATCAACAACCACATGCTCGCTTCGATCCGCTGGCAGATCGTGCCCTGGTGGGGCGCATCTGCCAGCTTGGGGGATTCCGTATCAGTGTTTCAATCTGTCAGCCCGCCGGCTGGCGCCCAGGCCATTGCAGGCATCTGGCCTGCAATCTGCGTGGGCGACACCCGCTGGCATCGACCGGCCTGCGCCCGTATGGTGGTCGTGTGGACTAAACTCCAGGCAAATCAACCACTTACACAGCAACGCGCAGGTGAAACACATTATAGGGGGCAAACCGCCCTCCAGCCCCGCCCCGGTTTCCACCCCCCCTTCTGCCAAGTTGGTGGAGGTCGATGAGGACTCTGCGGGCCAGCGCCTGGATAACTTTTTGATACGCCATCTGAAGGGCGTGCCCAAGACACATGTCTACCGCATCATCCGCAGCGGCGAGGTGCGCATCAACAAGGGCCGTGCCAGTGCCGACACCCGTGTGGAGGCGGGCGACCAGGTGCGCCTGCCGCCCGTGCGTGTCTCCGACAAGGTGGCCGAGAAGGCCGAGCGCCCGGCGCCGGCGCGCGAATTCCCCATCCTGCTGGAAGACGAGCACGTGATCGCGCTCGACAAGCCTGCGGGCGTGGCCGTGCACGGCGGTAGCGGGGTCAGTTTCGGCGTGATCGAACAGCTGCGCCAGGCACGCCCGGGGGCGAAATTCCTGGAACTTGTGCACCGGCTGGACCGGGACACCTCGGGAATCCTGCTGGTGGCCAAGAAGCGTTCGGCGCTCACGCACCTGCAGGACCAGTTCCGTGAGCGCGAAACCGGCAAGACCTACCTGGCGCTGGTGACCGGGGTGTGGCCTGCCAACAACAAGGTCATTGATCTGCCGCTGCACAAGTACCTGCAGGCCGATGGCGAGCGCCGTGTGCGCGTGACCACGGCCGACGACCCCGAGGGCATGCGCTCCATCACCCTGGTCAAGCTGCGCCAGAAGGTGCCGGCGCGCCAGGAGCAGGGTCTGCCAGCGATGACACTGCTGGAGGTGACCATCAAGACCGGGCGCACGCACCAGATCCGTGTGCACCTGGCCAGCCAGGGCCATGCCATCATCGGCGACGACAAGTACGGTGATTTCGAGCTGAACAAACGCTTGCAGAAGCAGGGCATGCGGCGAATGTTCCTGCACGCCTGGAGGTTACAGTTCAACCACCCGGCCAGCGGCGAGCGCGTGGCGCTCAACGCGGAACTGCCGCCCGAGCTGGCCGATTTCGTCCCTTCTGCCTGAGTGCCCTTTCCTCCATGCGCCCCACGTCCCGTCCCCGCCGCTTCGACCTGATTGCCTTTGACTGGGATGGCACCCTGTTCGACTCCACGCAGATCATCGTGCGCTGCATCCAGGCGGCCGTGAAAGATGTAGGCGGCACCGTGCCCACGGACCAGGCGGCCTCGTACGTGATCGGCATGGCGCTGATGCAGGCGCTCGCCCACGCGGCGCCCGACGTGCCGCCCGAGAAGTACCCCGAGCTGGGCAACCGCTACCGCTTTCATTACCTGCAGCACCAGGACGACCTGAGCCTGTTCGAAGGCGTGCTGCCCATGCTGGCCGACCTGCGCGACGCCGGGCACCTGCTCACGGTGGCCACGGGCAAGAGCCGGCGCGGCCTGGACGAGGTGCTGCACTCCAAGGACCTCAAGGGCGTGTTCGACGGTTCGCGCACCGCCGACCAGACCGCCGGCAAGCCCCACCCGCTGATGCTGCAGGAGCTGATGGCCGAGTTCGATGTGCTGCCCGAGCGTGTGCTGATGATCGGCGACACCACGCACGACCTGCAGATGGCGGTCAATGCGGGCTGCGCCAGCGTGGGTGTGAGCTAGGGCGCCCATGAGCCCGATGCCTTCCATGTGCTGCAGCCGCTGGCCGTGGTGCATTCCGTGCGCGAGCTGCACGACTGGCTGCGGGCCAACGGCTGAGGCCCGCCATGACGACCCCGTCCGAGTCCCTTCCCATCCCCTTGTGCAACAGTGCCGAGCTGGTCGATGGCGGGCTGGCGGTGCCGTTCGACGTGGTCTACGCGGGCCAGACCTGCCGGGCCTTTGCCATCCGTTACCGCGGCGTGCCGCACGCCTACCTCAACCGCTGCACGCATGTGGCGATGGAGATGGACTACCAGCCCGACCGGTTCTTTGACGACACCGGCAACTGGCTGCTGTGTGCCACCCACGGTGCCGCCTACCTGCCCGATACGGGACAGTGCGCGGGCGGGCCCTGCCGGGGCGGGTTGGTGAAGATCACCCTGTCGGAGTCCGATGGTGTGGTGCGCTGGCATACTGCGTACCACCTGCAAGCCGTCGCGTTCTAGATGGACCAGATGCAATTTCCCGGCTTGCGCCGATTTTTCGCGTCCATGCCCGTTGCCAGGGTGCCTGGCATGGAGCGCTTGCTGTCCCCAAGGGCCTGAAATGACCGATCCCGACAAGAATTTTCCTCCCTCCCAGGACCTGTGGGCGCAATCGCCCGCAGCGTCGGGCACCCGTGCCTCGGCCGCGCAGGAGCCGGGCTGGGAGCGCGCCACGCTCGAAAAGCTGGCCTTTGCCGCCCTCCAGGAGCAGCGCTCGGCACGGCGCTGGAAGATCTTCTTCCGCTTTGCCTGGCTGCTGGTGATCGGCGCCCTGGTCTTCGGCGCCATGCGCCAGGCCTCCACGGGCGCCAGCAAGAGCACGCCGCACACGGCCGTGGTGGACGTCAAGGGCGAAATCGCCTCGGGCGCCGAGGCCAGCGCCGAGTTCGTGGTCGCCGCCATGCGCAGCGCCTTCGAGGACGAGGGCTCGCAGGCCGTGGTGCTGCTGATCAACTCGCCCGGCGGCAGCCCGGTGCAGGCCGGCATCATCAACGACGAGATCGTGCGCCTGAAGGCCAAGCACAACAAGCCGGTGTATGCCGTGGTCGAAGAAACCTGTGCCTCGGCTGCGTATTACATCGCTGCGGCGGCGGACGAGATCTTCGTGGACAAGGCCAGCATCGTGGGCAGCATCGGCGTGCTGATGGATGGCTTCGGATTCACCGGCACCATGGAAAAGCTGGGCGTGGAGCGCCGCCTGCTCACGGCTGGCGAGAACAAGGGCTTCCTGGACCCCTTCAGCCCCCAGACCGAAAAGCAGCGCGAGTACGCGCAGGCCATGCTCAACCAGATCCACCAGCAGTTCATCGCCGTGGTGAAGGCCGGGCGGGGCGAGCGCCTGAAGCCCACCCCCGAGACCTTCAGCGGCCTGTTCTGGACCGGCCAGCAGGCGGTGGAGATGGGCCTGGCCGACAAGCTGGGCAACCTCGACTTCGTGGCGCGCGAAGTGGTCAAGGCCGAGGAAATCATCGACTACACCCGCCGCGACAACGTCGCCGAGCGCCTGGCCAAGCGCTTTGGCGCCGCCATGGGCATCGGCGCGGCCAAGGCGCTGAGCTCCGCGGGGCCTCAGCTGCGTTGATGCAGGCGGGGCGGGGTCTTTGAATGACCCTTGATGGTTGCCTGTGTGTGCTCGCAATACTGGCGCTCCATAGGCCAGTGCCCCCGCGCAGGGGCCGCCAAGCTGCGCATGCGGCGCTTCGATTGCGTGCGCTGGGGGCATCCCCCTTGAGGGGGCTTATGAATCCAGTCCGCCGGCCTTGCGCTGGCGCGAGCCGTCTTCGAGGATGGTGTCGTCGGCGGTGAGCTTGCCCGATTCGTCCCACTGCTTGCGTGCCTCCAGCCGGGTGCGGCCGCGGGCATTGGGGGCGGTGTAGCGGTCTTCCCGGCCCAGGCGCCCGTTGGCGTGGAAGTGTTGCTGCACCCCGGTAGGTTGCTGCTCTGAAGTGAGGAGTTCGCGCCGGGTGAGCTTGCCTTCGTCGTCGCGCAGTTCGCGCTGGATGCGGGTGGCGTCCCCGGTGCCGGTCATGGTGGTGCGCTCGCGTGGGGCGCCGTTGAGGTACCAGCGTTCCAGCAGTACTTCGCGCCCATCGGCATACGCGTGCTGCTCGGTCATCTGGCCGTTGCTGCCAAAGCGGCGCAGGCTGTGCAGCGGCCCGCGCGCATCGCGCAGAAAGCGCTGCTCGTCGGGCGCGAAGATGCGCTCCTCGCGCAGCACGCTCTTGCCGCCCTCGGTGAAAAAGCTGCGGTGCACGCGCCGGCCTTCCTCGAACAGCATCTGCTGCGCGACCAGGCCTTCGCTGGTCCATTCGGTGGACAGCAGCAGGCGGCCCTGCTCGTAGCGCACCTGGCCAGCCCTGGCGCCTGCGGTGGTGAACAGTGCGGTGTCGGCCGCGCCCTCGAAGCCGCAGGGCTTGCGGTCCTCGGGCAGCACGCTCGCACGCGGGCATTGCAGCCGGGTGGGCTGGCCGGCGCTGTTGTACTCTATGACGAACTGTTCCTGTCCCGCTGCATGGAAGGACAGGCGCTCGGGCCGGCCATTGGCGTCGAAGCGGCGCACCGCGCCGACGGTGCTGCCGTTCTCGGCGAACTCCTCGCGCTTGAGTTGTCCGTTGGGCCAGAACTCGGCCACCCGGCCCTGGCTGTTGCCGCGTTCGTTCACGCTGCGCTCGCGCAGCAGTTTTCCCTCGCGGTCGAAGAAGCGCTCCTTGCCCAGGTATTTGCCGTCCTTGAGCTCCTGCTCGCGCTGCAGCTGGCCGGTGTTCTCGTCGCGGCAGCGCAGCAGGCCGGTCAGCCCGGCGGTCTCGGCACCATTGTTGGGGTTGACGGGCTTGCCGTTGAATTCGCAGCGGATGATGGCATTCGCACCGGTGGCGCAGGTGCCCAGGGCAATGAGCAGAAGGGCGGAGAGGCGTTGCATGGTCAGCGGCCGAGGGCGAACACAATGGGTGTGCGGTTGCTGGGGAGCAGGGGCTCTGCGCGCCACTGGCGCACGAGCCGGCTGCGGATCTCTGCGCTGGGCAGTGTGAGGCCACTGGCCAGTGCCAGGCGGGTGTGGGGCTGCAGCGTCTGCACCAGCGCCTGCCACAGCGCGGGGTTGCGGTAGGGCGTTTCGATGAACAGCTGCGTCTGGCCGGTCTTGAGGGCCAGCGATTCGAGTTCGCGGATGCGCTGCATGCGCTCCTGCCCGTCCTGGGGCAGATAGCCGGCAAAGGCAAAGCTTTGGCCGTTCAAGCCGCTGGCGGCCAGGGCCAGCAGCAGCGAAACCGGGCCCACGAGGGGCACGACAGGAATGCCCAGGTCGTGCGCGGCCCGCACCACGGACGAGCCGGGGTCGGCCACGGCCGGCATGCCGGCCTCGCTGACCAGGCCCAGGCAATGGCCGAGCAGCGGAGGAGCCAGCAAGGGTTTGGCTTCAAAGTGGGCCGAGCCCTTGTCGCCATGGTCGCCCTTTTTGTGCACTTCGCGCGGCAGCTCGGTGATCTGCTGCTGCTGCAGCGGCACGGCCAGCGGGTGCAGGGCGTCGATGCGCTTCAAGTAGGCGCGGGTGCTCTTGGCGTTCTCGCACACCCAGTGGGTGAGCCGTGCCGCCTGCTGCAGGGTGCCGCTGGGCAGGGCCTGGTCCAGCGGTATTTCCGTGTCGCAGCCGAAGTCGAGCGGCGCGGGGACCAGGTACAGCGTGCCGGTGCTCATGGCAGGACCACCCCGGCAGCGCGCAGCATGCGGCAGGTGCGGATCAGCGGCAGGCCGATCAGGGCGGTGGGGTCGTCGCTGTGGATGGCGTCGAGCAGGGCAATGCCCAGGCCTTCGCTCTTGGCGCTGCCGGCGCAGTCATAGGGCTGCTCGGCGCGCAGGTAGCGCTCGATCTCATCGTCCGACAGGTCGCGAAAGCGCACTTCCACGGGCGCGATGTCCACCTGCTCGAAGCCGCTGGCCTGGCACACGGTGGCCACGGCGGTCTGGAAAATCACCGTCTGCCCGCGCATCTGGCGCAGTTGCTGCACGGCGCGCTCATGGGTTCCGGGCTTGCCCAGGGGCTGGCCGGCCAGGTCGGCCACCTGGTCGGAACCGATGACCACGGCCTCGGGGTGCTGTTTCGCCACCGCGTGGGCCTTGGCGAGGGCCAGGCGCAGGGCCAGATCGCGCGGGGCTTCACCTGGGGTGGGGGTCTCGTCCACGTCCGGCGAGGCGATCTCGAACGGCAGGTTCAGGCGGGACAGCAGCTCGCGCCGGTAGCGGGAGGTGGAGCCCAATACCACAGGGCGTTGCGGGGCGGGGGATTGATGCATTCGCTGATTCTCTTACACTGCCGCCATGACCAAGGAATTCTCAGTAGACCGGCTCGACGTCAAGGCCTTCGCCTTGGCTGGCGCGCGCCTGGCCGGCCATGATTCCCTTTTGAAGTATGAGCGCCTGGCCCAGGAGGCCCGGGGGCTGCATCCCGATCTGCTGGTGGACTGGCAGGCGCAGGGCGAAGTGCGCACGGCGCTCGGCGGTGCCAGCCAGGTGTGGCTGGTGCTCAAGGTGCGCGCTACGTTCCCCATGGAGTGCCAGCGCTGCCTCACGCCGGTGGATGTGCCGCTGGAGGTGGATCGTTCGTTCCGCTTCGTTGCCGATGAGGCCACGGCCGACGCTCTGGACGATGAGAGCGAGGAAGACCTCCTGGCCATGAGTCGCGAATTCGATCTGCACGAGCTGATCGAAGACGAATTGCTCATGGCGCTGCCCGTGGTGCCCAAGCACGACGAGTGCCCCACGGCCGTTCCGCTGGCATCGTCAGACGACGATTTCGAGGAAGCCAACGCGGAAAAGCCCAATCCTTTCGCTGCCCTTGCCGGCCTCAAAAAAGACAGTAAGAGGCACTGAATTCATTTGGGCTATAATCGAGGGCTTCGCGCGAATCCCCTCGTGTCTTCTATGGGCCCATCGCGTATTTACCAACCTATTTAAGACCAGGAGCCATCATGGCCGTTCAGCAAAACAAAAAGTCCCCTTCCAAGCGCGGTATGCACCGTTCGCACAATGCCCTGAATGTGCCAGGCATCGCTGTGGAACCCACCACCGGCGAAACCCACCTGCGCCACCACATCAGCCCCAACGGCTTCTACCGTGGCCGCCAGGTGCTCAAGAACAAGTCTGAAGCCTAAGCTTCACTACCCCTCAAAGGCCCGTTGCTACTGAATCTGTAGCGCGGGCCTTTGTTTTGACTGTTGTATCCATCTTCCGGCCCTGTCAGTGGGTTGGACAAGTCGCCCATGATCACACTGGCTGTTGACTGCATGGGGGGCGATCACGGCCCCCGCGTCACGCTCGCGGCGTGCCGTCAGTTCCTTGGCAATCACCCGGATGCCCGCTTGCTGCTGGTCGGCCTGGCGGATAGCCTGCGCGAGTTCTCCCACGAGCGTGCCACCATCGTCCCTGCCACCGAGGTGGTGACCATGGACGACCCGGTCGAGGTGGCCCTGCGCAGAAAAAAAGACTCTTCGATGCGTGTGGCCATTCTGCAGGTCAAGGAGGGCACGGCTGCGGCGGCCGTCTCGGCCGGCAATACCGGCGCCCTGATGGCCATTGCGCGCTACCTGCTCAAGACCCTGGACGGCATCGACCGCCCCGCGATTGCCACCCAACTGCCCAACAACCAGGGGCGCGCGACCACGGTGCTCGACTTGGGGGCCAATGTGGACTGCTCGGCGGAGCACCTGCTGCAGTTCGCGGTCATGGGCTCGGCGCTGGTGTCCGCCCTGCGCGATGATGGCAGGGAGCCCACCGTCGGCCTGCTCAATATTGGTGAAGAGATCATCAAGGGCAGCGAAATCATCAAAAAAGCGGGTGAACTGCTGCGATCTGCGGCCGAAGCGGGTGACCTCAACTTCTATGGCAACGTGGAAGGCAATGACATCTTCAAGGGCACAGTGGACATCGTGGTCTGTGACGGGTTTGTCGGCAACGTGGCGCTCAAAGCCAGCGAGGGGGTTGCGGCCATGGTGATCGGGGGGCTCAAGAACGAGTTTTCCAAGAACATCTTCACCAAAACTGCAGCCATCATCGCTTATCCGGTGTTAAAAGCGCTCATGACCCGTATGGACTACCGCCGCTACAACGGTGCGGCGCTGCTCGGCCTGCGCGGGTTGGTGTTCAAGAGCCATGGCTCGGCCGATGCCATGGCCTTCGAGCAGGCCTTGAACCGGGCGTATGATGCAGCCCGCAACAACCTGCTCGACCGTGTCCGGACCCGGATTGCGCACGCAGCGCCTCTCCTGGCCCCTGCCGATGCCCAGTCCAGGCCCGCTGCGGCGATTACACATTAATAATGAGACGCTATTCCCGCATCACCGGCACTGGCAGCTATCTGCCACCGCGCCGGCTCACGAATGCCGACTTCGTGGATCTGCTGGCCCGTGACGGCATCGAAACTTCCGACGAGTGGATCGTTGAGCGTACGGGGATCCGGGCGCGGCATTTTGCAGCCCCCGATGTGGCGGCCAGCGACCTGGGCCTGGAGGCCGCCCGCAATGCGCTGCAGGCGGCGGGCCTGCAGGCGCAGGACATCGATCTGATCATCGTCGCCACGTCCACGCCGGACATGGTGTTTCCTTCGACGGCCTGCATTCTCCAGAACAAGCTGGGTGCCAACGGCTGCCCGGCCTTCGACGTGCAGGCCGTGTGCAGCGGTTTCGTCTATGCACTGGCCGTGGCCGATTCCATGATCCAGACGGGCGCCGCCAGCCGGGCCCTGGTGGTCGGTGCCGAGGTGTTCAGCCGCATCCTGGATTTCAAGGACCGCACAACCTGTGTGCTGTTCGGCGACGGCGCTGGCGCCGTGGTGCTGGAAGCGTCCGAGACGCCGGGCATCCTGTCGAGCGACCTGCATGCCGACGGCAAGCATGTCGGCATCCTGTGCGTGCCGGGCAATGTTTCGGGTGGCAATGTGCTGGGCGACCCGCTGCTCAAGATGGATGGGCAGGCGGTGTTCAAGTTGGCCGTGGGCGTACTGGAGAAGGCTGCCCATGCCGTGCTGGCCAAGGCGGGCCTCGCTGAAGCCGATGTGGACTGGCTCATTCCACACCAGGCCAACATCCGCATCATGCAGGGCACGGCGCGCAAGCTCAAGCTGCCCATGGACAAGGTGGTGGTCACGGTGGACCAGCATGGCAACACGTCCGCTGCGTCCATTCCACTGGCCCTGGACCATGCCGTGCGCAGCGGCCAGGTCCAGAAGGGCCAGACGCTGCTGCTCGAAGGCGTGGGCGGCGGCTTCACCTGGGGTGCCGTGCTCCTGAAGTTCTAGCTGGCCGCGTTGGGCGGCCTGCAGGATTCCATTCCCTCTCTCTATTTGTGCTGGCATGAAGTCATTTGCATTTGTTTTTCCCGGGCAGGGCTCGCAGTCGGTCGGCATGCTCGATGGCTGGGGCGACCACCCCGTGGTGGCAGAAACCCTGCGCGAGGCGTCCGATGCGCTGGGCGAGAACCTTGGCCATTTGATCAAGGATGGCCCCAAGGAGGCGCTGGCCCTGACCACCAACACGCAGCCGGTGATGCTGGTGGCCGGTGTGGCCGCCTGGCGCGTATGGAGTGCCGAAGGCGGCGCCGCACCGGTGGCCCTGGCGGGCCATTCGCTGGGTGAGTACTCGGCGCTGGTCGCATCGGGCGTGCTCACGCTGGCGCAGGCCGCACCCCTGGTGCGCCTGCGCGCTGCCGCCCTGCAGGAAGCCGTGCCCGTGGGCACGGGTGCCATGGCAGCCATCCTGGGCATGGAGGCTTCCAAGGTCATTGCAGGCTGTGCGGAGGCGGCGGCTTCTTTCGGGCCTGGCACTGCCGAGGTGGTGGAGGCCGTGAATTTCAACGATCCCATCCAGACCGTGATTGCGGGCACCAAGGCGGCCGTCGACAAGGCCTGTGAAGTGCTCAAGGCCAATGGCGCCAAGCGCGCACTGCCTCTGCCGGTCTCGGCGCCCTTCCATTCGAGCCTGATGAAGCCCGCAGCCGAGAAGCTGCGTGAGGCGCTGGGCGGTGTGGCGCTGGCCGCGCCTGCCATTCCGGTGGTGAACAACGTGGATGTGGCCGTGCGTGAAGACGCCGATGCCATGCGCGACGCCCTGTACCGCCAGGCCTTCGGGGCCGTGCGCTGGGTGGAGTGCGTGCAGGCGCTCAAGGCGCGTGGCGTGACGCATATCGTGGAGTGCGGCCCTGGCAAGGTGCTGGCCGGCCTGACCAAGCGCATCGACCCCGAGCTGGTTGGTGCCGCAGTATTTGACACGGCCTCGCTGGCCGAAGCACGGGAGTTGCTGGCATGACGGAATCTGTTCAACAAGCCGCCCAGGTGGCCCTGGTCACCGGCGCCTCGCGCGGCATCGGCGCGGCGATTGCACTGGAGTTGGCCGTGCGCGGCTACCAAGTCATCGGCACGGCCACCACCGATGAAGGTGCTGCCCGCATCTCTGCGGCCCTGGCGGCTTACCCCGGCTCCAAGGGCGTCAACCTGAATGTGAACGATGGTGCGGCCATCGAGGCAACCATCGACGCCATCGTCAAGCAGCAGGGCGGCCTGCACGTGCTGGTGAACAATGCCGGCATCACGCGCGACACCCTGGCCATGCGGATGAAGGACGATGACTGGGATGCGGTGCTGGACACCAACCTCAAGGCCGTGTTCCGCGTGAGCCGTGCGGCCATCCGTCCCATGATGAAGCAGCGCTTCGGGCGCATCATCAGCATCACCAGTGTGGTCGGTGCATCGGGCAATCCGGGCCAGGCCAACTACGCCGCTGCCAAGGCCGGCGTGGCCGGCATGACGCGAGCCCTGGCGCGCGAGCTGGGCAGCCGCAGCATCACCGTGAACTGCGTGGCCCCCGGCTTCATCGAGACCGACATGACGGCCGGCCTGCCCGAAGAGCAGCAAAAAGCCCTGCAAACGCAGATCGCGCTGGGCCATCTGGGCAAGCCTTCGGACATCGCGCATGCGGTCGCCTACCTTGCCTCGCGCGAGGCGGGCTATGTGACCGGGCAGGAGTTGCATGTCAATGGCGGCATGTACATGTAATTGTTGAGAGAGAACGCCGGTTCATCCGGACGGCGGGCTGCTGAGGGGCTTTACCTTAAGCAGCTAGAATCGCGGATTCATTCACAACCCCCAGAGGGAAACCATGAGCGATATCGAAGCACGCGTCAAAAAAATCATTGCCGAACAACTCGGTGTGGAAGAGTCCCAAGTCACCAATGAAAAGGCCTTCGTGGCAGACCTCGGTGCCGACTCGCTCGACACGGTGGAACTGGTGATGGCCTTGGAAGACGAGTTCGGCATCGAGATCCCCGACGAAGACGCCGAAAAGATCACCACGGTGCAAAACGCCATCGATTACGCCAACACCCACCAGAAGGCCTGAGCGGCGCTTTGCGCCTGACTTGAGCGATCAGCAGAAGGTTTTACGCATGAGCCGTCGTCGCGTCGTCGTGACCGGCCTGGGTTGCATCAGTCCCGTGGGCAACACGGTGGCAGATGCCTGGGCCAATCTCCTTGCCGGACAATCCGGTATCGACCTCATCACCAAGTTCGACGCGTCGAACTTCTCTTGCAAGATTGCAGGGGAAGTCAAGGGCTTTGACCTGGAGTCTTACATCAGCGCCAAGGATGCGCGCTCGATGGACACCTTCATCCACTACGGCATTGCCGCTGCCGCACAGGCCGTGCAGGATGCGGGCCTGCCCACCGGCGAGGCGCTGGACGAAGAGTTCGCCACGCGCATCGCCTGCGTGATCGGCTCCGGCATCGGCGGCCTGCCGATGATCGAGGATACGCATGCCGAGCTGACGAACCGTGGGCCACGGCGCATCACGCCGTTCTTCGTGCCTGCGTCCATCATCAACATGGTGGCGGGCCACGTGTCCATGCGTTTTGGCTTCAAGGGGCCGAACCTGGCGGTCGTGACAGCCTGCACGACAGGCCTGCATTGCATTGGCGAAGGCGGCCGCATGATCGAGTACGGCGATGCCGATGTCGTGATCGCGGGCGGCACGGAGTCGACCGTATCCCCTCTGGGCATCGGGGGCTTCGCGGCCATGCGTGCGCTGTCCACCCGCAACGACGATCCCAAGACGGCCTCGCGCCCCTGGGACAAGGACCGCGACGGCTTCGTGCTGGGCGAGGGGGCCGGCGTGATGGTGCTCGAGGAGTACGAGCATGCCAAGGCGCGCGGCGCCAAGATCTACGCCGAGCTCAGCGGCTTCGGCATGAGTGCCGATGCGGGCCACATGACGGCCCCGAACATGGATGGCCCGCGCCGCGCCATGATCGGCGCGATGCGCAACGCGGGCATCAATCCCGAGCAGGTGGACTACCTCAACGCGCATGGCACGTCCACGCCGCTGGGCGACCTGAACGAAACCAATGCCATCAAGAATGCGTTGGGCGAACACGCCTACAAGACGGTGGTAAGTTCCACCAAGTCCATGACGGGCCACCTGCTGGGCGGCGCTGGCGGGATCGAGAGCGTGTTCACGGTGCTGGCCTTGCACCACCAGAAGGTGCCACCTACCATCAACCTGTTCAACCAGGATCCCGAGTGCGATCTCGATTACTGCGCCAACACGGCCCGTGATCTGAAGATGGACTATGCACTCAAGAACAATTTCGGCTTTGGCGGAACCAACGGCTCGCTGGTGTTCAAGCGGGTCTGAGCGGCGAGCCGCCCTGTCCGCGCGCGGCTGTGCCGCTGCGGGCTTCCTGGTCGCATGCGCAGGGCCCGGGTTTGCGGCACACTGCGAAACGATGGCATTCCTGCAGTCCTTTTGGCGTCTTTCATGAATACGGCAGCACGACGAGCCCCTGCCGTGCGCTTTCCCGCGCGGCGCAGCGGCATTGTGGGGGGCGTGCTGGCCGCTGCCGTGGCAGCTGGGCTGGTGGTGCTGCTGGCCTGGCTGTTGCAGGGGAGCCACCAGGGCCCGGCGGTTGCCATTGCCGCCGCGGTATGCTGGCTGGCCGCCGCGGCAGGTGCATGGCATTGGTGGCATGGCCAGTTTTGCGGGGAACTGTGCTGGGATGGCCAGCAATGGGCGCTGGACCGCTTGGTCCCCGGTCGGCATCCCCAGGTGCTGAGCGGCACGCCCGAAGTGCAGGGGGATCTGCAGCACCACCTGTGGCTGCGTACCTGTGGCGATGCCGGGCGGCCGCGGATCTGGCTATGGCTGGAGCGCAGCCGGCAACCGGAACGCTGGGATGATCTGCGCCGTGCGGTATATTCGCGCGCCGGATCGGGCACTGCGAGTGCCAGCGAGTTCGCGCCGATCCACAGCCGACAGGCGTGAGCCCGCACAAGACCTGATGACTGACCAAACGCCGCCTCCCACACCCGACAACAGCGATCTGCAACTGGTGGAGCGCACGGTAGCGGGCGACCAGCGGGCGTTCGAACTGCTGGTCATCAAGTACCAGCGCCGCATCGAGCGCCTGATCGGCCGCATGGTGCGCGACACCGACATCATCCAGGACATCGCGCAGGAAACCTTCATCCGCGCCTACCGCGCGCTGCACCAGTTCCGTGGGGATGCCCAGTTTTATACCTGGCTGTACCGGATTGCCGTCAATACGGCCAAGAAGGCGCTGATGGACCTGAAGCGCAATCCGGTGGTGACGGAGAATGCGCTGCGCGGGGCGGATGACGAAGATGAAACTTCTCGTGTCGGACACGAACTAACCAGCGACGAGACCCCCTAAACGGTGCTCGCCTCCAATGAAATAGCCCAGGCGGTGAACGCCGCCATGGAGGCGCTGCCCGAGGATTTGCGCCAGGCGGTGACGCTGCGTGAGATCGAAGGGCTCAGTTACGAAGAGATTGCAGCGGCCATGGGATGCCCCATCGGGACGGTGCGGTCACGTATTTTCCGTGCGCGGGAGGCGATTTCGGCCCGCGTGCGCCCGATGCTGGAAAACCAGACGGGAAAAAGGTGGTGATGGTGGTGGTGCGGTGCACGGCAAGGGCGAAGCAGTGTCTGGTGACGGATATGCAGGTGAGACCATGAACAATGATGTGACGACGACGAAGCGCGAAAAAATCTCGGCCCTGGCCGATGGCCAATTGCATGGCGATGCATTTGCGGACGCCATGCAGTGCGCGGGCGACGACGAAGGTATGGCCACATGGCAGCTGTACCACCTGGTGGGCGACGTGCTGCGTTCGAGCGACATGGCGCCTGCAGGTGGCAGCAATCTTCTGCTGTCGCGCCTGCGCGACCAGATCGCCCAGGAGGCGCCGGTGCAGCGTCCGGTGGCTCTGGCACCGGAGCCTGGATTGGCCGTGGTGGCGCAGGCGCAGTCGCCCGCGGCCAATGCCTCGGTGTTCCGCTGGAAGATGGTGGCTGGCGTGGCGTCCCTGGCGGCCGTGGCGGCCATTGGATGGTCGTCCGTCGGCGTGCTGCAAGGTGGTGGCAGTGCTGCTGGCGCGCAGATGGCAGCGGTCGGGGCCCCTGTGATCCAGGCGGTCCAGGTTTCCCAGGGCACGCCGCCCTCTGCGCCCCTGGTCGCTGTGGCCGACAGCGAAGGGCAGCAGGTCATGATCCGCGATCCGCGCCTGGATGAGCTGCTGGCAGCCCACAAGCAGTTTGGCAGCACCTCTGCGCTGCAGATGCCGGCAGGTTTTCTGCGCAACGCCACGTTTGCGACGCCTGGCCGCTGACAACTGCGTGCTGCCTCGGGATGGGATTGATGCCTGATTTCTCCGCCGTGGGTACCGCTGGAACACTGCGTTGGCGCAAGGTGTTCGCCAACGCGGACGTGTGGGTTTATGCCGGACTTTGTTTGGTGTCGTGCTTCGTGGCCCAGAGTTGCCACAAGAGGGCGGCGGCAG
>NZ_JBKDTZ010000050.1:0-4219 GCF_046339755.1 Acidovorax sp. | reverse complement strand
CCGCGTGGAGCCCGTCCCCCCCCCCCTTCTGCCCGGGCCGAGACGCGCAGCGCCGGGGGGGGGCGCGTGCCGAAGTACCCGCGCATCGTGGTCTGACTCACCGCGGAGGTTTGAGCGGAGTTCACCCGCAGGGGGAAAGGCGCGAGTTCAGCGGCGCCCACCCCAGATCCGAGCACCACAGGTTGCCACCAGCGCCCGACAGGGCGATGGGGGACGCAGACTGGGGGTCGCCTTTTCTTGGCCCACCTTCTTTTGGCGACGCAAAAGAAGGTGGGTGCGCCGCCGGGCGCACATCCCGGCCTCCGCCCTTCATCAAGGCACAAAGCAACCACAGAGACTAGCGATGGCTCAGCCTGCGCACTGCCTCGCCTGAGCTCTCAGGCAGGCACCAACGTCACCCAGTACCTGGTCCGCGTCACCACCTGCACCGGCAAGGTCTCCCGCAACATCGCCAGGATGTACTCCGTATCCTGCAACTGGAAGGCCCCCGAGATCCGCAGCCCGGCCACGGCCGGATCGCACCGCACCACCCCCGGCCGGTACCGTGCCAGCTCGGCAGCGAAGTCGTCGAGCCGCATGCCATCGGCATACAGCACCCCCTGCACCCAGGCCAGCGCCTGCTCTCCCAGCGCAACGGGTGCCTGTACGCCTGCAGCGGTGAAGCGGCACTGCTCACCCGCCTGCACAACACGTTGTGCGCCGTGGCGCGGCGTGATCTCCACCGCGCCCTCGGTCACGGCCAGGTACACCGTGCCTTCGTTGACCAGACGCACGGCGAAGCGGGTGCCCAGGGCGCGCAGCCAGCCGCCGGGCGTTTCCACGCGGAAGGCCCGAGCGGCAGAATCCTTGGCGGTGGTGACCAGCACCTCGCCCGCGCGCAGGCGCAGCAGGCGTTCGGTGGCGTCAAAGACCACGTCAAGCGCACTGGCGGTGTTCAGCAGCACCTCGGAGCCATCGGCCAGGGTCACGCTGCGCCGCTCGCCTGTGGCGGTGCGGTGCTCAGCCGTCCACTGCTGCCAGGGCATGTGGCGCCAGCCCAGGTAGGCCGCGGGCGCCACCGTGCCCACCAAGGCCAGCACGCGCAGTGCGGCGCGGCGATTGACTGCGGTGCGTTCAGCCTGCGCCAGCACCGGCATCCCCAGGCCCGCGGGCACGGCGCCGAAGGTGCGCGACAGGCGCTCGGCGCGCTGCCAGGCGGCCTCATGGGCGGCATCCTGCGCGCGCCAGGCGGCCAGGGCCTGCCAGTCGGCGGGCCGGGCCTGGCCAGAGTTCAGGCGCACCAGCCATTGCGCGGCCTCGCGCAGGGCGGCGCGGCTGGGGGCGCTGTCAGGATTGGCGGAGGAAGTAGCGTTGCCCATGGCCCACTACGCCATCGCCAGCAGACAGCATTCGAAGCCTTGGGCCATGTAGCGCTTGACGGTGCGCTCGCTCACCTGCAGTTGCAGCGCGATCTCGGCATAGCCCAGGCCTTCGAGTTGCGACAGCAGAAACGCCTGCCGCGCCTTGGGCGCCAGTCCGTCGAGCATGGCGTCGATCTCGTGCAGGGCTTCGCGCACCAGCGAGCGCTCTTGTGGCGACGGGGCCCGCGGTTCGGGCTTCAGGGCTAGGGCATCCCTCTACGCCTGCGCCAGCGCGCGGCGGCGCCACAGGTCGGAGACCAGGCCCTTGGCGATGGTGGTCAGGTAGGCACGCGGTTCGCGCAGGCCCTGCAGCGCCTGCGGGCGCAGCAGCACGCGCACAAAGGTGTCCTGCGCCAGGTCGGCAGCCTCGTCCCTGCAGCCCAGGCGCCGCTGCAGCCAGGCGCGCAGCCAGCCATGGTGGTGGCTGTACAGCGTATGCGGGTCATGGTCAGTGTGGACCAGGCCGGGGTCGGCGGTGCTCATGCGGCAGGGTGGGCGAAAAAATCAGGGTAAGTCGGCAATTATAATTGAGAACAATTCTCAATCAGATCATGGCCTCGATACCCTTCATCTCCAAGGGATGCGCCCTGCCCCGGCCCCGCCGCGCCTACTCTGCTCCGTCCAGCTGAAACAGGCTGATAGCGATCAAGTCCAGCACCGCCGCGCCATCCTGGTTCGCCAGTTCCCAGCGCCAGCGCAGGATGCCCAGGCCGGGCTTGCTGGATGAGCGGCGCACCTCGTGCACCGTGGCCGTGAGCACCAGTTGGTCGCCCGGGCGCACCGGGTGCGGCCAGCGGATGTACTCGATGCCTGGCGAGGCAAACGACTCCGAGCCGTGCAGCGCCTTGTCGGCGATGAGCCGCATGGCGATGGCGCAGGTGTGCCAGCCGCTGGCGATAAGGCCGCCGAAGCGCCCCTCCTGGGCGGCGGCGGGGTCGGTGTGGAACCACTGCGGGTCGTAGGACTTTGCGAAGCCGAGTACCTCGTCCTCGGTCACGGTGTAGGGCCCTGCCGTGAGAACCTGGCCGGCATGGAATTCGGCGAACTTCACTACTGCGCCCCTCCGAAACTGGCGGGCCGCTTCTCGTTCAGCGCGGCAAAGCCCTCACGCGCATCGCGCCCGGCAAAGCCCGGCATCTCCAGCGCGAGGGAATGCTCGAACGCCGGCCAGGCCGCGCGCAGCCAGTGGTTCAGGCTGCGCTTGGTGAAGGCCAGCGCCGTGGGGCTGCCGCGCGCCAGCTCCTGCGCGATCTGCAGGGCCCGGGCGTCCAGTTCCTCATCGGCCACGGCCAGGCTGACGAGGCCGATGCGCTCGGCCTCCTGGCCCGAGATGGTGTTGCACAGCAGCAGGTGGTACTTGGCCCGGGCCATGCCGCACAGCAGCGGCCAGAGCACGGCGGCATGGTCGCCAGCGGCGACGCCCAGGCGGGTGTGGCCGTCGATGATCTTGGCGCGCTGGCCGGCCACGGTGATGTCAGCCATCAGCGCCACAGCCGCTCCCGCCCCCACGGCCGCGCCGTTGATGGCCGAGACGATGGGCAGGTCGCAGTCCATCATGCCCTGCACGATGGCACGGGCCTCCTGCATGGTGCGCAGGCGGGCCTCCTGGCTGCCCAGCATGGCCGTCACCAGCTCGGGCGAGCCGCCTGCGCAAAAGCCCTTGCCCTCGCTGCGCACCAGAATGCTGCGCACGCCCGGCGTGGCCTGCAGCCAGCCCCACACGGTGCCCAGGTGCGCATGCGCCTGCACGTCGGTGAAGGGCATGCCGCCTGCGGGGCCGAAGATGACGTGCGCCACGCCGTCGTCGGCGATGCGCACCTGCAGGTGGGGGCCGAGATCCCAGGCTTGTTGTTGCGGGCCATGCATGTGTGGTGTCTCCTGTGTGGTTTTGGTCTGGTGGCAGCTTACACGCAGCACCCAGCCGGCAAAGACAGGGTCAGCCCCGGCGCGCGGTGGCTGTGGCCTGGAACGAAGACCGCATGCACGCAGCGAAATGGCTGGCATGCGTGTCGCGCGCCGCGAGCTGGGCGCGCAGCATGTAGCTGCGAAACGGGATGTCCGGCTTGAAGGCCACGGCCACCACGCCGGGCAGGCGCATGGTGCGCACGACGATGGGGTTGACCAGGCCCACGCCCAGGCCCTCACTGGCCATGCGGCAGATGGTGGCGGCGTGCGAGGTCTCCAGCGCCATGGCGCGGCCATCGCCCACGAAGACCGCGTCCACGGCGCGGCGCGATACGCTGCCGCTGGGCAGCGAGATGAAGCGCTCGCCATCCAGGTCCTGCGGCTGTACGACGCGCTTGCGTGCCAGCCGGTGGCCTGAAGGCATGACGCAGACGGCGCTCTCGGTATGGATGACCGAGGCCTTCACGCCCGGCTTGTCAGGCACATAGCTCACAAAGCCCACGTCGCAGTTCTGCGTGGCGATCCAGTTGGCGATGATGGCCGATTCGCTGGTGGCCACGACGATGCGCACGCGCGGGTAGCGCTCGCTGAACAAGCGGATGGCCAGCGGCAGCACGCTCATGGAGATGGAGGCCGCCGCCGCCACGCGCAGGGTGCCCGCGCCCAGGTCGCGGATGGCACGGGCGGATTCGGACACGCTGTCCAGCCCGATGAAGGCGCGGTCCACGTCCTTGAACAGCGCCTCGGCCGCGCGGGTGGGCAGCACGCGGCCGGGCTGGCGGTCGAACAGCTCGAAGCCCACCTCGGCTTCGAGCTTGCCGATGATGCGGCTCACATTGGGCTGCGAGGTGTGCAGCTGCTGCGCGGCCACGGTCATGGAGCCGGTGAGCATGACGGCGCGGAAGGTCTCTAAC
>NZ_JBKDTZ010000049.1:0-9518 GCF_046339755.1 Acidovorax sp. | reverse complement strand
GAGATCATGAAGTCGACCAGGTCCTTGAAGAAGGGACGTGCCTTGTGCACGCCGTAGAACTGCTCGGCTTCCAGGCGCGACAGGTGCACCATGCGGGCAGCCACGACCTTCAGGCCGGCAGCTTCGAAACGGGCGTAGATCTGGCCGATCACGTTCTTGGCGACTGCGTCAGGCTTGATGATGGAGAGAGTGCGTTCGATTGCCATGGTGATTTTCCTGATTGGATGGATATAAACGGTGCGGATTCTTTTGCCCACTGGACAAAACCCTCGATTCTAACCGTGCGCAGGGTAACCCCTGTGAATCAACGGCCTCGGCCGCCCCGGCGCGAGCCGCCGCCACCCCCGCCCGGGCCGCGCTGGGCCTGGCGATGGCGGGACAGGCTGTCCGAGCCGATATAGCCCACAGAAGTCTTCATCGGATCCGGCTGGGCCGCGCCGCGCGGGCGGTCGTCCCCATTCCCGTTGCCACGGCCGCCGCCGTTGCCGCCCCGGCCACCACCGCCGCCGCCATCGCGGCGCGGCTTCTGGCCGCGCGGGCCGTTGCCGAAGGCGTTGGCACCCGGAGGCTGGTCGCGGCGGCTGCCGTCGCCACGCGGGCCGCCACGGCCCCGGTTGTTGTTGCTCCGCTTGCCCTGCCCCTGGCCAGCGCCTTCGCCGGCAGCACCCTCAGGGCGGCCCTGGCAAGGTTCGCGACCGCCGCCTGCGGCCTGCGACAGCGCGCGGATGTCGCCCTCGTCGAGTTCCAGCCAGGCGCCGCGCTTGAGGCCGCGCGGCAGCACCATGGCGCCGTAGCGGATGCGGATGAGGCGGCTGACCGCATGGCCCACCGACTCCAGCATGCGCCGCACCTCGCGGTTGCGCCCTTCGGAGATGGTCACGCGGTACCAGCAGTTGGCACCTTCGCCACCACCGTCCTCGATGGAACCGAAGGCAGCCATGCCGTCGTCCAGGCGGACGCCTTCGATCAGCTTTTGCTTTTCTTCATTGCTCAGGGCGCCGAGCACGCGCCCGGCGTACTCGCGCTCCAGGCCGAAGCGCGGGTGCATGAGCTTGTTGGCCAGTTCGCCCGAGCTGGTGAAGAGCAGCAGGCCTTCGGTGTTCAGGTCCAGCCGGCCCACGGACTGCCACTTGCCCTGTTGCAGGCGCGGCAGCTTGCGGAACACGGTGGGGCGGTTCTGCGGGTCGTCGTGCGAGACCACTTCGCCCACAGGCTTGTGGTAGGCAATCACGCGCGCTGGCGGCGGGTCGATGCGGAAGCGGATGGGCTTGCCGTTGACCTTGATCTGGTCGCCGAACTGGATGCGCTGGCCGATGTGGGCCGGCTCGCCATTGACCGAGATGCGCCCTTCCAGGATGAGCTGCTCCATCTCCAGGCGCGAGCCCAGGCCGGCCTGGGCCAGCACCTTGTGCAGCTTGGGCGTTTCCACCTGGGGCAGCAGCACGCGCTTGAGGGGCACGGCCTCGTCGGACTCCTCGTCCGCATCGAACTGGCCGGACACCACGTCCTCGAACTGGTAGCCCGGTACGCCGCGCTGCGGCTTGCCGCCCTTGCCCTGCTGGCCGCCCTTGCCACCGCCACCTGCAGCTTCCCGGGCGCCTTCGCGCCCGGCCGCCTTGTTGCGGTCCCGCCCGTCCTTGCGCGCCCGCCCCTCGCGCGGGCCGCCCGGCCCCTCGTCGCCGCCGCCGGCCTCTGCCGCGGGAGCTTCGTCCACCGCCGCATCGGGCACATCGCCATAGATGCGCGCGCCGGGTGCTCGGTCAACCAGCACGGCAGGCGCAGCCGCCACCATGGGCACCGGTGCGGCCGCTACAGCCTCCACCGCCACCTCCTGCGCAGCGGCAGGCGGGGCCAGGGGCAGTTCGTCCTGCACCGTCAACTGCGGGGCCGGCACCTCGGGCACCTCCTCGGCCACCGGCTCGGCTGCCTCGGCCACCGTCTTGGGTTGGCGGGGCTTGCGCGGCTTCTTCACCGCGGCAGGCAGTTCCTCGGCAGACGGCTGCGCCGCCTCGACCGAAGCCACGGCATTGGCAGCCCCATCCGCGGCGGCAGGCGCTGCGTCGGCAGGCACCGCCTTCTTGCGCGGAGCGCGGCGTGGCTTGGCGGGGGGCATGGCAGCCTCCGCACCAGCGGTGGCGGGGTCGGGGGTCGTCGAATCGTCGTTCATGAAAGCTTTCCCTGGACGCCCTGTGGGGCATCGTCATCATCGTCACGGGGAACATCGTCGCCCCGCTCCGTCTCGTTCAAATCGTCCGCACCCGAAGCGGTGCTGACCTGGGCCGCATCGTCGCCGGCCACCACATGGCTATCGGGGTCGGGCCTTGAAGGCTCTTGCGACTGCGCAGCCCCACCACCCACGGCCTCGCCCGAAGCATCGTCCGGCAGCAGGACCTCGGCGGCGTCCAACGCCCACGCAGCTGCTGCTGCAACGAGCCCATCGTCATCATCCTCATCGCCATGGCCATCGTTGTCTTCGGCGTCGGCATCCCCATCGGGCGAAGCCTCCCCGTCCAGACCGGCCAGGGTCTGCTGAACAGGCTCGGCCGCGGCATCGCCATCGGACGACTCGGCAATCGATGCCGCCGGGGCATCGCCCCCAGGCGGCTGCGCATCGTCCGCGGCGCCCTCTTCCTCTATCACCGCCTGCTGCCCCTGCGCCGCGGCCGCCATGGCCTCCAGCACATTGGCGTGGCCCGAGGCGTCCTCCAGCATGGGCAGCTGGTCCAGCGAGGCCAGGCCCAGGTCATCGAGGAACTGGCGCGTGGTGGCGAACAGCGAGGGCCGGCCCACCGTCTCGCGGTGGCCGATCACCTCGACCCAGCCCCGGTCCTCAAGCTGCTTGATGATCAGGCTGTTGACCGTCACCCCGCGGATGTCCTCGATGTCCCCGCGCGTCACCGGCTGCCGGTAGGCAATGATGGCCAGCGTCTCCAGCGTGGCCCGCGTGTACTTGGGCGGCTTCTCGGGGTGCAGCCGGTCCAGGTATTCGCGCATCTCGGGGCGGCTCTGCAGGCGCCAGCCCGTGGCCACCTGCACCAGCTCCACCCCCTTGTGGGCCCAGTCGCGCTGCAGGTCGAGCAGCAGCAGCTTGAGCGTGTCCGTACCCAGGGCGTCATTGAACAGCACCCGCATCTCGCGCAGCGGCACAGGCTGCTGCGCACAGATCAGGGCAGTCTCAAGGACCCGCTTGGCATCCACCGTGTTCATGGTTCAGCGATTCCGGGAAAAAAGGGCGGCACGTGCCGTGACAGGGGCCGCTCCAGCAGCAGGGATTCATCATCCATCAAGGGGCGCATACTGCGCGGCCGCTGGTGCGACATGGGGCCCGGCGGGATTCCGTCTACGGGTTCAGGGCGCGGTGTGCACGCCCCGGGGCCGGTCAGGCCTGGAAACACAGATACTGCGTTTCGCTATGCGCCATTGTACCGCAGGCCCCAGAAAGACAGTGCATCCGCCATGTCCTGGGGCAGCGGCGCATGCAGTTCCAGCGGCTGCCCCGTGACCGGGTGCGTGAATGCCAGGCGAAAGGCGTGCAGCGCCTGGCGCTGCAAGGCCTCCACCGGGGTGCCGCCGTAAAGCACGTCGGCCACCAGCGGATGGCCGATGGAGGCCATGTGCACGCGGATCTGGTGCGTGCGGCCGGTGTGCAGCGTGCACTCCACCCAGCAGCCCTCGTCCGCGCCCTCCAGCAGCCTGAAATCCGTGCGCGCCGGCTTGCCGGCATGGCTGGCCAGGTCCACCACGGCCATGCGCAGCCGGTTGCGCGGGTCGCGGCCGATGGGCTCCTGCACCGTGCGGCGGGCCGCGCGCTTCCAGGGCTTGTGGGCCAGCGCAAGGTACTGGCGGTGTACGCTGCGCGCGGCGATCATGGCCACCAGGGCGTCCATGGTGGAACGCTCGCGCGCCACCACCATCAGGCCGCTGGTGTCCTTGTCCAGGCGGTGCACGATGCCCGCGCGCGGCACCAGCAGCGCCTTGGCGTCGCGCGCCAGCAGGCCGTTGAGCAAGGTGCCGCTCCAGTTGCCGGGGGCCGGGTGCACCACCAGGCCGGCGGGCTTGTTGACCACCAGCAGGTGCTCGTCCTCGTACACCACGTCGATGGGCATCGCCTCGGGCCGGAAGGCCTGGCTCTGCTGCGTGGGGCGCATTTCCAGCACCAGGGCATCCCCGGCCTTGACCTTGTGGGACGGCTTGGTGGCAGGCTGGCCATTGAGGCGCAGCAGGCCCTGGGCCAGCAGTTGCTGCAAATAGCTGCGCGAGAACTCGGGGACCAGATCCGCCAGCGCACGGTCCAGCCGCAGGCCGTGCTGCGCTGCGCCGGCCTGCACCTGGCGCACCTCGACCTCGTCGGCACCACCGACCTCCTCGCCGGACCACTCCTCGTCGGGGCCGGGCGGGTCCGATGCGGGGACCTGGGCGGGCGCCACCACGGCGCTCAACGCGCCGACAGGTAGCGCGCAGGGTCCACCGGCTTGCCGTTGCGGCGGATCTCGAAGTGCAGCTTCACGCGGTCGGCGTCGGTGCTGCCCATCTCGGCGATCTTCTGGCCCTTGCGCACGGACTGGTCTTCCTTGACCAGCAGCGTCTGGTTGTGCGCGTAGGCCGTGAGGAAGGTGTTGTTGTGCTTCAGGATCACCAGGTTGCCATAGCCGCGCAGGCCGGCACCGGAGTACACCACGCGGCCATCCGCTGCTGCCAGCACCGCATCGCCGGCCTTGCCGGAGATGTCGTAGCCCTTGTTGCGCGCCTCGTCGAAGCCCGCCAACAGCGAGCCCGATGCGGGCCAAATGAAGTTCAGGTCGTCTTCGCCCGCACTGGGTGCTGGCGCAGCGGCCACCGCTGGCGTGGTCGGCTTGGCACCGCTGGCGGTGGAGGCGGGTGGCAGAGGCGTTGCAACCGGCGCCGCGGGGGTGATGGTGGCGGACGTCACCGGGCGCGTGACCACGCCGGTGTCGGCGGCGATCGCGGGCGGCGGGGTCGCGCCGGGCGCGATGACGCGCAGCACCTGGCCCACCTCGATCAGGTTGGCGTTTTCCAGGTTGTTCCAGCGGGCGATGTCCTTCCAGGCCTGGCCGTTCTCCAGACCGATGCGGATCAGGGTGTCGCCAGGCTTGACGGTGTAGTAACCCGGCTTGCCGGCGTTTTCGGCCCCGGGCAGGGGTTTGATGGGCGCGGCCACCACGCCGGGCTGCGCGGCGGAGGGTGGCAGCGTGTTGCTGGCATAGGTGCCCCGGTCTTCCACAGGCGCTTTGGTCATGCGGGTTCCACAGCCCACCAACAGCAACGCCACGGTAAACCCTGCAACCAGACCACGCGATACCAACATAAGCAATTTCCCTTCAGGCAATCCCCGATTTTAGAGGGACAAAATGAACCGGCTCGAGCACGCTTTGTTTCAACCCGTGTGGGGTCTTGTCAATCACCAGCAACATCTGCTGGCCGCCGGCCACCGCCATGGGTGCCACCAGCCTGCCGCCCACCGCCAACTGGTCGCACCATTCCTGCGGTACGGCGTCGCCGCCGGCTGCGGCAATGATGGCGGCATAGGGCGCCCCCTTGGCATATCCCAGCATGCCGTCGCCCAGCATCAGGTGCACATTGGCCAGGCGAAACGGGCGCAGGTTGTCGCGCGCCTTATCGTGCAGGCCGCGCAGGCGCTCGATGGTGTACACCTCGCGCGCCAGCTGTCCCAGCACGGCCGCCTGGTAGCCGCAGCCGGTGCCGATCTCCAGCACCCGGCCAAGCCCCGACGGGCGCGCGCTCTCGGCCGCCAGCAGCAGCTCGCACATGCGCGCCACCACGCTGGGCTTGGAAATCGTCTGCCCCAGGCCAATCGGCAGGCTGGTGTCTTCGTACGCCTGGTTGACCAGGCCGCTGTCCACGAAGCGGTGGCGCTCCACCGCCGCCATGGCCTGCAGCACGGCCGGCGAGGTGATGCCCCCGGCCGCGAGCTTTTGCACCATGCGGTTGCGCACAGCTGCCGAATCGAGCCCCACGCCCACGGCAGTGGCGGCCGCAGCCCGCTGGCCCAGCCCGGCACCGGCGCCCTTGGGGCTGCCTGCACCAGCGCCCGGTACGGCCGGGCGTGGAGCCGGTGCTCCGCTGCCCGGGAGCCTGGCGGGAAAGCCCGGACGCCGCTGCATCACATGCCCGCCACGAGCTGCGAGGCGGTCTGCGCCCAGTAGCCCAGGTTGTCGTGGTCCGTGAGGTCCACCTTGAGGGGGGTGATGGCTACATGCCCCTGCGCCGTGGCATGGAAATCCGTGCCCTCGGCATCGTCCTTGGCCGCGCCCGCATTGCCAATCCAGTACATGGCCTCGCCGCGCGGGCTTTCCTGCACGATCACGCGCTCGGCCGCGTGCCGGCGCCCCAGGCGGCACAGCTTGATGGGCTTGATCACGGAAAGCGGCAGGTTGGGAATGTTCACGTTGAGCAGCCAGGGCGTCTCGCCCACCAGGTTCTGCTGCAACATCTGCTCCACGATCTCGCGCGCCTTGGCGGCAGCTGCCTCGATCTCGCCCCAGCCCTTGTCCACCTGGGAGAAGGCGATCGCCGGCACACCGAAGAGGTAACCCTCCATGGCCGCGCCCACCGTCCCTGAATAGATGGTGTCGTCGCCCATGTTGGCGCCGTTGTTGATGCCCGAGACCACCAGGTCCGGGCGGTAGCCCAGCAGGCCCGTGAGGGCGATGTGCACGCAGTCGGCCGGCGTGCCGTTCACATAGCGGAAACCGTTGGCCGCCTTGCTGACGGTCAGCGGTGAATGCAGGGTCAGCGCGTTCGACTTGGCACTGTTGTTGTGCTCGGGCGCGACCACTTCCACCTCCACGCCGGCCAGCGCCTTGAGCGCGTCATGCAGCGCCACGATGCCGGGGGCCTGGAAGCCGTCGTCGTTGGAAATCAGGATCTTCATGGATAGGGAGCGGGGTTTGCCTCGGGATTGTAGGACGCGGCAGGCGCAGGGTGGCCCCCGTCGCTCGGGGGACATCGCAGGGCAAGACCCCGCGCCTATCATGCGGCGCATCACTGACAGGAGACTTTCCCCATGCACGCTTGGCTTTGCACCAACCCCACCGGCGTCGAGGCCCTGGCCTGGACCGAACTGCCCACGCCCACCCCCAAGGCCGGCGAGGTGCTGATCGAGATCAAGGCCGCCAGCCTGAACTTCCCCGACCTGCTGATCGTGCAGAACAAGTACCAGATGAAGCCGCCGCTTCCCTTCGTGCCCGGCTCGGAGTACGCGGGCGTGGTGCAGGCCGTGGGCGAAGGCGTCACCCACCTGCAGGTGGGCCAGAACGTGGCCTGCCTGTCGGGCACCGGGGGCTTCGGCACCCACACCATTGCTCCGGCAGCGCTGTGCATGCCGCTGCCGCCGGGCTTCTCGCACGTGGATGCGGCTGCCTTCATCATGATCTATGCCACCTCCTACCATGCCCTGGTGGACCGGGCGCAACTGAAGGCCGGCGAGACGGTGCTGGTGCTGGGCGCCGCGGGCGGCGTGGGCACCTCGGCCATCCAGATCGCCAAGGCCATGGGCGCGCGCGTGATCGCCGCCGCCTCCACCGACGAGAAGTGCGCACTGTGCACCTCCATCGGGGCCGATGCCACCATCAACTACGGCAAGGAGAACCTGCGCGATGCCATCAAGACCCTGACCGACGGCAAGGGCCCGGACGTGATCTACGACCCCGTGGGCGGCGATTTCGCCGAGCCGGCGTTCCGCTCCATCGCCTGGCGCGGGCGCTACCTGGTGGTGGGATTCGCCTCCGGGCCCATCCCGGCCCTGCCCTTCAACCTGGCGCTGCTCAAGGGCGCCTCCATCGTGGGTGTGTTCTGGGGCGATTTCGCCAAGCGCGAGCCCAAGGCGAATGCCGCCATGATGGGCGAGCTGGCCCAGTGGTACGCCCAGGGCAAGATCAAGCCGGTGATCGACCGCACCATGCCCATGGCCGACCTGCCCGCCGCCTATGCCCACATGGGCTCGCGCGGCGTGATGGGCAAGCTGGTCATGGTCAACTGAAGTGAAACACCCCTGAGTCGCTTCGCGCCTTGCCCCTGAAAGGGGACGCCCCCAGCGCAAACGCTGGATATGCCGCCTTCGCGGCGGGGCGGCCCTTGCGCGGGGGCACTGGCCTTGGGCGCGCCAGTTTCATGCGTTCTGCGCGGCACACAGCGCAATGAACAACCGACACCGAAAACAGACGCCATGGGCGGCGCTCGCGGCGGCAAGCATGGCGCTGTGTCAAACTCGCGGTTCATCGCAGCCCCTGTTGTTACTGGTGCCCGCCCATGGCCGATCGTCAACCCTACGAAATCGCACGCGAAACGCTCAAGCAGCTCTCCACCCGCCGGATCGCCCCGACGCCCGAGAACTACCTGGCGATCTACGATGAAGTGGCCGGTGTGCGCAGTGCGGCGCCGTTTCCCGAAGCCCAGCTCTCCAGCATCCTGCGCCTGATTCCCGCCCAGACGCCCGGGCAGAAGCGCCTGCTCGGCCAGTTCGAGAAGGCCGTCGCCAACAAGGACTGGAGCGGCCTGCAGAGCGTGCTCGTGGGCTATGCCAACCTGGGCCTGAGCCCCGCCGCGGCGTCGCCGGTGGAACTGCCCACCGCCGCCCCCGCCGCCACGCTGCCCGAGGACCTGGCCGAGCTGCTCGCCCGGCTGATCGACAACACCCTGCCCGCCCTGGGCGAGGACGATGCGCGCGTGCACGAAATGGCCGCGCAGCTCACCACCTTTCTGCGCGAGCCCGCCCCGCTGATCCCCACGCTGATGCTGATGCTGGGCAACTTCACCTACCGGCTGTCGTTCGCCACCGAGGACCAGGCAGCCATCCGCGCCGGGCTGCTGGAGCTCCTGCACATGGTGTTCGAGAACATTTCCGTGCTCAGCGCCGACGACCGCTGGCTCAAGGGCCAGGCAGACGCGCTGATGACCGCTTCGACCCCGCCGCTCACGCTGCGCCGGCTCGACGACATACGGCTGCGCCTGAAGGACGTGATCTTCAAGCAGACCGAGGCCAAGGCCCGCTCCGTCGAGGCGCAGGAACAGATGAAGGAGCTGCTGGCGACCTTCATCGAACGCCTGGCCCAGATTACGGCGTCGAGCACCACTTACCAGGGCACCATGGAGCGCTGCGCCGACCTGATCGGCAAGGCCAGCAGCCTGCAGGAGATCGCCCCCGTGCTCGAAGAGGTGATGACCGCCACGCGCAGCATGGCGCTCGACACCAAGCTCACCCATACCGAGCTGCAGGACCTGCGCGAGCGCACCGAGGCCAAGCGCGCCGAGGTCGCCAAGCTGCAGCAGGAGCTCGACCGCGCCAGCGCCCAGGCGCGGCACGACCCACTGACCGGCAGCCTCAACCGCAAGGGGCTGGACGAGGCCATGGAACGCGAGATCGCCCGCGCCCGGCGCCTGGGCACGCCGCTGTGCTTCGCGCTTCTGGCCCTCGACAACTTCAAGCGCAGCAACGACCGGCTGGGCCACAGCGTGGGCGACGCCGCCCTGGAGCACCT
>NZ_JBKDTZ010000048.1:0-22262 GCF_046339755.1 Acidovorax sp. | reverse complement strand
TCAAAAGTGGGAGGCCACCATACCCGTTTACAAAGCGAACAGGAAAGTCAATGAAATCAACGGTCTACCCAGACCACCCCCGCGCCAGTGCTAGCTTTGCGTACCGTCACTTATTGCACTGAAAACGAGGAGACCCCCAGTCGAGCCCGGCGAGGCCCGCCACCGACAAGCCGGAGAGGATGGGCACGAGCAAGGGCACCGCGCAGCACGCCGCGCAGGCGCCGGCCAGACCGATGGTGGCGAGAAGGGGTTTTTTCATGGAGGTTCTTCGCAAAGGTGGTTCGGATAGACTGACTCTAGAACCTCAAGCCGCTTGAGATACAAGCCCCTACGATGAATAACCCTGCCGCCCAACTGACCATCGGAGCGCTGGCCGAGCGCACCGGGCTGAACGTCTCCGCGATCCGCTACTACGAGGAAGTGGGCCTGATCCCCGAGGCCATGCGCCGGCCCAGCGGGCACCGCGTGTACGGCGCGCAGGCGCAGGAGTTGCTCACGCTGATACGGCGCTGCCGTGACTTCGGGTTCTCGGTGGACGACACTAAGACCCTGGTGTCCCTGGCCGCCAGCGCCGACCGGGACTGCGTGGAGGCGCGTGACCTGGCCCAGGGCCACCTCGACGCGGTGCGCGCCAGGCTGGCAGACCTACTGGCCCTGGAGCGCAGCCTAAGCACGTTCGTGGCGGCGTGCACGGAGCAATGCCTGGGAGGCCCCGCGCCCCGGTGCACCATCCTGCAGGACCTGGGCCGCGACGAGCCTGCAGCACGGTCGGCCACTCCAACGCCCCGTCGCTGCTGCGGGTGAGCGCGCCGGCTGGCGCCGGTCCGCGATCAGCGGTGGTGGTTGCTCCCCCCACCGGCTGCGCCGGCGCGTGGCCGTGGTGAAGCAGGGCGGCGCGGCCTTACTGAACCGATAGCCGCAACGCCAGTGCCGCCAGCGTGACCAGCAGCACGGGCACAGTGAGCACCACCCCTACCCGGAAGTAGGTGCCCCAGCCGATGCGGATGCCCTTGCGCTCCAGCACATGCAGCCACAGCAAAGTGGCCAGCGAGCCGATGGGCGTTATCTTGGGCCCCAGGTCGCTGCCGATGACATTGGCGTAAATCATGGCCTCCTTTACCACGCCGCTGGCCGCAGAGGCATCGATGGACAGCGCCCCCACGAGCACCGTGGGCATGTTGTTCATGAGGGAAGACAGCATGGCAGTCAGCAAGCCGGTGCCGATGGCTGCGCCCCAGATGCCGTAGCCGGCGAAGATGTTGAGCAACTGGCTGATGTACGCGGTGAGTCCCTGGTTGCGCAGCCCGTAGACCACCAGGTACATGCCCAGCGAGAAGACAACGATCTGCCATGGCGCCCCGCGCAGCACCTTCTTCGTGCTGATCACGTGGCCCCGCCCGGCCACGGCCAGCAGCAGTGCGGCGCCTGCGGCGGCCGTGGCGCTGACGGGCACGCCCAGCGGCTCCAGCCCGAAAAAGCCCACGACCAGCCGCACCAGCACCACCCACCCCGTCCTGAAGGTGGCCGCATCGCGGATGGCTGCGGCCGGCAGCTTGAGCTGGGCCTGGTCGTAGGTTGCGGGGATCTCCTTGCGAAAGAACAGCAGCAGGATGGCCAACGAGGCTGCGACCGAAGCCAAGTTCACCGGCACCATCACCGAGGCGTATTCGTTGAAGCCGATGCGAAAGAAGTCGGCCGAGACGATGTTGACCAGGTTGGACACCACCAGCGGCAGGCTGGCCGCGTCGGCGATGAAGCCCGCGGCCATCACAAAGGCCAGTGTGGCACCCGGGCCAAACCCCAGGGCCGCGAGCATCGCGACCACGATGGGGGTGAGGATCAGCGCCGCACCATCGTTGGCAAACACCGCCGCCACGGCTGCGCCCAGCAGCACGATAAGCGCGAACAGCATACGCCCGTTGCCACGCCCCCAGCGCGCCACGTGCAGGGCCGCCCACTCGAAGAAACCGGCCTCGTCGAGCAGCAGGCTGACGATGATGATGGCGATGAAGGCGGCCGTCGCGTTCCACACGATCTGCCAGACCACGGCAATGTCGGAGAGTTGAACGACGCCGGTGAGCAGCGCCACGGCAGCGCCAGCGCTCGCGCTCCAGCCAATGCCCAGTCCGCGCGGTTGCCAGATCACCAGCGCAATGGTGGCGACGAATATCGACAGAGCCAGGAGCATCTGTTCTCTCTTTCTACAGGGGTTTCAGGGACGGGACCAGCATCGGCAGACCTCGAAAGCAGGCTGCGCATGCGGCACTTGAATATTTCAATAATAGTTGTATTATTGAGTGCATGCAAGCCTCAACCGCCTACACCATCTTCCACAACCCGGCCTGTGGAACCTCACGCAACGTGCTCGCGATGATCCGCCACTCGGGCATCGAGCCCACGGTCATCGAGTACCTCAAGACTCCCCCCAGCCGTGAGAAGCTCACGGAGCTGATCACCGCCATGGGTACTCCGGTGCGAGCGGTACTGCGCCAAAAGGGAACGCCCTACGACGAGTTGGGCCTGCAGAACCCCGAGCTGTCGGACGCACAGTTGCTGGACGCCATGATGGCCCACCCCATTCTCATCAATCGCCCCATCGTCGTGGCACCGGGCGGCACGCGGCTGTGCCGCCCGTCCGAAGCAGTGCTCGACCTGCTGCCCCCGCTGCCCGGCCCCTTCGCCAAGGAAGACGGCGAACCGGTCATCGACGCCCAGGGCAATCGGGTGGCGTGATCCCGGCCGTCACAGCCGTATTTCAACCATTCTTGTATAGTCAGCCTGTGCAAAAAGAAACCGCCACCTCCGTCTTCGAATCGCTGTCTTCGCCCGTGCGGCTGGACGTGTTCCGCCTGCTCGTGCGACAAGGGCCCGAAGGCATGGTGGCCGGCGAGATCTCGGTGGCGCTGGACGTGCCGCCCACCAACCTGTCCTTCCACCTGAAGGGCATGACGCATGCGTCCCTGCTCACCGTGGAGCAGGAGGGGCGTTATCAGCGCTACCGGGCCAACCTGGCGTTGATGGTGGAACTGATCGGCTACCTGACCGAAGAATGCTGCGCAGGTAACCCTGGTCTGTGCGTCGAGCTGCCTGGCAACGCGAGTTGCGCGCCAGCCGCTAAGCCAGCGCCTGCAGAGTCCAAGAAGCGTTACAAGACTGCAGCCACGGCGTGATAGACGTGGTGCTTCCCCGACTGTCTCTTTGCGGTCATCAATTCAATATTCAATGAATCATTGAAATTACCTCCCAGATCTTCCTGCACCCTTCACCCTGGAGTTCCCCCATGTCCGATTCCGACAAAATATACAACGTCCTGTTCATCTGCACGCACAACTCCGCCCGCTCCATCCTGGCAGAGGCCTTGCTGAATCACTTCGGCGGCGGGCGGTTCAAGGGCTATTCCGCGGGCAGCTTCCCCTCGGGCACGGTGAACCCGATGGCCTTGGCCACGCTGGAGCGTCTGCACGTGCCCGTGGTGGATGCGCGCAGCAAGAACTGGGAAGAGTTCGCTGCGCCGGGCGCCCCCGCGCTGGACTTCGTGTTCACCGTGTGCGACAACGCGGCGGGCGAGATCTGCCCCATCTGGCCCGGCCAGCCCATGAGCGCCCACTGGGGCGTGCCCGATCCCTCGACCGTGGAAGGCACGGAGGAAGAAGTGGAACGCGCCTTCCGCGATACCGCCCTGATCCTCAAGCGGCGCATCGAGCTGCTGCTGGCCCTGCCGCTGGCCAAGCTCGACACGCTGGCCATCAAGCGCCAGGTCGAAGACATCGGCCGCACCGCCTGAGCGGGCCATTGCAAACACCCCTTGCCTCTTGCATGACCATGACCACCAACATCCTCATCCTGTGCACCCATAACTCGGCCCGCAGCGTGCTGGCAGAGGGCATGCTCAACCACTTGGCCAAGGTGCGCGGCCTCGATGTGCGGGCCTTCAGCGCCGGCAGCGCGCCAAGCGGCCGCATCAACCCCCTGGCGCTGGAGGCGCTTGCCGCGGTGGGCGTCGCCACCGACGCCTTTCGCAGCAAGAGCTGGGACGAATTCATCGGTACCGACGTGCCTGCGATGCGCATCGTCATCACCGTCTGCGACAGCGCGGCCAATGAGGTGTGTCCCTACTGGCCGGGAACGCCCATCCAGATGCATTGGGGCTACCCCGATCCCTCCAACGCCCAGGGTGGTGAGGAAGGCAAGCGCCAGGCCTTCGAGATCACCCGCCAGGCCATCGGCTACCGCATGCTCCAATTGCTGGAGCTGCCCTTGGCCGACATGAGCGACACCGATCTGATGGTCCAGCTCAACCGCATCGCGCACAGCTGAGAACCTACCCATTCGCCACGTGCCGGAAAGCGTGGCACCTTCCATCGACCCGTTCCATGCAACCTGATCTTCCCAACATCGATCCCCAACTGCTGCAGTCGCCCGACACTGCGCGCCTGGCCGCGCCGCTGGTGTCCACCCACGCACCACGCATCCTGATGCTCTATGGCTCCCTGCGCGAGCGCTCGTTCAGCCGCCTGGCGACCGAAGAGGCGGCGCGCATCCTACAGGCCCTGGGGGCCGAAGTGAAGATCTTCAATCCGGAGGGCCTGCCCCTGGCCGACGGCGCGCCGGACTCGCATCCCAAGGTCGTGGAGCTGCGCACCCTGGCCGCCTGGTCCGAGGGCATGGTCTGGTGCTCCCCCGAGCGCCACGGCGCCATGACCGGCATCATGAAGACCCAGATCGACTGGATTCCGCTGGCCCAGGGGGCGGTGCGCCCCACGCAGGGCAAGACGCTGGCCGTGATGCAGGTCTGCGGCGGCTCGCAGTCGTTCAACGCCGTGAACCAGATGCGCGTGCTCGGTCGCTGGATGAGAATGATCACCATCCCCAACCAGTCGTCCGTGGCCAAGGCCTTCCAGGAGTTCGGCGACGACAACCGCATGAAGCCCTCGCCGTACTACGACCGCATCGTGGACGTGATGGAAGAACTCGTGAAGTTCACCCTGCTCACGCGCGATGTGTCGCCGTACCTGGTGGACCGCTACAGCGAACGCAAGGAGTCGGGCGAGGCGCTGATGCGCCGGGTGAACCAGGCATCGATTTGACGCCGCGCCATCCACCCGGCTCGCGCAGGTAGTTGCTATTGACAACGAAGAAACGGGTGGCTAACCTGCGTTCACATAGGTGCTATACACAACCAAATATGACTGCCACCAATCCAGGGAGCGTGCTGCGCGAAGTCGCCCGCATCTACACGCGGGCCCAGCGCGTGGTGGCCGAGTGCAGCAGCACCACCAACACCCAGTGCCATCTGCTGACCGAGCTGGGGCGCTCGGGCCCGTTGCCGCTGTCTGAACTGGGCGCGCGCGTGAGCCTGGAAAAGAGCTGGGTCTCGCGCGCCGTGGAGGCCATGGCCGCGCGGGGCCTGGTGACCAAGGAGCCCAACCCGCAGGATGCCCGCAGCTGGCTGGTCACCCTCACCGCCAACGGGGAGCGCAAGGTCCATGAACTGAACACCACCCTGGACGCCCATGCGGCACAGTTGCTCGGGTGCCTGAGCGGGCGCGACCGTGCCGCCGTCGAGAAATCGCTGCAGCTGCTGCTCAAGGCGCTGCGCCAGGACCAGGCCGCGCCTTGCTGCACCTTGCCTCGCCCTCCAAAGGACGCGGACCCGTGCTGCTGAACGGCACTGCGCTCCACCTTCACCCCTCCACCATCAGACGTTGTCCCATGACCATACGCACCGCCACCCCAGCCGACGCTGAAGCCATCACCGCCATCTACGCGCCCATCGTGGAGCACACCTGCATTTCGTTTGAGTTGGAGGTGCCAACTGTGGAGCAGATGCGCGAGCGCATTGCCAAGACCCTGCAGGAACTGCCCTGGCTGGTCAGCGAGGACGCTCAGGGTCGGATCAACGGCTATGTGTATGCCAGCAAGCACCGCGAGCGTGCGGCCTACCAGTGGTCCGTGGACACCACGGCCTACGTGCGCGAGGACGCGCGCGGGCAAGGCGTCGGCAAACGGTTGTATGGGGAGTTGAAGCACGCCCTGATCGGGCTCGGCTACTGCCAGGCATTTGCCGGCATTGCCTTGCCCAACCAGGCCAGCGTGGCGCTGCACGAGTCTGTCGGATTCGAGGCGCTGGGCGTGTACCGAAAGGTCGGCTTCAAGCTCGGGCAGTGGCATGACGTGGGCTGGTGGCAGTGCAGCCTGCAGTCGCCAGCCCATCCCGCTGTCCCTCAGAAATTCGATGCCCTGGCCTTCCGCACCGAAACACTCCAGGCCTGAAAAACAAGGACCGACCATGCCCGTCTTCCTGTCCCGCTACCTCTTGGTCCTGGTCTTTGTGGCCGGCCTCGGCGCCTTCGCCGTGGCCCGCGATGCTGGTGGACCGCTGGAGCCCGTGGTGCTGATCGCCTCGGCCGCGGCGCTGCTGCTGGCCAGTGTGCTGGAACGCTGCTTTCCCTATCGGGCAAGCTGGAACCAGCCGGATGGCGACCGCGCCACGGATTGGGCCAGCGCAGCCACCATGGTCGCCGTGGTGGAGCCGCTGCTCAAGCTGTTGGGAACACTGGCGCTGCTGGCGGTTTATGGGCAGGGCGGGCCGGGAACTACCGGCATATCGGCGTGGTTGCAGGGCTTGCCCTTTGTGCTGCAGGTCCTTCTGGCCACGCTGTTCATCGAGCTCGGCAAGTACGGGGCGCATCGGCTGCACCACACGGTCCGGCCGCTGTGGTGGCTGCATGCCATGCACCACAGCAGCGAGCGCCTCTACGCACTGAACAACCTGCGCTTTCACCCGCTGAACTACGCGATCAATTTCGCCATGTCGATGCTGCCGGCGCTGCTGCTGGGCTTCTCGTCCGAGGCCATCCTGTGCTACCTCGCCATTTCGCAGCCGGTGCTCATGCTCCAGCATGCCAACCTCGATCTGCGCAGCGGCTGGGCCAACTACGTGTTCAGCACCAACGAGCTGCACCGCTGGCACCACTCCACGGACAGCAGCGAGGGCGACTCCAACTTCGGCAGTGCTTTCGTTTTCTGGGACCAGGTCTTCGGCACTTTCCGCTACACGCCCGCCGGCAACGATCCTGTGCAGGTGGGTCTGTTTGCGTCCAGCGCGGGCTATCCGGCGCGTTCTGGCTACTGGGTCCAGTTGAAGTCGATGTTCTTGCCGACATGCTGCAGGGCTTGACATGCTGCGAGCAAAAATCGATCATTCGTAAAAATACGAATTAAGAAAGTGCCGCATGTCCTGCTGCCCGGGTGACGAAGAAGAGGTGCTGGTCCTGCTGGACGATGAGCGCACGGCCGAGCTCGCCATGCTGCTGAAGGCGCTGGCCCACCCGGCGCGCATCCAGTTGCTGCGCCATCTGTCCAGCTATGGCCAGTGCTATTTCGGCAGCCTGGCCGATGTGGTGGGCCTGGCTCCGTCCACCACGTCGCAGCATGTGAAGGTGCTCAAGGAGGCGGGCCTGATCCTGGGCTCCGCCGAAGAACAGCGCACCTGCTACTGCATCAACCCTGCGCGGCTCGCCGAGCTTAAGCAGCTGGTCCAGTCCCTGTGAGGAGGCCAAGGCCTCTTATTTTTGTCATGAATATTCGTTAATCTACGAAATACGAAGGAGATACCCATGGCTGACTCCCCATCTTCATCTGCATTTACGGTGGCCGTGATCGGCGCCGGTCCCATCGGGCTGGCCGCCGCAGCGCACCTGTTGGCCCGTGGCTTGGCGGTGGAGGTCTTCGAAGCCGGGCAAGGCGTTGCCGCCCATCTGCAGTCGTATGGCCACGTGCGCCTGTTCTCTCCCTGGCGCTACAACGTGGACAGCGCGGCGCGCGCGCTGCTGGAGGGCACCGGCTGGGCCATGCCCGAGCCTGAGGGTTTGCCCACGGCCGGCGAGCTGGTGGAGCGCTACCTGGGGCCGCTCGCAGCGCACAGTGCACTGCAGCCGCACATCCATTTGGGTCACCAGGTGCTGGGCATCTCGCGCGCTGGCTTCGACAAGGTCAAGACGGTGGGGCGGGAGCATGCGGACTTCGTGCTGGTGATCGAGACCAAAGAGGGGGTGAAAGAGGTCCGGGCCCAGGCGGTCATCGACGCATCGGGTACCTGGGGGCAGCCCAATCCCATGGGCATCCATGGTTTTCCTGCCCTGGGCGAGCGTGCAGCGCGGGAGCACATCGCCTATGGCATGCCAGACATCCTGGGCTCTGGGCGCGGCACTTATGCGGGCCGCTCGGTGATGGTGGTGGGCGCGGGCCATTCGGCCGCTGGCAACCTGCTGGCGCTGGCTGCGCTGGCAGATGAAGAGTCGGGCACCCGCGTGCACTGGGCAGTGCGGGGCAAGGACCTGCGCAAGATCTTCGGCGGTGGCAGTGCCGACGGCCTGCCGGCCCGCGGTGCCCTGGGCACGAGGCTGCGCGACCTCGTCGAGCAGCAGCGCATCGTCCTGCACCTGGGCTTTGGAGTGCAGTCCGTCGAGCGGGTCGCGGGCCGCATGACCGTGCGCGCCATCGATGCGACCTTGGCGCCAGTGGAAGGCGTTGACGAAATCATCGTGGCCGCGGGATCTCGCCCCGACCTGTCGTTGGCGCGCGAGCTGCGCACACGGCTCGATTCCTGGATCGAAAGCACCGAGGCCCTGGCTGACCTGATCGACCCCAACCTGCACAGCTGCGGCACCGTGCGCCCCCATGGCCACAAGGAACTGGCCCATCCAGAGCCCGGCTTCTACGTCATCGGCGCCAAGAGCTACGGGCGTGCCCCCAACTTCCTGATGGCCACGGGGTATGAGCAGGCGCGTTCCGTGGTGGCCGCCATTGCCGGCGATTGGGTGGCCGCCAACCAGGTGCAGCTCGATCTGCCTCAAACGGGCGTGTGCTCGGTGAACCTTTCCGAGCCGCCAACGGGGCAGACTTCCGCTGCGTCGGGTTGCTGTGGTGGCCCGGCGGTGCAAGACACATCGGCCTGCTGCGCGCTGGACGAGACAGAGAAGGCCAAGGGCAGCGAGGGATGCGGCTGTACTACGGCTGCGGCGCTCACTGCGTCCAAGGCCGCCTCCTTGCAGGTGGCTCCTGCCAAGGCGTCATGCTGCGGCTGATGCCCGCGTTCTCCATGGACTAGCCGAGAGAGATCCCCTTGCAACGTCTCACATCAGCAACCACCGTCGCCAGCCTGGGCACGGCCCAGACCCTGGCCTGGGCCTCCACCTACTACCTGCCGGCCATCCTGGCAGTGCCCATGGCCCGGGAGCTGGGGGTGTCGGTCCCCATGGTGTTTGCCGCGTTCTCCTGCGCGCTGGTGGTCTCCGCGCTGCTGGGGCCGTATGCCGGCCGCAGCATCGACCGCTGGGGCGGCCGGCCAGTGCTGATGGCCACCAGCCTGGTGTTTGCGCTGGGCCTGGCCGCACTGGCCATGGCCCAGGGCACCTGGGGCCTCTTCGCGGCGTGGGTACTGCTGGGCGTGGGCATGGGCAGCGGGCTGTACGAGGCAGCATTTGCCGCGCTGGTGCACCTGCATGGCAAGAACGCGCGCAACTCGATCACCGGCATTACCCTGATTGCCGGCTTTGCCAGCACGGTCGGGTGGCCGCTGTCGATGTGGATGGAGTCGCAGTGGGGCTGGCGCGGCGCCTGCTGGGCGTGGGCTGCGCTGCATCTGGTGGTGGGCCTGCCGCTCAACGCCTGGACGCCCCGCCGGCCGCAGGCCGAAGCGGCGGCCACGACCACCGCAACATCACCTGGCGTGCGAGCGCTGGCTGCAGATCCTGAACCAGTACATGCGCGCCGGGCCACCCTGCTGCTGGCCTTTGTGTTCGCGGCCACCTGGTTCACCAGCACCGCCATGGCCTCGCATCTTCCCCGCCTGCTGCAGGAGGGCGGCGCCACGCTGGCGACCGCCGTGGCCGTGGGCGCCCTGGTGGGCCCGGCCCAGGTGGCGGGGCGTCTGCTGGAGTTCGGCTTTCTGCGCCATGTGCACCCACTGCTGTCCGCCCGTCTGGCCGCGCTGATGCACCCGCTGGGCGCCGGCCTGCTGGCGGTGGCTGGGGCGCCAGTGGCAGCGGTGTTCGCGCTGTTCCATGGCGCAGGCAACGGCATCCTGACCATTGCCAAGGGCACGTTGCCGCTGGTGCTGTTTGGGCCCGCAGGCTACGGGCATCGGCAGGGCCTGCTCATGGTGCCGGCGCGCATTGCGCAAGCGGCGTCCCCATGGCTGTTTGGGCTGTGCCTGGACCGCCTGGGTGCGGGGGCGCTGTGGGTGTCTGCAGGCCTGGGGGTTGCGGCGTTTCTGGCACTGCTGGCGCTTGCTTCACCAGTGGAGGCACAGCCGAACACGCCTGCGGCTGGGCCAGCGCGGTAGCTGCAATCGGGATTTGGGAGGAGAAGCGCACACCGTGGAACAAAGAGATGGAGAACTCAACCGGGCGATCCAGGCAAAGAGCCGCAGCGGTCAAGCCAAGTGTTGCTGCGACAGCCAGACAGAACGGCTTGCCGAAGGCCGTTGCGAGCTGCTTCAGTTGACGGAGGTAGTGCTGTGTGTCCATGAGATAAGTCTCCTGTCACGCCTGGCGGATGCAAAACCCTACTGGGGGTCTCCCGCTTCGTGAGCTCAATGGACCAAGGATGCAGATCGAGCTTGGAAAGGCTCAGCCCTATACCGGTTTACCGACTTGACCCTTCACCCCCTGTAGGGTTTGACAAAGTGCCGGTCGTGACGTAAGACATTTGCACCCAACCAATATTGCGCACCAGATTGCCAACTCCCATGACCTCTTCGACCCGCCCATCATTCCTTCATGTTCACCAATTCATGGCACTGAAGCCGGGGCCGAAGGTCGTGGTTCTTGGTGCGGTCCATGGCAACGAGCGATGCGGTGCCCAGGCAATTGCACAGGTCGTGGACGAACTGGCGGCCGGCGCCTTCAGCATCGAACGGGGCGTCCTCACGATGGTGCCGGTGACGAACCCCTACGCCTATCAGCAGCGCACCCGGCAAGGGGATCGCAACCTCAACCGCAATCTGCGCGTCAGCGCCGAACCTGCCGATTACGAGGACCAGATCGCCAACGTCCTGTGCCCCTTGCTGGACGCGCACGACGTGTTGCTCGACCTGCATTCGTTTCACACCCCGGGGCAGCCCTTTACCATGGTGGGCCCCACCAACAACACCGGCACCCTTGAGCCGTTCCAACATTCAGCGCAGGAGGAGCGCTTGGTTGCGCACCTCGGGCCTCGGCGGGTGGTGGAAGGCTGGATGGATGTGTATGCCCGTGGCGTGCAGCGGCGACGGCAGGCCCAACAGTCTGCCAACGCTGCTCTTCTGGACACGGGGTATGGCATCGGCACATCCGAGTACATGCGCTCGCGTGGTGGCTACGGCGTGACGCTGGAATGCGGGCAGCATGACGATCCTGAGGCGGTCGGTGTCGCCTATCGCGCGATCCGGCAGACACTCGCCGTGCTTGGGCTGACATCGCTTGCGCTCAAACCGCCAGCTTCCGAGTTCCAGGTCCTGCGACTTGAGGACGTGGTGGATCGCGAACATGACGATGACCGCTTTGCCCAGCCGTGGAAAAGCTTCGATCCCGTGGTGGCCGGGCAAGTCATCGGGCTGCGGCACGATGGCCGCGAAGTGAAGGCTCCTGCCGATGGCTTTGTGGTCTTCCCGAACCCTGGGGCGATGCCGGGCAACGAATGGTTCTACTTTGCACAGAAGAGCGTTCGAACCATTGGCTGATCCTTGCTCATGAACATTCGACACCAGTCCCGCCAAGACCTGAACAGCCCAAGAATGCTCACCCTGTCAGCGTCTGCCGCCCAACGGCCGAGGGGTTCGTCAAAGTAAGACGAGCTCCGGCTATGGCCCACCAGTCGAATAGGCAACTCTCCGATACTGAAATGTTCCCGCCGGAATGGTGACACTCATCGGCACGCTGGCGTAGTCGTTCACCCAATCGATGAAGGCATCGACACCTGCCGTTGGGTATCTGCTCTTGAATAGCGCCGCAAGCCCTGACACGTGTGCACCTGCTTGAGACGTCCCCCCACCGCTGAAAGTAGCCGTAGTGGATGCTCGCCCAGCTCCAACCACTGGTGGTCCACCGAGCTGCGACTTCAAACCCCCAGGAGCAAAGAAGATAGGTTTGGTGTAGTTGCTGGGTGCCGCCAGGTTCGAGTAGCTTGCTCGAGTCATCCCAACTCCATCGTTGGGTACTGCTGCAACCTTGATCACATTCTCCGAACAGGCTGGATGGCTGATCCCATTCAAAAGGCCGTGGTTGCCCGTGATAGAAATGATGGGCACACCCGCACTATAGAGAAAGTCCATCCAGGTCTGATGCGATACCGCACCTGCTGCTGCATCACAATCACTTCCATAGGTTGCTGTGGTGTGAATACTCATGTTGACAATCATCTGCGCAGGCGAATCGGGATGTGTGTTAACTGCACCTGAAAGATAAACCACCCTCTCCAAGGCAAAGTCAAGGTCCATCAGGTGATATGCCGCCTGCTTTGGCGTAGTTTTCATATTGTATGAAAATACATTTATCGAATACAACTGCGCCCCGGGAGCGACCCCTGCAATGTCCCTCCGCTGACATTCGGCGATGCAATACCGGCAGCAATTGATGCCATATACGTTCCGTGATCACATTGCGTGAAGTCCACGTTCAAGCAGTTGGCAATGTTTTGATTTGGCTCACCCGCATCCGGCGTCCCAAGGGGGCTATCTCCGAAACCGTCTTCGTTTGGACACACAGAAAACCAACCAGTAAAGATAGTATTCGTTCCATAGCAATCCTCTCCGATGACCTTGGTGACCCCATTCATGATGAACATTTCATGGCTCTTTCGGATACCCTCATCGAGTACAAAGATGGCTTGGTTGGTACCGGTAGTGCCAGAATTCCAGGCGGCTGGAGCATTCATCAGAGGAGCACTTCCGCTCAGCCCTTTCACCCCTCCCACGCGGTTCGCTGCAACTTCAAGGATCCGGGGGTCGGCGTTGCTCTTGAGCCGCGTGAATTGCGCTGGCGTCAGGCGAACGTGCACGGAACCCATGGTGTCGCGCGCAGGTTGCTCTGGCGGAGTCCTGATACCAGCATTGGTCAGGATCTCGCTGAGTGCCTGGCGATTGGCTTGTGCTTGGTTCCTTCCGGCCGCAGAGTTCCATCGAATCTTGGTGGTGTAAAAAAGGCCACCCCTGATCAGGATGGTCACTTCGACCGTACCTTCTCTCTCGGCGTCCGCTAGCGCCCAAGACGACCAGGTTGCAACTCGAGGATCCTTGTGGCCGATAGGGCGAAGAGATCGCACTGCAGGATGACCCTGCAATGTTATTAGCGTCGGCAAATCGATTTCCGCCAAGATTGATGCGGGATTCGCTGCATTTTTTTGAATTGAATCCACAAAACGACTGGATTCCAATTCGGTTGCTTTCAGCTGCCCAATCAATCGCTCGGACTCTTCCTCGAGTTCTTTCGAGAGGATGACTTTTGTACTGCCGTCGGGCAGTATCTGGTACTGCACCGTCGAGCTATTCAGAACCACCTCTGCGAATGCACGCCCATTGTGCTTGACGAGATTTTTTAGCGCAGACAGGCTGCCATCAAGGTCATGCACCGTATTGCGTGTCTTTTCGGAGGTATCTCGTCGGAATGAAACGACGTTCTGGCTTTTTTCCAGAATGGCCAATCCATCGGCTTTGAGCACAAGGCCAAACTGACCCGTAGGACTGCTCCAGGAGCCGCCACGATAAACAAACTCACCCAGCTCTTTCTTGATGGCATCGGTTTTTACGCCGAGTTCCTTGGACAAGGTCAGATAGTCGCTAGACGTTTTGGGGGGAAGTGGGGAACTCGAAGCGATAACCGTCACACGCACCGCGCCATCCTCTATGGCGATTTTTCTCATCTCGGCGAGTTCTGCCGGATCCACTTTCGCTGCGTTCACTGAGACGCACGCCGCAATCTGCGCGAGCAGAATGATCCACTGCTTCAGGTTCAACTTCATGGAATTTCCCTCGAAGTGATGAGTACCTCGCCCAACGCGGCTTGCGTGGCGGCAAGAAGGTTGTGCACTTTGCTCCCGGTGGGATACGTGAGCAAGGAATTCTTTGCACGCACAGTCACCTTCCTACGCGAAGCGCCACCTGCGCAGCCAGCGCGGCCATGACGCGATGAGATGGCGGTCCGAACAGGTGTCCCCAGTGTCAACGCATCGATCTCAGGAGCATCGCACTCGCATGCTCAATGCACATCCACACAGAAATCCACCCGAAACTCCGAGTTCTGCATGCGCCCCCTCTGAGCCTGTACCCGTGGAGGTTGGTGACGATCCGGGTCCCCTGCACCTTGTAGTCCACGCTGTCAAGGATGTGCCCATGGATCCAGGTGCTGGCCTTTCCCATCATCGCCTCCAGAGCGGTCGCATAGCAAAGTGACAGCGGGTGCCCCTCGAACTTCACGGGGACTGATCGGGGATGCGGTGCATGGTGGGTGACCACCACGGTTTTCCCTGGGTCAGCCAGGCCCAGCTGTTCCTCCAGCCACTGCCAGCTCGCGTCGCCGGCAGTACAGAAATATTGATCCGCTGGCCATAGGACCGCCACTTCATGACGCTTATCCAGTCTGCCCGGCCCGACGGGCATGATCCTTCTGCCGGGGATCTTCTCAGCGGCCCGTTGAGCAGTTTGCCCCGGTGGTGGTACGCAGCGATTCGAGTGCGCCGCAGTCGCCAACACAAACACCTCCCGCGCAGGTACTGCGGATGGCGCGCAGTTGCTTGCGCAGGGCCTGCAGCTCGACGATCCGCTGCTCTACCAGGTGCATGTGATCGTCCAACAAGGCATTGACCTCGTCGCAGGGCTTGGCAGGGTCGTCCTGCAGTTGCAGAAGGGCCCGAATGTCGTCGTGTGGCATATCCAGCGAGCGGCAGCGAACGATGAAGGCCAGCCGGTCCACATGCTGCTGGCCATAGTGCCGGTAGTTGTTGGCGGCGCGCATGGGCGCCTGCAGAAGACCCTCTGCCTCGTAGAAGCGCACCGTGGGGACGGAGCACCCTGCCAATGACGATAGTTCACCGATTTTCATATGCGCCTCGCTACCTCTTGACTCTACATCTACTTGAGGGTTTCCAATGCGGGGCATGAGTACATGTCAAAGCAATGGCTGCTCGGGCAGCTGTGAATCCCAGGCCAAGGGCGACTTGCCCCCAGGCACTGGTGCATCCCTGGTGAGCACGTTTTCCATTCCAGGAATGGACTGCCCCTCCGAGGAGAATCTCATTCGCATGGCCCTGGGCGGCTTGCCCGGGTTGGGGCCAATGACCTTCGATTTGGCCGGTCGGCAGCTCCGAATCGTGCACTCGGGTGAACCCGCCCGGATCGCCGAGAAGCTGGGCCCCCTGAATCTAGGGGCGGCTCTGCTCAAGAGCGAGGAGCGCGTCGAGGGTGGCCAGTGGAAGACCCGCTTCTCCGTGCCAAAGATGGATTGCCCTTCGGAGGAGAACCTCATTCGCATGGCACTGGCCGATGCGGCTGCAGTTGGCGCTCTGGACTTCGATTTGAAGGGCCGTGTACTCACTGTGCAGCATGGCGGGAGCCCGCAGGAGCTGCTGGCTCGTCTCACTCCCCTCAACCTGGGGGCGCAGGTATTGGACAGCGCTCCAGCCATCGAGGCGCAAGCGATAGCACCTGATGCTGAAGGGGATGCGGCCGAGGCGCGGACGCTGAAGCTTTTGCTCGCGATCAACGGTGCCATGTTCGTCTTCGAGATGGTCGTGGGCCTGATCGCCCAGTCGACCGGGCTCATCGCGGACTCGCTCGACATGTTCGCCGATGCGGCGGTCTACGGACTGGCGCTCTACGCTGTGGGTCGTGCCGCCGCCTTGAAGGTCAAGGCAGCGCACGTCGCAGGCTGGCTGCAGGTTGTGCTTGCGCTGGGCGCGCTTGCGGAGGTTGTTCGGCGGGCCGTCGTGGGCAGCGAGCCAGAGTCCATGCTCATGATGGGCATCGGATTGATTGCACTTGTCGCCAATGTCATCTGCCTGGTGCTTATCACCAAGAAGCGTGACCGCGGTGCCCACATGACCGCGAGCTACATTTTTTCTGCGAATGACGTGATTGCTAACGCAGGGGTGATCGTCGCTGGTGCGCTGGTCGCGTGGACGGGATCCTCGTACCCTGACTTGATTATTGGCACCGTCATCGCGCTGGTGGTGCTCAACGGTGCTCGCCGCATCCTGAACCTTCGATAGGCCTGCCTCCGCAGCACTCCTTGAGCCGACGCTGAGTCACAGCGGGATAGCCGGCTGCTTGCCTCAGTTGCAAACGGGGTGTTTTGCTCGGAAAGCGAGATTACCCTGGTGCGGCACAATGCAAGCGAAATTGAAACGCCATTTTTTCACCTGCTAACGCTGGATGGACGGATTGCGCACCTCCCAGCCATGAGGCGGAGCAGAGTCTAACGAAGTAGAAGCTTCGTCCACCAGGTTTGGCGCAGTGCAAATTGGGCAAAGGATCGCTAGCTTGCGCAAAGCTATGCAGACCGCTCACCCCATGACCGATATGACCTCCACACCCACAACTTCTCCTCCATCCGTGCGCCTTAGCCAGTTCTCGCATGGTGGCGGCTGTGGCTGCAAGATCGCCCCAGGCGTGCTTTCCGAAATCCTGCGTAGCAGCGGTGGCGCGGCCGGCCTGCTGCCCAAGGAACTGTTGGTAGGCATCGAGACCGCCGACGACGCGGCGGTGTACCAGCTCAACGACGAGCAGGCGCTGATCGCCACCACTGATTTCTTCATGCCCATCGTGGACGATCCGTTCGACTTCGGTCGCATCGCGGCCACCAATGCCATCAGCGATGTGTATGCCATGGGTGGGCGCCCCATCATGGCCCTGGCCATCGTGGCCATGCCGGTCAACCAACTGCCTGTGGAAGTGATCGGCCGCGTGCTCGAAGGTGGCCAGGCTGTGTGCAAGGCGGCCGGCATACCGATTGCCGGCGGCCACACCATCGACTCGGTCGAGCCCATCTATGGCCTGGTCGTTATGGGCCTGGTGCACCCCAGCCGAGTGCGCCGCAACCGCGATGCGCGTGCCGGCGACGTGCTGGTGCTGGGCAAGCCGCTGGGCGTGGGCGTGCTCTCCGCGGCCTTGAAGAAAGGCCTTCTGGACGATGCCGGCTACGCCCGCATGGTGGAGACCACCACGCGGCTGAACACACCGGGTATTGCCTTGGCGGCAATGGAGGGCGTCCATGGGCTGACGGATGTGACCGGCTTTGGCATCGCTGGCCACACGCTGGAGATGGCGCGCGGCGCAGGCCTGCGCGCCGTACTCGACTGGAACCTCCTGCCTTTCCTCGGGGGTGTGGCCTCGCTGGCCGCGCAAGGCGTCATCACTGGTGCATCGCGCCGCAACTGGGAGGGCTATGGTGCGGAAGTGGTGCTGGACAGCGGCCTGCCAGCCATTGCGCAGGCGCTGGTGACCGATCCGCAGACCAGCGGCGGGCTGCTGGTGAGCTGCGCGCCACACGTGGTGGAGAGCGTGCTGCGCACCTTCCGCGACGAGGGCTTTGGGGAAGCTGTGGTGGTCGGCCACATGGAAACCGGCGCGCCCGGCCTAACGGTCGCGCCATGAAGGAGCCTACGCGGGTACACGACCGGCACGCCTTCGATACCCTGATCGACGCGCGCACCCCGGCAGAGTTCGCCATCGACCACATCCCCGGCGCCGTGAACCTGCCCGTGCTCGACAACGAGGAGCGGCGCATCGTCGGCACCCTGTACAAGCAGGTTGGAGCCTTTGAGGCGCGCCGCGTGGGCGGCGCCATGGTGGCAGCCAACCTGGCGCGCCACCTGCAGGGCCCGCTGGCCGACAAGCCCGCCGGCTGGAAGCCGCTGGTGTACTGCTGGCGCGGCGGGCTGCGCAGCGGCTCGATGACGGCCTGGCTGCGACTGGTGGGCTGGGATGCGCAACAACTGGCAGGCGGTTACAAGGGGTGGCGGCGCCACGTCATCGATACCATCGAACAGCTGTCGCCCGGTTTGCCGCTGGTGGTGCTGTGCGGGGCCACCGGCACCGCCAAAACCCGGCTGCTGCATGCCTTGGCCGCTCAAGGCCAGCAGGTGCTGGATCTGGAAGGACTTGCCCGGCACAAGGGCTCGCTCTTGGGCGCATTGCCCGACGTGGCCCAGCCCTCGCAGACCGCCTTCGAGACCGCCATCGCCAGCGCCCTGGAAGGGCTGGACCCCGCGCGCCCCCTGTACATCGAGGGCGAAGGCCGCCGCATCGGTCGCCTGACGGTGCCGCTCACGCTGGTCGAGCGCATGCGCCACAGCCCGTGCATCGAGGTGCAGGCGCCCGTGCCAGCCCGTGTGGCCTATCTGCTGCGCGACTACGCCTACCTGGGCGAGCGCCCGCAGTGGCTGGCCGACCAGCTCGATCCGCTCAAGCCCTTGCATGGCAAGGAGACCATCGCCGCCTGGCAGGCCATGGCCCAGGCGCGCCAGCTACCCCAGCTGTTCGAGGCGCTGGCCACGCGGCACTACGACCCCTCGTACGCACGCTCCAACCGCTCGTACTTCCGCCGATGGGAAGAGCGGCAGGTGGTAGAAACCGGAGACCTTTCGCACGAGGGCGTCCGAGCGCTGGCACACCGAATTGCTGGGCTGGACATACCCGCGCCAGAGGACAGCGCTGCACCCGGGGCCTCCGAGGTCCTGGCCTCCTGAAGGCACCTTGCGAGCCAGTGCAGGTCGGCCTCCAGGGCGTGTTCGGCCCGCCATAAGCTCATGCCGACTGTGCACAAGCCGTGTTTGAGAATGGCGGGATGAACCCAGGAGCGATGCCATGATCCCAGAATCCGCTGACGAGGTGACCTTGCCCCGTCCCGGGGCCAATCGCTACGACCGCATGGAATGGGCCGGCGCCTTTGGGGACCTGGGCACGCTGATCCCGTTCGTTGCCGCCTACATCGGCGTTCTCAAACTCGATCCGTTCGGCGTACTGTTTGCCTTTGGCCTCTCGATGATCGTCTGCGGCGCTTACTACAAGACGCCGTTTCCGGTGCAGCCGATGAAGGCCATCGGCGCCGTCGCATCCATCCAGGCGGTACAGACGGCACTCGTCACCCCCGCGGCTGTGTACATCGCGGCGGTGGCCACCGGCATCATCTGGTTCATCCTTGGGGTAAGCGGCCTGATGGCCCGCCTGGCGCGGCTCGTGCCGCCGGCAGTCGTCATCGGAATCATGCTGGGCCTGGGGTTTGGTTTCATGCTGCAGGGCATCAAGATGATGCAGTCCGACTGGATCGTCGCGGCCGCCGGGATGGCCGGTACCTTGGCGCTGATGGGCAATCGAACCGTGCCGGCGATGTTCGTGCTGCTGGCGTTTGGTGCGGTGGTCGGTGGTGTTCAGAACCCCGAACTGCTCTCGCGTCTGGGCAGCGCCTCCATCGGCTTCAAGACCCCGAGCATGGCGCTCACGGACGTCGGGGGGAACCAGCTCTTCGTGGGCGTGGTGCTGCTGGCGCTGCCCCAGATCCCCCTGACGCTCGGCAATGCCGTCATCGCCATCACCGACGAGAACAACCGGCTGTTTCCGCAGCGGCCTGTGACCGAGGGACGGGTCGCGATTTCCACGGGGATCATGAACTTGTTCAGTGGCGCGGTAGGCGGCATTCCGATGTGCCACGGCGCCGGCGGCATGGCGGCCCATGTGGCCTTTGGTGCCAAGACGGGCGGCAGCGTGGTGATCCTGGGCGGTGTGCTGCTGGCCCTGGCCTTGTTTTTCAGCCAGTCGGTGGAGGCGCTTTTTCAGCTGCTTCCTGCCGCGGTGCTGGGCGTGGTGTTGTTTCTGACGGGGGTGCGGCTGGCCGCGGGAAGCAGCGTGTTGCCCGCAGGGCGCGGAGACCGCATCGTCGTGCTGGTATGCGCGGCTGCTTGCATGTGGAACGTAGCAGCCGGATTTTTGATCGGAATCGCGCTTCATCACCTGAATGCCAGGGGGATGTTGAAGCTCTAGTCCCACCTCCGCAGCGGTTGCTTGTGCCCAGCGCTCAGTTGACTAATTGCGCGGCGGTTTCAGCGTCTGCCAAGAGTCCGCCGCCTGTACTGGACGGCGGGCATCTTGGGCGACATTGCGTACATCGAGGGGGAGCGGATACCCGGCGATCTCAGGGCCTGATGGCGCCTACTGCGCGTGGTGCCGGCAAAAGCAGTAGACGAACTGCTGCGGTGCGCCCCAAGGGGTGGTGTGGATCTCGGTATGGGTATCGACCAGCTCGAAGGGAGCGCCGAACTTGCCATGCAGTTCATCAGGCGCGTAGCGGGAAACCGCCAGGCCGCTGCACTTCTCAGGCCCCTGCGGGCCGAAGGTGCCGACAATGGCAAAGCCGCCCGGTCTGAGGGCGTGCACCACCTGCGCCACATAGCGCTCGCGTTGCTCGTCAGTGGTCAGAAAGTGGAACACCGCGCGGTCATGCCACACATCCACCGAAGCCGCAGGCAGCTCCATCTCCAGCATGTCGGCGGCCAGCCAAGCTACATCGGCGGCCTTGGACCCCAGGCGCTGCTGCGTGACCTCCAACGCAGTGCGGGAGAGGTCCAACACCGTGATGTCCTGGTAGCCATCAGCCAGAAGGTCATCGACCAAGGTGGACTCGCCACCACCCACGTCGATGATGGATGCCTGCTTGGAAGGGGCTGCCGTCCTGACGTAGTGCAGGGACTGCAACAGATGCGGCGCATACCAGCTCACCGATTCAGGCGATTTGGTGCCGTAGACCGATTCCCAATGCGTTTGATTGCTCATGGCAAGACCGCCCTTTTTGCTGATGGAAAGAGTACCAGAACGGCAAAGCATCGCAAACTTTGGCCTGGAATGGTTTATGTGCGGGCCCAGCGCCCTGAACACCAGGGACAGTGGCACGATGGCCAGCGAGGCGATGGTGCTCTAGTGGACGGCCTCTTTCAGCATTGCAGGCACGGGGGCAGGCATGTGCACGGGCATGAACCTCAGTCGAACGAGGGTTGCTCGGGCAACACGATAGGCAGGCCCGCCTGCACCCAGGCCTCAATGCCGCCGGCGATGGATTGCACATTCAGGTAGCCCATGGACTGCAGCGAGTGTGCAGCCAGCGCAGCGCGGCCGCTGGTCTTGCAGTAGAGCACCACGCGCAGGTCGCGCCGCTCGAACGCAGGGTTGCCGGCGAGCCGGAACTCCAGCACGCCCCGGGGCATGCTCACGGCGCCCTGCAGTTGGCCCGCGGCAAACTCGTCGGCCTCGCGCACGTCGATCAGCAGGTCGGCGGCGCGGATGGCGTCTTGCGCCTGGCCGACGGGCACTTCAGTGACATGGGCCTTGGCCTCGGCCACCAGCTCGTGTGGGGTTTTCATGGTGTCAACTCTCCTGATTGGGTTGCGGTAGGCAGGGCTGCGGGGCCTCGGCCATCACAGCGCATTGAGCGGTATGCGCAGGTAGGCCACGCCGTTGTCGTCCTTGGGCGGCAGGTCGCCGGCGCGGATGTTGACCTGCACGGAGGGCAGGATCAGGACCGGCATCTCCAGCGTGGCATCGCGGCGGGTGCGCATGGCGACGAAATCATCCTCGCCCACTCCATCGTGCACGTGGATGTTGTGCGCTCGCTGGTCCGGCACCGTGGTCTGCCATGCGGGCTCCCGGCCTGCGGGCGGGTAGTCGTGGCACATGAACAGGCGCGTCTCGGCTGGCAAGGCCAGCAGCCGCCGGATGGACTGGTAGAGCGTGTGCGCGTTGCCACCCGGGAAGTCGCAGCGCGCCGTGCCCACATCGGGCATGAACAGGGTGTCGCCCACAAACACGGCATCGCCCACCCGGTAGGCCATGCAGGCCGGGGTATGGCCCGGTACCGCCAGTGCCTGCGCCTGCATGCTGCCAATCCGGAACGCCTCGCCATCAACGAACAGGTGGTCGAACTGTGCGCCATCCGTGTGGAAACCCGGCTCCAGATGGAAGATGCCCTTGAACACCTTCTGCACCTGGGTGATGGCGGCGCCAATCGCGATCTGCCCGCCCAGCACATCACGCAGGTGGTGCGCGGCAGTGAGGTGGTCCGCATGGGCATGGGTTTCCAGAATCCACTGCACAGTGAGTTGGGGTCTCCTCGTTTTCAGTGCAATAAGTGACGGTACGCAAAGCTAGCACTGGCGCGGGGGTGGTCTGGGTAGACCGTTGATTTCATTGACTTTCCTGTTCGCTTTGTAAACGGGTATGGTGGCCTCCCACTTTTGAG
>NZ_JBKDTZ010000047.1:0-18699 GCF_046339755.1 Acidovorax sp. | reverse complement strand
TCGAGCTTGCGCGAGGCGCGCTCGCTGCCGGCGGGTGCCGCCTGGTCGAACAGCTGGCAGGCGATGCGGGCCACGCGCTCGGCATGCTCCACGTCCACGCCAAAGCGCTGCATGAGCCCGTGCACCGTGGTGCTGCGCAGGTCGGTACCGGGCTGCTCGCGGTCGAGCAGGTCGTACAGGGCGCCCTGGCGCAGCGCGCCCTGGGCCACCTGCATCTGCTCGATCGCAAGCAGGTCGAACACGGCGCGCAGCACGCTGATGCCGCCGCCGATCACGGCACGGCGTTCGTCCTTGAGGCCATCGAGGCGGATGCGGTCGGCGCTTTGCGCGCGCAGCAGGCGCTCCTGCAGCCAGTCCAGGCCCTCGCGCGTGATCAGGTCCTCGGGCCCGCCCGCGGCGGCGAGGATGTCGCCGACCGCCCCTGCGGTGCCGGAGGACCCGTAGGCCACATCCCAGCCATCGGGTCGGAAGGTGGCCAGGGCCTCGTCGAGCACGGCCTTGGCCGCGATCTCGGCGGCCATGAAGGCCTGGGGCGTGAACGCGCCGTTGGCGAAATAGCGCGAGGACCAGGCCACGCTGCCCACGCGGAACGATGCCACGGCGTGCGGGGTGAACTGCTGGCCCAGAATGAGTTCGGTGGAGCGCCCGCCGATGTCCACCACCAGGCGCCGCTCGTCGGACTGGGGCAGCAGGCGCGCCACGCCCTGGTAGATCAGCCGGGCCTCTTCGGGGCCCGAGACCACGTCGATGGGGTAGCCCAGCACCTGGCTGCCGCGCGCGATGAACTCCTCACGGTTGCGCGCCTCGCGCAGAGTCTGGGTGGCCACGGCGCGCACCTGGGTGCGCGAAAAACCGGCCAGGCGCTCGCCGAAGCGCGCCAGGCAGTCCCAGCCGCGCTGCATGGCGTCCGGGGTCAGGTTGCGGTCCTCGTCCAGGCCATTGCCCTGGCGCACGGTTTCCTTGAGGTATTCGACGCGCTGGATATGGCCGTGCTCGTAGCGGCCGATTTCAAGGCGAAAGCTGTTGGATCCCAGATCCACGGCAGCGAGCAGTGTTCCGTTGTGCATGGTGGTGCGCGGCGTGCGCTGTTGTCCTTTCGGCCCAGCATAGCATCTGGGCCGCAGTGAGACAGTCATTTGGTCACCCGCTGGAGCATTTCTGACCGCAGCAAGCATTGAAATAGGCGCTGCCCAAGCCAGCGCTCCCGCGCAAGGGCCGCCCCGCCGCGAAGGCGGCGTATCCAGCGCTTGCGCTGGGCGCGTCCCCCTCCTGCATTGCGTGGCAATGCGGGAGAGAGGGGGAAGGCGCGAAGCGACTCAGGGGGTGCGTCGAATCATCCAATGATGCGTCCTGCAGTGGTGAGCATGCTCTGCGTGACGTAGGCGTTGGCGCGCTGGCGTCCCTGGTAGTTGACGGCATAGCCGCCGACGTTCACTGCAGCGCGCTTCTGCAGCGCGGCCAGCATGCTGGCGCGGGTGACGGGGCTGCTGATGCCGGCCATCACCTCGGCGGTGTAGCGCGCGGCAATGTAGCCTGCCAGGCCCAGGGGGGAGGGGGGTTCGTCGTAGAAGCGGGCCAGCGCATCGCGGTAGCTGCGCACCACGGGCAGGCTGGCATTCACCATGGGCACGGCCTGGGTGACGATGACCGAGGCCTTGGCTGCGGTGGGGCCCATCTGCGCCAGCACCTGCAGGTTCACATCGGCCAGGGCGACCACGTAGCACTGGCGGCCCTGCGGCAGGGCGAGCTGGTCGAGAAAGGAGAACAGCTCCGGCGTGCCGCCGATGAACAGGATGATGCTCTGCTCCACGCGCGTGCCGGCGCCCGGCCGAGTGCCTGCGGCGGGCAGGGGCAGGGTTTGCACCTTGAGCGACATGGACTTGGCGGCATGTGCCACCATGGCCTGGGACTGGCGCTGCACGGCCGGGCTGGCATAGGTGACGCCCACCGTCTGCACACCCATGGTGGCCAGGTTCTTGATGGCGTGGGCAATCTGCGCTTCCTGTCCGGCGAAGATGTCGAACACGGTGTCGCTGGTGGCCGTGGTGCCGGCCACGGCGGCCGTATCGTGCAGCCAGGGGGCGACGATGGGCAGCGGCGCGTCCGAGGGCGCCTTGGCCTGCAGGGCAATCAGGCCGCTGGCGGCCGCGTTGCCGACGCAGCCCGACAGGGCGATGCAGCTGGACTGTTTCTGTGCGGTCTGCCAGACGGATTGCAGGCCTGCGGGCGTGCCATCGGTTTCCAGTGTCAGGTGCTGCACGGGGCGGCCATGGATACCACCCTTGGCATTGGTCTCCTGCCAGGCCGTGCGCGAACCGACAAGGAAATCGCGGCTCACGTCCTGCTGGTCGGGGGACAGATCGACCACCTGGGCCACCACATGGGGGCGCTCGCCATCCGATTTCTTGGCGGATGGCTCCGTCCCCTGGGCCCAGGCATTGCCGGCCAGGCCCAGAGCCGCCACCCCCTGCAGCCACTGGCGGCGCTGGACGCCGGATTGGCTGGGGCGAGGGGTGCGGTCCATGTCGGTGGGGCGGGCCGGACGTGCTTACTTCTTGGGAGGCATCAGCACGCGGTCAACCACGTGCACCACGCCGTTGGTGGCCACGATGTCGGCCTTTTCCACCATGGCTTCTTCCACGGTGACGAAGCTGCCGGCACGCGACAGGGCGACATTGGCGCCGTTGAGCGTCTTGGCATTGCCGTTCTTGACCTGCTCGGCCTTCATGCTGCCGGCCACGATGTGGTAGGTCAGCACTTCCTTGAGCTGGGCGGGGTTGGCCTGCAGGTCGGCCAGGGTCTTGGCGGGAACCGCCTTGAATGCGTCGTCCGAGGGGGCGAACACGGTGTGGGGGGCTGCCGCCTTGAGGGTGTCGGCCAGGCCGGCCTGGACTGCCAGCTTGTTGAAGGTGCTCAGCGAAGGCGTCTTTGCAATGGTGCTGTCGAGGGTGGCGGGCGCAGAACCGGTGCTGGCTCAGCCGGCCAGGGCGGCGGCCGCAGCCAGGGCGAGAGCGGATTGCAGTGCGTAACGGCGGAACATGTGATTCTCCAGGTAGATAGCCGATTCATCTCGGTGGCGGGAGACTAAGCAGCTCCCGTGACAGCGGGATGACAAACGTAAACGCCTGTACGGAGGAAAAGGTTGTGTGACAACCGACCTGGGTGTCACGACAATGTCACATATGGATCCTAGAGTCGCCCCATCCCAACTCACTCTCCCAAGAGGTATCTCCATGAAAATGTCCGCGATTCGGGTCCTTGTAGCTGGTGTCGTTGCTGCTGGTGCGTTCTCCCAGGCTATGGCGCAGCAGGAAGCCACCGGCGCAGGCGCCAGTTTTCCGGCGCCTCTGTATTCCAAGTGGGCTGCTGACTACAACAAGGCCACAGGCATCAAGATCAACTACCAATCGGTGGGTTCGGGTGCCGGCATGCGCCAGATCGAAGCCAAGACGGTGGACTTCGGTGCTTCGGACGCTCCCCTGAAGGACGACGAACTGGCCAAGAAGGGCCTGGTGCAGTTCCCTACCGTGATCGGCGGCATCGTGCCCGTGGTCAACATCAAGGGCATCGCTCCCGGCCAGATGAAGCTGAGCGGCCAGGTTCTGGGCGACATCTACCTGGGCAAGATCACCAAGTGGAACGACGACGCCATCAAGGCCCTGAACCCCGGCTTGAACCTGCCTGACGCTGCCATCGCCCCCGTGCGCCGCGCCGACGGCTCGGGCACGACCTTCGGTTTCACCAACTACCTGAGCAAGGTCAACGCCGAGTGGAAGTCCAAGGTCGGTGAAGGCACGGCCGTGAACTGGCCCACCGGTGCCGGCGGCAAGGGCAACGAGGGCGTCGCCGCCTTCGTGGGCCGCCTGCCCAACTCCATCGGCTACGTGGAATACGCCTACGTCAAGCAGAACAAGCTGACCTACGTGCAGCTGCAGAACGCCGCCGGCAACTACGTCTCTCCTGACGATGCCACCTTCAAGGCCGCTGCCGCAGGTGCCGACTGGGCCAAGAGCTTCTACCAGATCCTGACGAACCAGCCTGGCAAGGATTCGTGGCCCATCACCTCGGCCACCTTCATCATGATGCAGAAGACGCAGGACAAGCCCGTGCAGGCCACCACGGCCCTGAAGTTCTTCGACTGGGTCTATGCCCAGGGCGACAAGACCGCTGCGGACCTGGACTATGTGCCCATGCCTGACAGCGTGAAGGCCATCATCCAGAAGTCCTGGGGCGACATCAAGGACACTTCCGGCAAGGCCGTAGCGTTCAAGTAATTTGACAGGGCCGGCGATAAGCCGGCCCTTCAACTTCAAATCCATTGAATTCAAGGCAAACAACGTGTCCACAACGATGCCGGTCCGCGACAATCCGTCCATGACGACGGCCCCTTCGCGCACTGAGAAAATGCCCCCTTCCCCCCACCGCCCCCTGATCTCCGGCGTGCTGGCCGACAAGCTCTTCGGCTTCCTGGCCCGCGGCGCGGCCGTGCTCACGCTGCTGTTGCTGCTGGGCATCCTGGCCTCGCTGGTGGTCGGCGCGTGGCCCTCCATCGCCAAATACGGCCTGGGCTTTCTCACCAGCACCACGTGGGACCCCGTGCAGAACGAGTACGGCGGCCTGGTGATGATCTACGGCACGCTGGCCACCTCTGCCATCGCGCTCCTGATTGCCGTGCCTGTGAGCTTCGGCATCGCCCTGTTCCTGACCGAGCTGTCGCCCTCCTGGCTCAAGCGCCCCCTGGGCACCGCCATCGAGCTGCTGGCCGCCGTGCCCTCCATCGTCTACGGCATGTGGGGCCTGATGGTGTTCGGTCCCATCCTGTCGACCTTTGTCCAGCAGCCGCTGCAGTCCCTGTTCCAGGGCGTTCCCTACCTGGGAGCGCTGGTCTCCGGCCCTCCAGTGGGCATCGGTATCCTGTCGGCCGGCATCATCCTGGCCATCATGATCATCCCGTTCATCGCCTCGGTGATGCGCGACGTGTTCGAAGTCACGCCCGCCCTGCTCAAGGAATCGGCCTACGGCCTGGGCTCCACCACCTGGGAAGTGGTGTGGAAGGTCGTCCTGCCCTACACCAAGACCGGTGTGCTGGGCGGCATCATGCTGGGACTGGGCCGTGCACTGGGCGAGACCATGGCCGTGACCTTCGTGATCGGCAACATGAACCAGCTGCAATCGCTGTCGATGTTCGAGGCCGCCAACAGCATCACCTCGGCCCTGGCCAACGAATTCGCCGAAGCCGGTGAAGGCCTGCACCAGGCCTCGCTGATCTACCTGGGCCTGGTCCTGTTCTTCATCACCTTCGTGGTGCTGTCGCTGTCCAAGCTGCTGCTGTCCCGCCTGCAAAAGAACGAAGGAGCCCGTTCGTGAGCACCGCACCGACCACTTCGCAGCGCCTGCTGTCCGCCGCAGACCTCGACGCGCAGCGCCAGGCACGCTACAACAAGCGCAAGCGCCTCAACCAGGTCGCCCTGGTGCTGTCCCTCGCCGCCATGGCCTTCGGCGTGTTCTGGCTGATCTGGATCCTCTGGGAGACCGTCCGCCTGGGCGTGGGCGGCCTGAGCGTGGCCCTTTTCACGCAGATGACGCCGCCGCCCAACGATGTGGGTGGCGGTATCTCCAACGCCATTTTCGGCTCGCTCGTGATGGTGCTGCTGGCGACGTTCGTGGGCACGCCCATCGGCATCCTGGCCGGCATCTACCTGGCCGAATACGAAACCAAGAGCCTGCTGGCCTCGGTCACGCGCTTCGTGAACGACATCCTGCTGTCGGCGCCTTCCATAGTGATCGGCCTGTTCGTGTATGCCGTGGTGGTGGCGCGCTTCAAGAGCTTTTCGGCCTACGCCGGCATCCTGGCGCTGGCACTGATCGTGATCCCGGTGGTCATCCGCACCACCGAGAACATGCTGGTGCTGGTGCCCTCCAGCCTGCGCGAAGCTGCCTACGCCTTGGGCACGCCCAAGTGGAAGGTCATCACCATGGTGACGCTGCGTGCAGCGCGTGCCGGCGTGATCACCGGTGTGCTGCTGGCCGTGGCCCGCATCGCCGGCGAAACCGCTCCGCTGCTGTTCACCGCACTGAACAACCAGTTCTGGAATGCCGACCTGAGCAAGCCCATGGCCAGCCTGCCGGTGACCATCTTCAAGTTCGCCATGAGCCCGTATGAGAACTGGCAACAGCTGGCCTGGGCCGGTGTGTTCCTCATCACCGTCGCCGTTCTCGGCCTGAACATCCTGGCGCGGGTTCTGACCCGCCAAAAGTAAGCCCCAGCAGCAAGAAAGACACCCTCATGTCCGCTATCCTCAACAACGAAGTGTCCTCCAAGTCCAAGATCACGGTGCGTGACCTGAACTTCTACTACGGCAAGTTCCACGCGCTCAAGGGCATCAACCTCGACATCCCGGAAAACAAGGTCACGGCCTTCATCGGCCCCTCGGGCTGTGGCAAGTCCACGCTGCTGCGCACCTTCAACCGCATGTTCGAGCTCTATCCCGAGCAGCGCGCCGAAGGCCAGATCGTGCTGGACGGCGAGAACCTGCTGACCAGCAAGAAGGACGTGGCCCTGGTGCGCGCCAAGGTCGGCATGGTGTTCCAGAAGCCCACGCCGTTCCCGATGTCGATCTATGACAACATCGCCTTCGGCGTGAAGCTGTTCGAGAGCCTGAGCGCCACCGACATGGACGACCGCGTCGAATGGGCCCTGCGCAAGGCGGCGCTGTGGAACGAGGTCAAGGACAAGCTCAACCAGACCGGCTCCGGCCTGTCCGGCGGCCAGCAGCAGCGCCTGTGCATTGCCCGCGGCATTGCCATCAAGCCTGAAGTACTGCTGCTCGACGAACCCTGCTCGGCGCTGGATCCGATCTCGACCGCCAAGGTCGAAGAGCTGATCGCAGAACTGAAGAACGAGTACACCGTGGTCATCGTGACCCACAACATGCAGCAGGCCGCGCGCTGCAGCGACTACACCGCCTACATGTACCTGGGCGACCTGGTCGAGTTCGGCGAGACGGAACAGATGTTCTTCAAGCCGCAGCGCAAGGAAACCGAAGACTACATCACCGGCCGTTTCGGCTAAGGAGACAGCAATGCCCGACAAGCACCTTTCGTCGCAGTTCGACTCCGAACTCAACAGCGTCTCGGCCCGCGTCATGGAAATGGGCGGCCTCGTGGAGTCGCAGATCCGCCAGGCCGTGTACGCCCTGTCGCAGTTCAACATCGAAGCCGTGGAGCAGGTGGCCGCCATCGAAGTGCGCGTGAATGCCATGGAAGTGGAGATCGACCACGAGCTGTCTTCCATCATCGCGCGCCGCCAGCCCACCGCCCGCGACCTGCGCCTCTTGATGGCCTTCTCCAAGGCCACGGCCAACCTCGAGCGCATGGGCGACGAGGCCAACAAGATGGCACGCATGGTGCGCTCCATCATCGAGAGCGGCGCCGCGCGCTCGCTGCCGTCGAGCGACCTGCGCGTGGCGGCGGAGCTGGCCTCCGGCCTGTTGCGCAAGACGCTGGACGCCTTCGCCCGCCTCGATACCACCATGGCGGTGGCCATCCTCAAGGAAGACGACCTGATCGACAAGGAATTCGATGGGTTCGTGCGCAAGCTGGTCACCTACATGATGGAAGACCCCCGCACCATCTCGCCCAGCCTGGACCTCTTGTTCCTGGCCAAGGCCATCGAGCGCATCGGCGACCATTCGAAGAACGTGGCCGAACTCATCATTTACCTGGTCAAAGGCAAGGACGTGCGCCACACGGCCCTCGATGAGATCGAATCGGCCGTGCTGTAGGCCCGTGAACGCTGTATGAGAAAGTTACCCCGTGTTCTGATTGTCGAAGACGAACCTGCGATCGCCGAGCTGATCGCGGTGAACCTGCGGCACAACGGATTCCAGCCGTTCTGGGCCGAAGATGGCGACTCGGCCCAGCGCGAGCTCGATGCCGTGCTGCCCGACGTCATCCTTCTGGACTGGATGCTGCCCGGCCAGAGCGGCCTGTCGCTGGCCCGCAAGTGGCGTGCCGATGCCCGCACCAAGCCCCTCCCCCTCCTCATGCTCACGGCCCGTGGCGACGAGCCGGACAAGGTGGCGGGCCTGGATGCCGGGGCGGACGATTTCATCACCAAGCCGTTCTCCACCCAGGAGCTGCTGGCGCGCATCCGCGCGGTGCTGCGCCGCCGCGCGCCCGAGCAGGTCAGCGACAGCGTGACCATCGGCGACCTGGTGCTCGACGCCGGCACCTACCGTGTGGCCTTCCAGGGCCAGCAGCTCAAGGTGGGGCCCACCGAGTTCAAGCTGCTGCACTACCTCATGAAGCATGCCGAGCGCGTACACAGCCGTTCGCAGCTGCTGGACAAGGTCTGGGGCGACCATGTCTTCATCGAGGAGCGTACCGTGGATGTGCACGTCAAGCGCCTGCGCGAGGCGCTGGGTGCGGCGTCGGTAATGGTGGAGACGGTGCGCGGAGCCGGCTACCGGCTCACGGCGCAGTCCCAACCCCAGGCGCAGCAGCTGCAAGCCTGATGGTTCACGGGGCGCCGCAGGGCGCCCTTGGTTTTCTGAAAAGGCTTTGCGATCTGCATGCTTTGGCGATTCACGTATTTCCTGCTCTGGCAAATCGCCGGCGGCGGACTCGGTTGGTGGCAGGGAGGGCCCTGGGGGGCGGCCCTGGGTGCAGCGATAGCGGCCTGGGCCTGGTTTGTGTGGGACCTGCTGCGCGGCGCGCGCGTGCTGCGCTGGCTGCGCACGGGCGAGTTGTCGCGCGCGCCGGTCATGCGCGGCATGTGGGGCGAGGCGGCTGATCGCGCGCGGCGTCTGTTGCGCCTGCAGGCCCAGGAAGTGCAGGGCAGCCAGAACCGGCTGCAGGAGATCCTGGCGGCGCTGCAGGCCACGCCCAATGGCGTGGTGCTGCTCGATGCCCAGGGGCATATCGAGTGGTGCAACCAGATGGCCGCCGCCCATTTCGGCTTCGACGCGCAGCGCGACGTCATGCAGTCCATCGGCAACCTGGTGCGGGATCCGGAATTCACCGCCTACTACACGGCCCAGGATTTCACGCACGATGTGGTGCTGGAGGGGCGCTACAGCACCTCTTCACGCCCGGTGCGCATCTCCGTGCACCTGCATCCCTACGGTGACGGGCGCACGCTGCTGCTGTCGCGCGACGTGACGGCGCTGGAGCAGGCCGAGGCCATGCGCCGCGACTTCGTGGCCAATGTCTCGCACGAGATCCGCACCCCGCTCACGGTGCTCATCGGCTTCGTCGAGACGCTGCAGACCCTGCCGCTGGCGCAGGACGAGCGGGCCCGCTACCTGGGCATGATGTCCCAGCAGGCTGCGCGCATGCAGAGCGTGGTGCAGGATCTGCTCACGCTGTCGCGCCTGGAGGGCAGCCCGCCGCCCGGCATGGCCGAGTGGACGCCGGTGCAGGGCCTGTTGCAGCGCTGCGAGGAAGAGGGCCGGGCCCTGTCGGCCTTGCTCACGCAGAACCAGCAGCGCCCGCATACGCTGCTGTTCCCGTCCAAGGCGGATCTGCTGGCCCAGGGCGATGTGGCCGGCGCGCAGGCCGAACTGCAAAGCGCACTGTCCAACATCATCAACAACGCCGTGCGCTATACACCCGCGGGTGGAACGATCACGGTGGACTGGGTGCGCAAGGAAGACGGTTCGGCCACGTTCTCGGTCAAGGACACGGGCCCGGGCATCGCGTCCGAGCACATCCCGCGGCTGACCGAGCGCTTTTACCGCGTGGACCGCAGCCGCTCGCGCGAAACCGGGGGCACGGGCCTGGGCCTGGCCATCGTCAAGCATGTGCTGCAGCGCCATGGCGCCACGCTCAGCATCCAGAGCACCCTGGGCAAGGGCTCGACCTTCTGCGTGACCTTTCCGGTCAACCGGTTGCGCGCGCCAGCGCCGCAGGCGCTGGCAGCCTGAGCGCACGCCAGAGCATGGCGGCAAACAGCGCAGCCGTCACGGCCAGGGCGGCCGCGCTGGCGGCCCAGAAGGTGGCCGGTGTGGCTACCGGGCCCCAGGGGCCCAGGCCCTGGTAGGCCAGCAGATAGCCGCCGCCCAGGCCTGCGCCCCAGAGCAGCGTGCAGTACACCACCAGCGGTGCCACCGTGATGCGGTAACAGCGCAGCACGAACACGCACAGGGTCTGCAGCGCATCGGCCACGTGGTAGGCCGCCACCCAGGCCAGCAGCCCGCCCGTCACCGCCACCACCTGCGCATTCGATGAATACAGGGCGCCCAGGTGGTTGCGCCCGAGGAGCATCAGCACTGCCAGGATAAGGCCCATGGCGCAGGCCAGGCGCATGCCCAGCAAGGCCACGCTGCGCGCGCGCAGCGGCTCGCCCGCCCCCAGCCACCAGCTCACGCGCGCACTGGCGGCAATCGACAGCGACAGCGGCACCATGTACAGCACGGCCGCCAGGTTGGAGGCGATCTGGTGCGCTGCCGAGGCCACCGTGCCCTGGCGCGCGATGAACAAGGCCATGAGGGTGAAGGAGGTGACCTCCACCATCACTGCCAGGCCCGCCGGCACCCCCAGGCGCGCAAAGCCTGCGATGGTGGGCCAGTGCGGGCGCTCCAGCGGCTTCCACAGGGCCAGCGGCTGGTACAGCGACTGGGTGCGCAGCAGCCAGAGCGCCAGGGCCAGCATGCTGCAATTGACCACCAGCGTGGCCCAGGCGCAGCCCACGGCGCCCTGCGCCGGCAGGCCCGCACCGCCAAAGGTGAACCAGATGGACAGCGGCACCTTGATGAACAGCGAGCCCACCTGCAGCCAGGTGACCAGCTGCGGGCGCCCGAGTGCCTGGTTGAGCGTGCTGTAGATGCGGAACAGCAGGGCCGGCGGCAAGGCGAGTGCCAGCACGGCCAGGTAATCTTCGACCTCGCTGCGCAGTGCATCGGGCACCTCGGTCCAGCGCAGCACGGCGCCAGGCGAGAGCAGCACGGCCATGCCCAGGGCGCTGGCCACCGCACACAGGTACAGCGACTGGCGCAGCGACGCGCCCAGCTGCTGCTGTTGCCCCGCACCGCGCTGCTCGGCCCACACCGGCAGCAGGGCGCTGAGTACGCCTATGAGTGCCACGTAGACGCTGATGAAGATGGCCGAACCCACCGACAGCGCCGCCAGCGAAGCCTCGCTGTAGCGGCCCGCCACGATGGTGTCGGCCACGCCGAAGGCCATCACGGCCAGTTGCCCGGCCAGCACCGTCACGGCGTGGCGGGAAATGGTCGACAGCTCGCTCATCAGGGTTTGGTTTCGGTCTCGATGCGGCGGAACACCAGCAGGAAGTCGGTCTTGTCGGTGGGGCGCGCCACGGTGGCCACTCGCTCCCATTGCAGGCCGTCCACCGCGGAGGCGGGAGCGGGCCAGGAGGCGATGTCCGAGACCAGCCACTCGCAGCCGGCCACCGACAGGCTGGCCGGGTGCAGCGTGAGGCCGGCGTGGTACTGCAGGGCTGCCACTTGGGCGCGGCTCAGCCCCACGGTCTGCACGCAGCCAGGGCCCTCCCCGACGACGGCGGTGATGGCGCGCATCTGCGGTACATAGCTGCGCGCGAAGTCCAGCAGCGGCAGCCAGATGCTCATGAGCAGCAGCCAGCTCAGGGCCGCGCCGCTGGCCGGCAGCACCAGGCTCTTCCAGATCGGCGCGCGGTTGCGCGAGGCGCGCCACCACACCAGCGCGCACCAGCCCACTGAGGCCGCCAGCGCCACCACCAGGGCCAGCAGAGAGAACTGCGGCACGAAGCCGGGCGCCAGCTTGGCCACGTTGGCCGCCGGCTTGGCCGGCACGCCGGTCTGCATGGCGATCCAGATCACCCAGATGGCCAGCGCCGAGACGCTGAAGAAGATCAGCGTGAACCAGTCGATCAGCGCCCCCATGCTGCGGCTGAGCGTGGGCAGCGCAAAGGCCGCCAGCGCGGCCAGCGCCGGCAGGCCCAGCAGCAGCGCGCGGTCGGCCGGCTGGGTGGTGATGGTGGCCGCGACCGAGACCGCCGTGAACCACAGCGGCAGCAGCAGGTGGCGGTGCCATTGGCGGCTGGCGATCTGCTTGCGCCAACGCCACAGCGTCCACAGCGCCAGCGGCCAGGCCGGCCAGCCGAACCAGACCAGCAGGCGCGCCAGGCTCGCCCACTCCTTGCCGCCGCTCTCGGTGCTGACAATGCGCCAGCGCCACAGGTCGAGCTGCCAGGCCAGCGCCGCGGCGGCCACGATGACCAGGACGGTGGCCACCGCCCAGGCCTTGCACTGGCGCTCGTCCTTGCCAGGCAGGTGCAGGGCCAGCAGCACGCCGCTGGCACCCAGCAGCGCCGTAAGGGCCGGTGCCCCGGCGAGCGTGAGGCCGAACGCCCCCACGAGCATGGCCGCCCACGCTTTGCCGGCGTGGTAGGGGAGGGCTGCGAAGGCAAAGAACAGGAAGGAGGTGCAGCTCAACTGCACCAGGTAGCTCGTCACTTCGTGCGAGAGCTGGGCCAGGCCCAGGCAGGCGATCAGGGCCAGCAGGGCGCCGTCGGCAATCGCGCGTGCGTAGTCGAGCGGGGTGGCCTCGCCGCCGAAGGCGAAGGCCACGGGCTGCGCGCCCGGGCTGCGCGCCAGGTAGTACACGCCGTACCAGGTGGCCATGAGCGTGAGCGCCAGCAGCGCGGCAAACGGGATGCGCACGGCCATTTCGGGCGATAGCCAGGAGGGCGCCCACTGGATCGCCAGGGCCCCGATCCAGTAGGGCAGCAGGCCTTCGGTCTCGGGCGCCATGCCGCCCAGCAGCGGATTGAGCCAGGGGGTGCGGCCATGCGCCAGCTCCAGCATGTAGCCGTAGGCGGTGATGTCGGCGCTCTTCCACGGAGCGCGGCCCACGAAGCCGGGGATCACGTAGGCAATGCACAGCAGCATCAGGGCCCAGCGTGGCAACGGCCGCACGGCATTCTGGGTGACGATGGCTGGGGTGGGTGGATTCACGCGTTGGTCAGGGGCTTTGGGAGGGAGCCGCCAAGAATAAGGGATAAGCGCACGGGTTCCGTCAGCAGGCTCTGGCGGTCAGGGTAAATCTGGTAACCCCGATCGCAAGCGGGTGGAGTGGCGCGCCCGGGAGGCAATAAAAAAGGCAGCTCGGTTGCCCGGGCTGCCTTCTTGGCGTACAGCGTGCGAAGGATTACTTGGCAGCGGTAGCGGTAGTCTTGCCGAAACGGTTGCGGAACTTCTCCACGCGGCCGCCCATGTTGTCCACGGACTTCTGCGTGCCCGTGTAGAAAGGGTGCGATTCGCTGGAGGTATCGAGCTTGAACAGGGGCAGCTCACGGCCGTCGTCGGTCGTGCCCATTTCCTTGGTGTTCACGCACGAACGGGTCACGAACTTGAAACCGTTGGACAGGTCCACGAACAGCACTTCGCGGTAGTTGGGGTGAATGCCTTCTTTCATGATCAATCCTTGTCAAGTGCGGGAGCCGTGCGGGACCCGGAGCAACCTTTGCGCCGTGGAGCATCCAGCGTACTTTCCGCAATAAAAGCCCTCCATTATAGCCTGCGCAGAAAATTGTTCAAGGTGGGCGCGGGAGTATCTGTGCCCGCCGCCGCTTTGACAAGCCCATATTGACAATGAAAGGGGTGTATCTATTCTTGGAAGCCTCTTTCAGGGAGGTTTTCATGGCGGTCTCCACACACCCTGTGCCTTCAGGCGCCCTGGCGCTGGTCGATGGGGCATGGGCCGCGCTGGAAGGCCCGGCGTCGGCGCGGGAGTGCCTGTCCGTTGCCGGCCAGGGTGATCTGCCTTCGGTGTTTCCGGTGACCGATCTGGCCGTGGCTTCGGTCGGGGTGGCGGGGCTGGCGCTGGCCGAACTGCTGGCAATGGAAGGTGGCTCCTGGCCCGCCGTGCAGGTGGACCGGCGGCTGGCCTCGTTCTGGTTCGGCATGTCGCTGCGCCCTGAGGGCTGGTCCCTGCCGCCCGTGTGGGACGCCGTGGCGGGCGACTACCGCGCGGCCGATGGCTGGGTGCGCCTGCACACGAACGCACCGCAGCACCGCGAGGCGGCCCTGGCCGTGCTGGGCGTGGCGGCCGACCGGGAGGCCGTTGAGCGTGCCGTGGCCCGCTGGGATGCCGATGCGCTGGAGGCGGCCGTGGTGGAGCGGGGTGGCTGCGCCGCCGCGATGCGCAGCACCGACGGCTGGGCACGCCATGCACAAGGCCTGGCGGTGCGGGCCGAGCCCCTGGTGCATTGGGAGGCTTTTGCGCCAACGCTGCCGCTGCCCGCCTGGCGCATCGACCCTGCCCGGCCGCTGCGCGGTGTGCGCGTGCTGGACCTCACACGCATCCTTGCCGGCCCCGCTGCGACACGTTTCCTTGCCGGCTTTGGCGCCGAGGTGCTGCGCATCGACCCGCCCGGCTGGGACGAGCCCGTCACCGTGCCCGAGGTGGTGCTGGGCAAGCGCTGCGCGCGGCTCGACCTGCGCTTGCGCGAAGGGCGTCTGGTGTTCGAGGAACTGCTGGGCCGGGCCGATGTGCTGGTGCACGGCCTGCGGCCCGGCGCTCTGGAGGGTCTGGGGCTGGGGGCCGAGCGGCGCCGCGCCCTGAACCCGGGCCTGGTGGACGTATCGCTCAATGCCTACGGCTGGGGCGGACCCTGGCAGCACCGGCGCGGTTTCGACAGCCTGGTGCAGATGAGCACAGGCATCGCCGAGGCCGGCATGCGCGAAGGCGGCCACGACCGGCCCACCCCCTTGCCGGTGCAGGCCATCGACCATGCCACGGGCTACCTGATGGCAGCCGCCGCGGTCCGGGGCCTGGCGCAACGCAGGGCCACGGGCGCAGGCTGCACGGCGCGGATGTCGCTGGCGCGCACGGCGCATTGGCTGGTGTCCGCCCAGCGCCATCCGTTGGAGCCATTGGCGCCCGAGCGGGCGGGTGAGGTGGGTGAAGCGCTGGAGTCCACCTCGTGGGGCCCGGCCCGGCGGGTGCGCGCTCCGCTGGAGGTACAAGGGGCCGCCATGTGCTGGGACCGGCCGGCGCTGGCGCTGGGTTCCGCGCAGGCGTGCTGGTAGGTGGCGCAGATGGCACAACGCCCCGCAGGCCGTGAAGCCTGCGGGGCGTTCAGAGAGATTGGAGCCGCCTTTGACGGCGTCGTGTTCCACATGCCGGTGGAACGCGCATGGCCCAGGCCAGAACCGCCGTGCAAGGGCCGCCCCGCCGCGCTGGCGGTGTCCCCCTTCCCGAAGGACGCAGCCATTCCAGAGAAGGGAGAAGGCGCGCCAGCGCCTCAGGGGGGTGTTACCCTCCCCGGCGCATCATGTCGAAGAAGTCGACGTTGGTTTTGGTCGCCTTCATGTTCTTGATCATGAGCTCCATGGACTCGATCTCGTCCATGTTGTACATGAACTGGCGCAGGATGCGCGTCTTCTGCAGGATCTCGGGCACCAGCAGCAGCTCTTCGCGGCGCGTGCCGCTCTTGTTGAGCTCGATGGCGGGGAACACGCGCTTTTCGTACAGGCGGCGGTTCAGGTGGATTTCGCAGTTGCCCGTGCCCTTGAATTCTTCAAAGATCACTTCGTCCATGCGGCTGCCGGTGTCGACCAGCGCCGTGGCGATGATGGTCAGCGAGCCGCCTTCCTCGACCTTGCGGGCGGCGCCGAAGAAGCGCTTGGGGCGCTGCAGCGCCGCGGCGTCCACACCGCCGGACAGCACCTTGCCGCTGGAGGGCACGACGTTGTTGTAGGCGCGGGCCAGGCGGGTGATGGAGTCCAGCAGGATCACCACGTCCTTCTTGAGCTCGACCAGGCGCTTGGCGCGCTCGATCACCATCTCGGCCACGTGCACGTGGCGTGCGGCGGGCTCGTCGAAGGTGGAGGCGATGATCTCGCCCTTGACCGTGCGCTGCATTTCGGTCACTTCTTCAGGGCGCTCGTCCACCAGCAGCACCATCAGGTGCACGTCGGGGTTGTTGGCCGTGATGGCGTGGGCGATGTGCTGCATCATCACCGTCTTGCCGCTCTTGGGCGGGGCCACGATCAGCGCGCGCTGGCCGCGGCCGATGGGCGCGATGATGTCGATGATGCGGCCAGTGATGTTCTCTTCGCTCTTGACGTCGCGTTCCAGGCGCATCTGCTCCTTGGGAAACAGGGGCGTCTGGTTTTCGAACATCACCTTGTGCTTGTTCTGCTCCGGCGGGCCGTCGTTGACCTTGTCGAGCTTGGTCAGGGCAAAGTAGCGCTCGCCGTCCTTGGGCGTGCGCACTTCGCCTTCGATCATGTCGCCGGTGTGCAGGTTGAAGCGGCGCACCTGGCTGGGCGAGATGTAGATGTCGTCCGTGCTGGCGGTGAAGCTCGTGTCCGGGCTGCGCAGAAAGCCGAAGCCGTCCGGCAGGATTTCCAGCACCCCGTCCGCAAACACCTGCTCGCCGGCCTTGGCGCGCTTCTTGATGATGGCAAACATCAACTCCTGCTTGCGCATCCGGCCCGTGTTTTCGATTTCGAGTTCTTCGGCCTGCTTCAGGACTTCAGACACGTGCAGTGCCTTGAGTTCGTTTAAGTGCATGGAATGACTCCTTGGCGGAGTAGGTAGGTGTCTCGGGGGAGGTGGGCTGTTCGCCGGTGGTCTGCTGATGGCAGTCACGGCGTGCCTGAGGATCTCTCGAACCGGCTGCCAATGCGTGCAAGCCGGTGATCTGCTGGAATTATGACAGGAAAAAATCCGGGAGGGCCGGGCCGCTGCGCTCTGGCATGTGAAGAGATGCAAGCGGCGCTGAAAAAACGGCTGGCGGCACCCCGGCCCGGGGTGCCGCCAGCGTGGGCGTCATGCCAGTTGCTGGTCGACGAAGGCCGTCAACTGCTCCTTGCGCATGGAGCCGATCTTGGTGGCGGACAGCTGGCCGTCCTTGAAGAACATCAGTGTGGGAATGCCGCGGATGCCGAACTTGGCGGGCGTTTCGCGGTTCTCGTCGATGTTCAGCTTGGCGACCTGCAGCTTGCCTTCGTAGGCCTTGGCCAGGTCGTCCAGGTGGGGGGCGATGTCCTTGCAGGGGCCGCACCATTCGGCCCAATAATCCACCAGCACGGGGGTGGTGGACTGCAGTACGTCGGCTTCGAAGCTGGCGTCGGTGAGGTGCTTGATGAGTTCGCTGGCCATGGCGTAATCCTTGTATCTGGGTGGCTTTGGACCGGGGTACGTATAAAGTTGGGTCATTGTGACAGAAACCAATCCCACGTTCACCGGTGTGGCCAAGCCATCCGATGCTATGACTGTCATAGCTAAAACCGATCAGGCGGCCCCATGCTGGGCCCGGGTGCTGGGCGCAGTGGCGCAGCATCTGGCCACCTGCGGCGCCCACCCGGCCCGCACCGTGGTGCTGGTGCCCTATGCGCAGCTCATGCCCTGGGGCCAGCGCCTGTGGGCGCGCCAGCAGCCCGACAGCTTTGTTCCGCGCTTCGAGACCACGCGCAACTGGGCGCACCAGCTGGCCGTCTTCGTGCCCGAGGGCCGGGACCTGGCGGGCGATGTGGCACGCGACACCCTCACCGCGCGCACCCTGCTTGACCAGGCGGGCCTGTCGGCGCAGCGCGACGTGCTGGCCACGCCACTGCAGGAGGCCGCTGCCCAACTGGCGCTGGCCGTGGCTGCGGTGCCGCCGGCCGAGCGCGATGCCTGGGGCACGCAGGCGCGCAGCCTGCTGCCCGCGGCGGAAGAGGGCAGCACGCTGCGCTTCGAGGCTGCGGTGGCACGCATTGCGCTCGAATGGGCGCTGGCCTCGCGCTACGCCACCGACGTGCTGTTCGAGCCGGGCGTGCGCGCTGCCACGGACGCGCTGGTGGTGCTCGAAGGTTTCCAGGCCGAGCCGCTGGCCGCCGCGTTGCTTGCGCACTGGGGCGAGCGGGGCCTGGTGCTGCCGCTGTATGCCCCCGGGGAGGATGCCGGAGTGCAGGGGCAGATCGCCCTGCATGCCGCCAGCGATGCCGAAGACGAGGCGCAGCGCGCCGCCGCCTGCGTGCTCGCGCATCTGGCCGCGGGCCGTGCCCCCGTGGTGCTGGCCGCCACCGACCGGGCGCTGACCCGCCGCGTGCGCGCCCACCTGGGCAGCAGTGGCGTGGACGTGCGCGACGAAAGCGGCTGGACCCTGTCGACCACGCGCGCGGCCGCGCAGGTCATGGCGGGATTGAAGGCCTGCGCCTGGGATGCCGATGCCGACGCGGTGCTCGCCTGGCTCAAGCAGGGGCCCGCAGGGCGGGCCGCCACCCGCAACCCGCGGGAAAAGGCGCTGCGCCGGGCATCGCTGGCGCGCTGGGATGCCGTGGCTGCGCGCGACTGGAGTGCGCACCCGGCGCTGGCCGCCGCCGTGGCCGAGGCCGAAGCCTGGCGTGCCGGCCTGCGCGCGGCGCGCCCGCTGGTGCAGTGGCTCGCGGCCCTGCGCGGGCTGCTCGAGGCCACGGGCCAGTGGGCCGTGCTGGAGGCCGACGACGCGGGCGAACGCGTGCTGGCCCTGTTGCGCCTGCCCGAGGGTTTGCAGGCCGAGCTCGACGCCTGGGAGGGTGTGGGCCGGCGCATGGCATTGGCCGAATTCACGCGCTGGGCCGACGAGGTGCTGGAGGCCGCGCGCTTCGTGCCCCCGCCGCCTCCCGGTGCGCCGGTCGTGATCTTGCCGCTACCACAGTTGCTGGCGCGGGCCTTTGCCGCGCTGGTGCTGCCGGGCTGCGACGAAAAGCGCCTGCAGCCCGCGCC
>NZ_JBKDTZ010000046.1:0-25949 GCF_046339755.1 Acidovorax sp. | reverse complement strand
CGCCACCGCCACCACCGTAGCCGCCACCGCCGCCGCTGCGGCCACCGCCGCCATAGCCGCCACCACCACCGCCGCCAAAGCCGCCGCTGCGGGGGGGACGGGGTTCCATGGGGCGTGCTTCGTTCACCACGATGCTGCGGCCGCCCAGGGGCTGGCCGTTCATGCCGTTGATGGCAGCCTGGGCTTCTGGATCGCTGCCCATTTCAACAAAGCCGAAACCCTTGGAGCGGCCCGTGTCGCGCTCCATCATCACCTTGGCACTGGTCACTGCGCCGAATTGGCCAAAGGCCTGCTCCAGATCGCTGTCGCGCACCGAATACGGCAAATTGCCAACGTACAGTTTGTTGCCCATCGAGGGACTCCTCAAAAACACATGGATAAAGCGATGGAGTCCCGATACCGCAGCCAGCTAATCTCAATGACGCTCTCAGCGCGAAACTGACGGATCACCGCAAACTTGAGACGGGCAAAACCCGCCAAGCCATTATGCGCCACAAATTTCCCAAAAAAGCAAGCCTCATGGTCTGGCGGGGTACGGTGTGGTGGCATGGTGACAAATGCCACAGCGAAGAAAACAAGAGGTGCCTCTGGTCTGCCTTGGGCATGAAAAAAGGAGCCCGAAGGCTCCTTGTTTTTGTCCTCAGCAGGCCAGGCCTGTGGGAACGGGTGTGCGCTGCTTAGTAGCTGCCACGGCCACCGCCGTAACCACCACCACCGCCGCCGCCGCTACGGCCACCGCCGTAACCGCCGCCACCACCACCGCCATAGCCGCCACCACCGCCGCCGCCGAAGCCGCCGCTGCGTGGAGCGCGGGGCTCCATGGGACGGGCTTCGTTGACCACGAGGTCACGGCCGCCAAAGTTGGTGCCATGCACGCCTTGGATGGCGGCTTGTGCTTCGGCATCGCTGCCCATTTCGACAAAGCCGAAACCCTTGGAGCGGCCGGTGTCACGTTCCATCATGACCTTGGCGCTGCCAACCGAGCCGTACTGGCTGAAAGTTTGCTGCAGGTCTTCGTCGCGGAAGCTGTAGGGCAGGTTGCCCACGTAAAGTTTGTTGCCCATGAAAGGACTCCTGAAAAAACATGAAAACGCGATGGAGCCCGACGCAATCAACAAACCTGTGACGACTTCAAAGACGCGAAACTGACCAATCACCGCTAACCGCCTCGCTGCTGTGCAGAAAGGCGGGTCCATTATCAATCACTTTATGTGGCTTGTGGTGTTTTATTTCAGCAAGGGCAAACCCGGACTGACCCTTGCAAATCGGGGCAGCATCGGGTTTTCCCTGGGTCTTATGAACATTCGCATACAATAAGCGTGTCTTTGGGGAGTAGCCCGCCCGGTCGCGCCATGCGCCGGGGGCATGCGTCAACACACTTGGGTTCCTTGCAACCCATGGCGCATGCGGTTCTTCATTCTTTCTTGAATGATCTGGAACTGGGCAAGACCATTGACTGCATGCCGATCCAATGGCCGGAGTCGGGGTGCAGTCAATGCGTTGCTCACAACAATCCGGCCGGATTGTCCCCACACCATGGAAGCCTTCTTCGTTTCGACCGCCATCGTCGCCCTTGCCGAGATGGGCGACAAGACCCAACTGCTGGCGCTGGTACTCGCCGCCCGTTTCCGCAAACCCTGGCCCATCGTCCTGGGCATCCTGGTGGCCACACTGGCCAACCACGGTCTGGCCGGCGCCCTGGGTGCCTGGGTGACCACCATGCTGGGCCCTCAGATGCTGCGCTGGATACTGGGCGCTTCCTTCATCGCCATGGCCATCTGGATGCTGATCCCCGACAAGCTCGACGAGGAAGAGGCCGGGGGCACGCCGCGCTGGGGCGTCTTCGGCACCACGCTGATCGCCTTCTTCCTGGCCGAGATGGGCGACAAGACGCAGATCGCCACCGTGATGCTGGCGGCCCAGTACAACGCCTACCTGGCCGTGGTGGCGGGCACCACCATCGGCATGATGCTGGCCAACGCTCCGGTGGTATGGCTGGGCGAGCGCATCACGCGGCGCGTGCCCATCAAGGCCGTGCACATGGTTTCGGCCGGCATCTTCCTGGTGCTGGGCTGCATCGCGCTCTTCACTCCGGTGGCCGCGCCCTGAGCACATGCGCAACCCGCCCGGCTTTGGTATAGTTCCGTTTGCGCCGATTTGCCATAGCTTGCGGGCGCTTTATAAATTCTGCTAAAGACCCGACCGACACCCAAAGCCCGGCCTCGTTTTTAGCGATGCCGGGTTTTTTGTTGCCTATGTCGTTCATTGCCATATCCCAGTCCATGCGTTTCGAGGAGGTGCTGCCGCTGCAGAGCGGCGCCTCCATCCGCGACTATGTACTGGCCTACGAGACCTACGGCACGCTCAATGCCGAGCGCTCCAACGCCGTGCTGGTCTGCCACGCCCTCAACGCCTCGCACCATGTGGCCGGCGTCTACGAGGGCCAGCCGCGCAGCGAGGGCTGGTGGGACAACATGATCGGCCCGGGCAAGCCGGTGGACACCAACCGCTTCTTCGTGGTCGGCGTGAACAACCTGGGCTCGTGCTTCGGCTCCACCGGGCCCATGCACACCCACCCCGACACCGGCGAGGTCTACGGCGCCGACTTTCCGGTGGTCACGGTGGAGGACTGGGTCAACGCCCAGGCGCGCCTGCTCGACCGCCTGGGCATCACCCAGCTGGCCGCCGTGCTCGGTGGCAGCCTGGGCGGCATGCAGGCCCTGGGCTGGACGCTGCAGTACCCCGAGCGCATGCGCCACGCCGTGGTGGTGGCCAGCGCGCCCAACCTCACGGCCGAGAACATCGCCTTCAACGAGGTGGCACGCCGCGCCATCGTGACCGACCCCGACTTCCACGGCGGCCACTTCTACCGCCACGGCGTGATCCCGAAGCGCGGGCTGCGCATCGCACGCATGATCGGCCACATCACCTACCTGAGCGACGACGTGATGAACGAGAAGTTCGGGCGCCAGCTCAGGCACCAGGTGCTCGAACAGGGCAGCCAGGGCACGCCTGCGCCAGGCGGCGCGGGGGCCTACCGCTACAGCACCCAGGACATCGAGTTCCAGATCGAAAGCTACCTGCGCTACCAGGGCGACAAGTTCAGCGAGTACTTCGACGCCAACCCCTACCTCCTGATCACGCGCGCGCTCGACTATTTCGACCCGGCCTCGCACTACGGCGGCAACCTCACGCTGGCCCTGGCGCGGGCCACTGCCAGGTTCCTCCTGATCAGCTTCACCACCGACTGGCGCTTCTCGCCCCAGCGCAGCCGCGAGATCGTCAAGGCCCTGCTCGACAACCGCCGCCGCGTGAGCTATGCCGAGATCGACGCGCCGCACGGGCACGACGCCTTCCTGCTCGACGACCCGCGCTACATGGACACCATGCGCTCGTATTTCGACAGCATCGCCAGGGAGGTACAGGCATGACCGAGAAAGCCACCATGGAGGCGCTGGCGCGCCTGGTCCCCACCGGATCGCGCGTGCTCGACCTGGGCTGCGGCGACGGCGCCATGCTGTCCTACCTGCAGCGCGAGCGCGGCTGCAGCGGCTACGGCATCGAGATCGCCGACGCCAACGTGCTGGCCTGCGTGCGCCGTGGCGTGGACGTGATCCAGCTCAACCTGGACGAGGGCCTGGCCATGTTCGGCGACAACAGCTTCGACGTGGTGCTGCAGATCGACACGCTGCAGCACCTGCGCAATGCCGAGGTGATGCTGCGCGAGACGGCGCGCGTGGGCCGCACCGGCATCGTCGCCTTCCCCAACTTCGCGCACTGGCCGAACCGCCTGTCCATCCTGCGCGGGCGCATGCCCGTCACGCGGCGCCTGCCTTACCAGTGGTACGACACGCCCAACATCCGCGTGGGTACGTACAAGGACTTCGAGGTGCTGGCGCACAAGAACGAGCTGCGCGTGCTCGAATCCTTCGGCCTGCAGGACGGGCGCGAAGTGCGCGTGCTGCCCAACGTGATGGCGGGCACCGCCGTCTTCCACTTCGAGCACGCCTGAGCCCGCCGCAGGCGGGCGCCATGCGCGCGTCACGCAAGCGGGTTATGGTGGCGGGTTGGCAAACGCCCTCCGGAGATCCCCATGCGCCTTGACCCCTTGAAGTCCACCCTCGCCACCGTCCTGGCCACCCTGGCCCTGGGCGCCGCCGCCCAGCAGGCCTGGCCGCCCACGCCGACCGTGATCGCGCACCGCGGCGCCTCGGCGCTGCGCCCCGAGCACACCCTGGCGGCCTACCAGAAGGCCATCGACGACGGCGCCGACATCATCGAACCCGACCTGGTGATCACCAAGGACGGCGTGCTCGTGGCCCGGCACGAGAACGCCATCGCCATCCTCAACGCCGACGGCTCCGTGAAGGAAGCCACCACCGACGTGGTGGACCGCCCCGAGTTCGCCGCGCGCAAGGCCACGCGCAGCATCGACGGCCAGTCCATCACCGGCTGGTTCACCGAGGACTTCACGCTGGCCGAGCTCAAGACCCTGCGCGCCCGCGAGCGCATCCCGGCGCAGCGCCCGGCCAACGTGGCCTACAACGGCCAGTTCGAGATCCCCACGCTGCAGGAGGTGATCGACCTGGCCCGGGCGCAGAGTGCCAGGACCGGCCGCACCATCGGCATCTACCCCGAGACCAAGCACCCGACCTATTTCCAGTCCATCGGCCTGCCGCTGGAAGCGCCGCTGCTTGCGGTGCTGGAGAAGAACGGCTGGAACCACAAGGACGCGCCGGTGTTCGTGCAGTCCTTCGAGGTGGCCAACCTGCAGGCCATCCGCAAGCTGAGCAGCGTGCGCCTGGTGCAGCTGGTCGCCCCCTCGGGCCGGCCCTATGACTTCGTGGCCCAGGGCGCGGCCAACACGCGCAGCTATGCCGACCTGGTCACGGCCGAGGGCCTCAAGCAGATGGCCAGCTATGCCAGCGCCGTCGGCCCCTACAAGACCCTGGTGGTGCCGGTGAAGGACGGTGTCCTCGGCGAGCCCACTGCGCTCGTGGCCAACGCCCGTGCGGCAGGCCTGCCGGTGCACATCTGGACCCTGCGGCCCGAGAACAGCTTCTTGCCCACCAGCCTGCGCAAGGCCCCGGCCAGCGACGCCACCGCGCGCGGCGACAGCATTGCCGAGATCACGGCCTACCTGCGCGCCGGAGTGGATGGCTTCTTCACCGACGACTCGGCCGTGGGCCGCGCCGCCGTGAAGGCATTCACCGCGAAATAGCCCGTCAGGACGCCGCCACGGTGGCCGGGGTCCGGCCGCCGTGCCGCGCGCCCAGTGCACGCGCCCGGGCCACCCACGCCTGCAGGCGCTTCGCGTCGGCCGTGCGCACCGGGCCGAAGCTGTGCACCTTGGCGGGCCGGATGCCGCAGAACTCCAGGATGGTTTTCTTCATCTGGTGGTGGCCGGGCATGCGCGATACCCAGCGGAAATACCAGGGCGGCGAGTCCATGGTCACCAGCAGCTCGGCCGAGCGCCCGGCCAGCAGCTTGTCCCAGAGCGAGGAGCCCGGGCGGTACTTGAAGGCATAGCCGGGCAGCAGGACCCGGTCGATGAAACCCTTCAAGAGCGCCGGCATGGCGCCCCACCAGATGGGATAGACCCAGACCAGGTGCTCGGCCCACGCGATGTCGGCCTGCGCGGCCAGCAGGTCGGGCTCCAGCGGCTGCTCGCCATAGTGACCGGCATGCAGCAGCGGGTCGAAGTGCAGGCTGCCAAGGTCCAGCCGCCGCACTTCGGCGCCGGCGGCCTGCGCGCCCTCGGCGTAGGCGGTTGCCATGCCTGCGCACAGGCTGTTCAGGGCAGGGTGGCCAAGGATGACCAGAATGCGTTGTGCCACGAAGACTCCCGGGAATGGAAACCCCCATGCTCACCTTGACCCACGGGACAGAGTCAAGCAGCCGGATCAAGCGATCCGCAAAAGAGCGCTCAGGCGATGGCGCTTGCGAGGGGGGTGAGCTGGCGCAACGGACCCAGAAGCCCCTGCGGCGCCGCGCAGGCCGGCGGCACCGCGGGGGCGGCAAACGCATCGCAGGCCAGCAGTTCGGCCTGCAGCGCAGCCAGTTGCCCGTCAAGCGCAGCCAGGCGCGCCATCTCCCGCGCAACCGCCTCGCGCCGCTCGGCCAACAGCGCGGCCATGCGCACCCAGCCAGCGCTCTGGTGCAGCTCGGGAAGACCCTCGAGCTGCGCCAGGCTGAAACCCAGGCCCTGCGCCTGGCGGATCAGTTGCACGCGCGCCAAGTCGCCTTCGCCATAGTGGCGGTAGCTGCCCTCTCGCACCACCGTGCCCAGCAGGCCACGCGCCTCGTACAGGCGGATGGCCTTGGGTGTGGTGCCGGTGCGTTGGGCAAGTTCTCCGATGCGCATGGACAGGGATTTTGAAGCAAGGTGGCGGTGCACGGAAAATAGCAGGATCCCCCCGCAACCGCCAAGTCCCATGCCCCAGTTCGCCGCCAACCTGAGCCTGATGTACACCGAGCTGCCCTTCCTGGAGCGCTTTGCCGCTGCCGCGCGTGATGGCTTTGGCGCCGTGGAATGCCAGTTTCCCTATGCCTTCGCCCCGGCCGAGCTGGCCGCGCGGTTGGCCGACAACGGCCTGGCGATGGTGCTGTTCAACGCCCCGGCCAGCGGCAGTGACCGCGCCGCCATGGCCACGGCCTGGGAACGGCAGGCGCGCGGCACGGCGGCGCTGCCGGGGCACGAGGCCGAGTTCCGCCGCGGCGTACAGGAGGCACTCGAATACGCCGAGGCTCTGCAGTGCCCGCGCATCCATGTGCTCTCGGGCATGGTGCCGGCCGGGGTGGAGCGCGAATCGCTCAAGGGCCTGTGCGTGGACAACCTGCGCTGGGCCGCGGCCGAGGCGGCGCAGAGCGGGCGCGAGATCCTGATCGAGCCCATCAACCTGCGCGACATGCCGCGCTACTTCCTGAACCGCCAGGACCATGCCCACGAGCTGCTCGACGCGGCGCAGATGGCCAACCTCAAGGTGCAGATGGACCTGTACCACTGCCAGATCGTGGAGGGCGACGTGGCCAGCAAGCTGCGCCGCTACCTGCCCACGGGCCGGGTGGCGCACCTGCAGGTGGCCGGCGTGCCCGAGCGCCAGGAGCCCGACCGGGGCGAGCTGCACTATCCCTACCTGTTCGACCTGATCGACAGCCTGGGCTATGCCGGCTGGGTGGGGTGCGAGTACCGGCCGGCCGCCGGCACCTCCGAAGGCCTCGGGTGGCTGGAGCGCACACAGTCGGGTCACTGACATCAAAAGCCGCCGCTCGGTACGCAGCTCTGCGTAAGGGAATGCGTGAATAAATGTAACTGGCACTCGCGCGTAGAGTGAATGCAGACCGGCACAGCCGGCAGCAGTGCGCATTCACTTCCAGGAGACAAGCCCCGTGCCAGCCCCCCTTGCCAACAACCGTTCCGTCGCGCGCCAGGTCACGCTCATGGCCATTGCCCTGGTGGCACTGGTCATGGTGCTCGTGGGCCTGGCCATCGCCGTGCTGACCGAGCGCAACACCCGTGCCCAGTTGATCGCCAGCGTGGGCGACACGGCGCAGAGCGTGGCCCAGTCGCTCGACGCAGCCGACAGCACCAACCGCGAATTGGTGCAGCTCACCATGAAGGGCTTCCAGCGCTACTTCGATGCGGCCATGCACCTGGACGAGGCCACGGGCGAGCTGCGCAGCTACGGCGCGCTGGTCAACGAGGACTATGGCTCGGTGGACAAGTTCGCCAGCGAGACCGGCGGCATCGCCACCGTGTTCGCGCGCAAGGGTGAGGATTTCCTGCGCATCACCACCTCGGTCAAGAACGAGAAGGGCGAGCGCCAGCAAGGCACGCCGCTGGCGCGCACCGACCCGGCCTACCCGGCAGTGAGCAAGGGCGAGCCCTACACCGGCGTCACCGTGGTGGGCGGCAAGCCCTACATGGGCCACTACCTGCCCATCAAGGGCGACGCCGGCAAGATATCGGCGGTGCTGTTCATCGGCAACGACATCAGCGTGTTCCACGCCATGCTGCAAAAGCAGGTGGCGCAGACGCGCTTCTTCGAGCATGGCGGCACCTATGTGGTGAACCCCGGCGCCGGGCTCGACAAGGCGAATTTCGTCTACCACCCGAGTGCCGGCGGCAAGCGCGTGCTGGAGGCCTATCCCCAGGCCGGTCCCTTCCTGGAAGCGCTGGCCGCCTCCAAGGACGGCTATGTGCGCGAGGCCCTGCCGCTGCTGGGGCAGGGCGCCGAAGACCCCTTTGCCCTGGTGCGCAAGACCGCCGGCGGCTGGTGGGTGGTGGCCGAGGTGCCCTACGGCGAGGCCATGGCCGGCCAGCGCCGCGTCACGCTCGCCGTCTGGGCGCTGATGGCAGTGGCCGTGGCCCTGCTGGGCGTGGGCCTGTTCGTGGTGCTGCGCCGCGGGGTGAGCCGGCCGCTGCGCGACCTGACCCAGGCCATCACCCTGGTGGCCCAGGGCGACCTGACGCAGGCCTTCCGCACCACGCGGCGCGACGAGATCGGTGCGCTGGTGCAGGAAGTGGAGGGCATGCGCCAGCGCTACACGCAGATGCTGCAGCAGGTGCGCACGGCGGTGGACAGCATCGGCACCGCCAGCGCCGAGATCGCCAGCGGCAACCAGGACCTGTCGGCCCGTACCGAGGCCACGGCCAGCAGCCTGGCGCAGACGGCCCAGAGCATGGACCAGCTCACCGCCACCGTGCGCCAGTCGGCCGACGCCGCGCGCCAGGCCAACCAGTTGGCCAGCACCGCCGCCGAAGTGGCGGCGCGCGGCGGCCAGGTGGTGGGCGAGGTGGTGACCACCATGGGCGAGATCAACCAGAGCTCGCGCAAGATCGCCGACATCATCGGCGTGATCGACTCGATCGCCTTCCAGACCAACCTCCTGGCCCTCAACGCCGCCGTGGAAGCGGCACGCGCGGGCGAGCAGGGCCGGGGCATTGCCGTGGTGGCCAGCGAGGTGCGCAGCCTGGCCGGGCGCAGCGCCGACGCTGCCAAGGAGATCAAGCAGCTGATCAACGCCTCGGTCGAGCGCGTCGAATCGGGCGCGCGCCTGGTGCACAACGCCGGCACCACCATGGACGAGATCGTCGGCTCGGTGCAGCGCGTGGGCCACATCATCGGCGAGATCACGGCGGCCTCGGGCGAGCAGTCGGACGGCATCGGCCAGGTCAACACCGCGGTGAACCAGCTCGACCAGATGACGCAGCAGAACGCCGCCCTGGTCGAGGAATCGGCCGCCGCCGCGCACAGCCTGCGCGAGCAGGCCACCCGCCTGGCCGGTGCCGTGCAGGTGTTCAAGCTCTCGGGCACGCCGGCACTGGGCCTGGCGGCGGCCGAGGTGCCCGCGCTGCAATAGCCGGGGCGGGCACTTTTCTGGCGGGGGTATGCGGCGCCATCGTTTATCCTGACCCCCTTGCGGCCTTTGCCGCCCGTCCCGACTACGCGCCATGGTTCCCTTCACTGCCGACGTGCCCACCATGCTGGTGATGATCATCCTCTCATCGCTGGCGGCCGCCTTGGCCATGGCGGTCATGACCTGGGGCAAGCGCCGCGAAGGGGTGGAGCTGTGGGCACTGGGCCTGCTGCTCAATGCCATGGCCTATGCCCTGTTCGCCGGGCGCGGCCACCTCCCTGCCCTGCTGTCCATCGTGCTGGGCAATGTGCTGCTCAGCTGCATGTTCACCTGCCTGGTCGCGGCCCTGCTGCAGTTCCAGGGCCGGCCGCTGCCCTGGCCCGCCATGGCGGTCGCGCCGGTGCTCATGGCCGCCGGCATGGCCTGGTTCATCGACGACTACGCCTCGCGCGTGGTGGTCGCCGGGCTGCGGCTCGGGGCCCTGAACCTCTGGGCCCTGTGGATCCTGTTCTCGCGCCGCGGGTCCACTCCCGGGCGGGGCGCCTGGCTGGTCATGGCGGTTCTGGGCCTGCAGGTGCTGGTGTTCCTGGTGCGCGTGCTCGTGGTCGGCGGCAGCGACCAGCCCGCCACCGGCATCATGCAGCCCAGCGGCGTGCAGACGCTGACCTTCAGCACCACCTTCATCGAGCTGATGGTGGCCACCATGGGCTTCATCTTCATGGCCCGGGACCGGGCCGACGAGAACAACCGCCGCCTGGCGGCGCTGGACCCCCTGACCGGCGTGGCCAACCGGCGCGCGGCGATCTCGGCGCTGGACCGCGACGTGGCGCGCGCGGTGCGCACGCGCGAGTCCATTGCGGTGATGATGGTGGACATCGACCATTTCAAGCGCGTCAACGACCACCATGGCCACCCCGTGGGCGACCAGGTGCTGTGCAGCGTGGTGAACCTGCTGCGCGAGCGCCTGCGCTCCCAGGACCTGGTGAGCCGCTACGGCGGCGAGGAATTCCTCGTGGTGCTGCCCGACACCGACCTGATCGGTGCCCACCAACTGGCGCGCCAGCTGTGCGAATCGGTCTCCGGCGCACGCTACCGGCACGAGGGCAAGGACATCAGCGTCACGGTGAGCATCGGCGTCTTCGGCGGCCGGCTGGAGCCGGGCGACAGCTGGGACATGCTGATCTCGGCCGCCGACCGCGCCCTGTACCGCGCCAAGGAGCTCGGGCGCAACCGGGTCGAGGCCGCCGTCGCGCTGCACCCGCCCTCGGCGCCGTCCTCCCTGGACAGCAACCCCGAGACTCTTCCTGCTTCGGGATACTCGGGATATTGACAGGGACGCGGCCCATCCCATCCCGGGACAGGGGCCGTTGCGGGGCCATGGCGCGGGGGCGCGCATTGTGTTGGAATGGCGGTTTCATCCCGCCAGAGGAACACCACCATGAACGCCCGCGTCCCCTCCCACGCCCTGCAACCCGCACAGGCGCTCGAGCGGGTGAGCCAGGCGTGGGACACCGACATCCTGCGCCAGCTCACCGACTACATCGCCATCCCCGCCAAATCGCCCGGCTTCGCGCCGGACTGGGCCGAACTGGGCCTGCTCGACACCGTGGTGCGCAACGCCGCCGCCTGGGTGGAAGCACAGAAGGTCGCCGGCCTGAAGCTGGAGGTCGTTCGCCTCGAAGGCCGCACCCCCGTGCTGTTCTTCGAGATCGACGCCACGGCACCCGCCTCGACCCAGACCGTGCTGATGTACGGCCACCTGGACAAGCAGCCCGAGTTCTCCGGCTGGCGCAACGACCTGGGCCCCTGGACGCCCAAGTACGAGGACGGCAAGCTCTATGGCCGCGGCGGCGCCGACGATGGCTACGCGGTCTACGCCAGCATTGCCGCCGTGCAGGAACTCAAGCGCCAGAACGTGCCGCACCCGCGCATCGTGGGCCTGATCGAGACCTGCGAGGAGAGCGGCTCGGGCGACCTGCTGCCCTACATCAATGCCTTGAAGCCCCGCATGGGCGACGTGGCCCTGGTGGTCTGCATGGACTCGGGTGCCGGCAACTACGACCAGCTGTGGCTGACCACCAGCCTGCGCGGCATGGCCAGCGGCACGCTCAAGGTCGAGGTGCTGACCGAAGGCATCCACTCGGGCGACGCCTCGGGCCTGGTGCCCTCGTCCTTCCGCATCATGCGCCAGGTACTCGACCGCCTGGAAGACAGCGCCACCGGCCGCCTGCTGCCCGCCAGCTTCCACTGCGAAGTGCCGGCCGACCGCCTGGCACAGGCCCGCGCCACGGCCGCCATCCTGGGTGAGGAGGTGTACAAGCGCTTCCCCTGGGCGCACTACGACTGCGGCGGCTCCACCGCCTTCGCGCTGCCCACCACCACCGACCCGCTGCAGGCGCTGCTCAATCGCACCTGGACCCCTACGCTCAGCGTGACCGGCGCCGAGGGTTTCCCGGCCCTGAAGGACGCGGGCAACGTGCTGCGCCCCTACACGGCCTTCAAGCTCAGCCTGCGCCTTCCCCCGCTGGTGGATGCCGGCCAGGCGGTGCAGGAGCTCAAGGCGCTGCTCGAAGACAACGCCCCCTACCAGGCCAAGGTGACCTTCGAGCACGGCGGCGGCGCCACGGGCTGGAATGCCCCCAGCACAACGCCCTGGTTCGAGCGCTCGCTCAACGAGGCATCGCAGGCGCATTTCGGCGCACCCTGCGGCTACATCGGCCAGGGCGGCACCATTCCGCTCATGAACATGCTCAGCGAAGGCTTCCCCGCGGCGCAGATGATGGTCTGCGGCGTGCTCGGCCCCAAGAGCAATGCCCACGGCCCGAACGAGTTCCTGCACGTGCCCTATGCCAAGCGCCTCACGGCCTCGGTGGCGCACGTGATCGCCGCCATGGCGGCCGAACAGGCCGCTGTGGTGCCTGTACCGGCTGCCTGATGGCCCCTTGCGCCCGGTGCCGTGCACAACGGCGCCGGGCTTTCCAGCCTCCTGTTTGCGGGTCCCGATGATGGACAAAAGAGCTTTCCTGCACGCATGCGCCGCATCGGCCATCGTCTCTACCCAGACAGGTGCCTGGGCCCAGTCTGCACCAGCAAAGGGCACGCAGCACCAGCTGTCCGGTACCGGCAGCGATGGCAAGCCCGTCATGCTCTCCGACTTCAAGGGCAAGGTCTGCCTGGTGAGCTTCTTCACCGCTGGCTGTGCCCTGTGCGTGAACGAGCTGCGCCTGATGCGCGAGTTCTACACCAGCAACCGCCAGCGCGACTTCGTGCTGCTGGGCGTGAACATGGACGACAAAAGCGCGGATTTCATGCAGTACATCGACCTGCTCAAGGTATCGGTACCTGCCGAACAGCGCTTTCCCATCGCCTGGCGCAACGCCCCCGGCCACCAGGACAGTTTCGGGCCCATTGCCCGCAGGCCCACGCACTACGTGCTCAACCGCCAGCACCAGCAGGTGCTGCGCCGCGAAGGCCGCTTCCCGCCCACGGACTGGGACGATCTCTGGATCTCGCTCTCCTGAACCGCGCCGCATTGCCCGCCAAGCAACGCCATGGCACCCACCACGGCGGGCTGCGACTGAAATCCATTGACGCCGCCGCACAGGCCCGTCACGATGGCTGAATGAATGCGGCTTTTCCTGGTACCTGCCAGCAAGCGCCTGAACAGCCAACCCCCTTGACCCGCGCCCACCTGCGCGTTCCGATGCGCTTCCCGATGACCGAACCCGTTGCCTCCACCCTGACCACCTTCACCGCCAGCGATGGGGAGAACCTGGCCGTCCAGGACTGGCCCCTGCCGCCGGGCCAGGCCCAGCGGGGCACCGTGCTGCTGGTGCATGGCCTGGGAGAGCACGTGGGCCGCTATGACGCGCTGGCACGGCAGCTGGGGGACTGGGGCTTTGCCGTGCGCGGCTACGACCAGTACGGCCATGGCGAATCGAGCGGCCCGCGCGGCGGCCTCACTTCCGACAGCCGCCTGCTCGACGACCTGGCCGACATGGTGGACGCCGTGCGCGCACGCACCCCCGAGGGCCTGCCCCTGGTGCTGCTGGGCCACAGCATGGGTGGACTGGTGGCCTCGCGCTTCGTGGCGCTCGGCCTGCGGCCGGTGGATGCCCTGGTGCTGTCCTCGCCCGCGCTGGACCCCGGCCTGGGCGCGGTGCAGAAGCTGCTGCTGGCCACCTTGCCACGCATCGCCCCCAACCTGCGCGTGGGCAATGGCCTCGATGCGCAGTACCTGTCGCACGACACGGCCGTGCCCGCCGCCTACCTGGCCGACCCGCTGTGCCATGACCGCATCAGCGCGCGCCTGGCGCGCTTCATCGCCGACGGCGGCCCGGCCACCGTGGCGGCAGCGGGGCAATGGAAGGTACCGACCCTGCTGATGTGGGCCGGCAGCGACAAACTGGTGAACCCCGCCGGCAGCCGCGCCTTCGCGGCCGCCGCGCCCAGCGCCCAGGTGCAGTCACGCTGCTTCGAGCCGCTGTACCACGAGCTGTTCAACGAGCGCTCCGACCTGGCGGCGCCCGTGTTCGAAACCCTGCGCCAGTGGCTGGACATGCGCTGCCCGGCGCGCGCCGGCCGCTCCCCAAGCCGGGACCGGCTCGCCTCGGTCGCCTGATTCCGGTGCGCCTGCCTACTTGCTGAGCAGGCCGCCGAGCATGCCGAACAGATCGCTGCTCTGGCCCAGCCCCCCTTGGGGCGCATGGCCCTGCGGGGTGAGCTGATCGAGCAGGCCCGGCAGCACCTGTGCCAGCTGGTTGGCGGCATCGGACTGGCCCACGCCCAGCTGCGACGCCACCTGCGACAGCGGGCCGGTGCCCAGCACACGCGAGAGCTGGTCACCCGAGATGGGCTGGTTGGCCCCATGGCCGAGCCACGAGGCGATCATGTCGCCCAGGCCCGCCTGCTGGAACTTGGCCATCAGGCCCGGCAGGCCGCCCACCGGACCGTCATTGCTCACCAGGGACAGCACCGCCTGGATGAGCTGCGGGTTCTGAGCGGCCAGTGCCACCAGGCCCCCAAGGCCACCACCGCCTTGTGCGGCCGATGCACCCCCATGGCCCTGCGATGCGTTCTGAATGACAGCGCCCAGCACTGAATCGAGCAAACCCATGGTGATCTCCTGAAAAAAGTCAGGGCAGGGCCGAAGCGGCCCGCCACCTGGGGATGGTACGCAGGCCGGGGCCGGCCTTCATGTCAACAATGGTGAATTGTCCTACCACCCGTCGTCGTTCGATAGTGCCGGCGACTCACTTGCTGCGCGGCGCGCGCTTTTCGAGCAGCGGAGCGCTCACGCCCTGCACGCCCACCAGGCCGAGCACGGTGACCAGCGAGTTCTGCGCGCCCTTCCAGGCATCGGTCAGGTCGATCCATTCGGACAGTGCATGGAAGCCCCCGGTCTTGCCGCCACCGCCGATCACGATGGCCGGGATGCCCAGGGACATGGGCACATTGGCATCGGTACTGGCGCCGCTGAGCACGGTCTTGTGGCCGAACGCGGTGTTGGCGCGCACGGCGGCCTCGACCAGGATGGAGTCCACCGGCGTGCGGCCACCCGGGCGGTCGCCGATGAGCTTGGTCGATGCGCTCAGCGTATTCACGCCCCAGCGCTTGTTCTCTTCGGCCACGGCCTCGTCCACGGCGGCCAGCACCTGCTTTTCAGTAGCAAGCAAGGGCTCCATGGCGTCGGAGCGGATGTCCACCGCCATGCGCGCATCGGGCGCAATGGTGTTCACCGAGGTACCGCCGCCCACCGTGCCCACGGTGAAGGTGGTCTTGGGCGTGGCGGGTGTGCGGATCTCGGAGATCTTGGCGATGGCCCGGCCCATGCCGTGGATGGCGCTCGGTACCTGGCCGAAGGCCGCGAAGCTGTGGCCGCCCGGGCCCTTGAAGCTCACCTCGTGGCGGTGGCTGCCCGTGCCCTGCATCAGCACAGTGCCATCGGGTGCAGGCTCCAGCGCCACCAGGCCATCGATGTCCAGGTGCTCGGCGAACAGGTGCTTCATGCCGCGCAGGTTGCCGAGTTCCTCCTCGCCCACATTGCCCACGAAGACCAGGTCGCCGACGGTGGCGATGCGGTGGTCGTTGAGCACCTTGAGCCAGGACAGCAGCACGGCCAGGCCGCGCGTGTTGTCCGAGATGCCGGGCGCATACAGGCGGCCATCCCGCTCCTTGACCTTCACATCGGTGCCGGCCGGGAACACTGTGTCCATGTGCGCCGAGATCACCAGCTTGGGCCCCTGGCCCGTGCCCTTGCGCACGCCGACCACGTTGCCTTCGGCGTCGATGGCCGCATTGGTGAGCCCCAGCGCCTTCATGCGCGCCAGGAAGGCCTCGGCGCGCTTTTGCTCCTTGAACGGAGGCGCCTCGATCTCGGTGAGCATCTTCAGGTCGCCGGTGGCGCGCTCATGGTCGGCCTTGACGGCCTCGAGCAGCTTCTGGATCTGCGGCGCCGCCAAAAGCTGGGTGTAGGCCTGGTCCACCGCGGGGCGCAGCTGGGTGGGCGTGGGCGCAACGGCCTGGGCGTGCGCCGCACCGCCCAGCAGGACGGCAACGGACAGGGACACCGCGCTGGCGGCAAAAGCGAAACGACGGGCGGAGGCTTGGGTCATGATGAAAGGAAAATTGACAAACAAGGGCACAGTGCGGCACGGCACCAAAACCGTGGCACGCCGATGACCCAGCAATTGTTGGACCGCGGAAGGGCTTTGCGCTCTGCTTTAATCTACCCACCCGTCAGTTTTTCTTACATGCACCGCCATATCCCCAGCACCCGCGCGCTGCTCATCTTTGATGCCGTGGCGCGCCACCACGGCGTGGGCAAGGCCGCGCAGGAGCTGTTCCTCACGCACAGCGCCGTGAGCCAGCAGCTGCGCCAGCTCGAAGGCCAGTTGGGCCTGCAACTGGTGCAGCGCAGCGCGCGCGGCACCGAGCTGACCCCGGTGGGCCGGCGCTACCACGCGCAGATCACCGGCGACCTGCTGCGCCTGCAGAACCACACGCGCGAGGCCATGGCCCAGCGCGCCGACGGCACCAGCCTGCAGCTGGGCTGCGTGCCGGTGTTCGCCGAGCGCTGGCTGCTGCCGCGGCTGCCGGCCTTCCTCGCGCAGGAGCCGGGCTGCTGCGTGCACCTGCAGGTCTACCCCACGCAGACCTACATGGCCGAGATCCCCTTCGACGTGGCCGTGCAGTACGACGACGCGGCCTGGCCCGGGGCCCTGCAGCAACCGCTGCTGCGCGAGACCTGCGTCGCCGTCTGCGCGCCCGGCTCGCGCCACCGGCGTGCCATGGCACGTGGCGACTTCCGCTCCGTGCCGCTGCTGCAGCTCAGCTCGCGCCTGGGGGCCTGGGACGACTGGTTCACCCACGCGGGCATCGCGCACACACCGGCACACAGCCTGGGCGGGCACCGCTTCGATCTCTTTTCCATGCTGGTGGAGGCCGTGCGCGCGGACCTGGGCGTGGGCCTGGTGCCACGGTACTTCGTGCAGCGCGAGCTGCAATCGGGCGAGCTGGCGCTGGCCCATCCCTTCGTGGACGGCGGCCTGCGCGGCTACAGCCTGTTTGTCGCGCGTGAACGGGCAGAGGAACGCGCCATCGCCTCCTTCGTGCGCTGGCTCACGCATGCCGTGGCGGCAGACGCCCTAACTGCGCCGGCGCTGCAGGGCCAGCCATAGCAGGCCTGCGCCCGTCACCACGATGGGCACCAGCGAACCGGCGTTCAGCAACGTCCAGCCCTGGGTGGTGACCAGCACGCCCGAGGAAAACGCACTCACCGCCAGCGTGGCGAACACGCAGAAGTTGATGGCCGCCTGGGCCCGGTCCTTCTCCTCGGGGCGGTAGGCCGTCATGGCCAAGGTGGTCGCGCCGGTGAACAGGAAGTTCCAGCCCACGCCGAGCATGAACAGTGCGATGCCGAAGTGGTGCAGCTCCACCCCCGACAGCGCCACCGCCACACAGGCGAAGTTGAGCAGCACGCCCGTGCCCATCACCGGCAGCACGCCCAGGCGCTTGATCAGGTGGCCGGTGAAGAAGCCCGGCGCGAACATGCCGATCACATGCCACTCCAGCACCAGCGCCGACTGGTCGAAGGCAAAGCCGCAGACCTGCATGGCCAGCGGGGTCGCAGCCATCAGCAGGTTCATCACGCCATAGCCCAGGGCCGCACCCAGGATGGCCACCACGAAGGCGGGCTGGCGCATCAGTTCGGCCAGCGGCCGCCCCTGTTGCGGCTGGCCCGCCGCGTTGAGCACGGCGGGCGGCGCCTCGAAGCGGATGGCCGCCATGCAGGCCATGGCCAGCAGCGCCACGCCCATCAGCGCAATGTAGGCACCCGCAAACGGCACCGGGAACAGGGTGCGCGTGGCACTGGCCAGGTTGGGCCCGGCCACCGCGCCCAGCAGGCCCCCGGCCAGCACCAGGGACACGGCCTTTTCCCGGAATTCCGGCGTGGTGAGCTCGGCCGCGGCAAAGCGGTAGAGCTGCCCATTGGCGCTGTAGTAGCCCGCCACCACCGTGGCCGCGCACAACAGCCAGAACTGCGCGCTGAACGCGGCCCAGGCGCACAGCGCCGCCGAAAGCATGGCAACCGCGAGCCCGATCTGGAACGAGACCTTGCGCCCCCAGCGCGCCTGCGTGGCCGCCACCAGCGCGGTGGACAGGGCGCCGCCCACCACATAGCCCATCACCGGCAAGGTCGCCATCCAGCCATAGGGCGCGAGCTGCAGGCCCACGAGGCCGTTGATGGCGATGAAGACGACGTTGTTGGTGAGAAAGAGGCCCTGGCACAGGGCCAGCAGCCAGAGGTTTCGGTTCATTCGACGAAGCGCGCGGGGCAGGGGAAGGCAGCCATTGTGCACAGCCCCCCGGCGCAGGCTACTCCAGCCAACCCTTGGGGACCTTGTCGGCCTTGGTTTCCACCGGGTTGGCCGTGAGCGACTGGGCCGGGTACTGGCGCAGGAATTCCTTGGCCTTGTCCACGCGCGCATTCAGCCAGGCGTCGTAAGCGCCTTCGTTGAGGATGGCGGGCATGCTCTTTTCACTGCCCGGCTGCTGGTAGCGGTTCATGAGCGCATGGTTGTTGGCATTCACCGTGATCAGCGCATAGCTGAACAGCTCTTCCCCATCCGGCCCCTGCCAGCGCGCCCACAGGCCCGCCGCGCCCATGGGCTTGCCGTCCACGCGCGCGATGCGGGTGGGGCGGGCCTTGCTGCCCTGGCGAAAGTCGTCCTCGTAGAAGGCCGCCATGGGCACGATGCAGCGCTGGCCCTGCAACCACGCGTCACGGAAGGCGGTGCCGGTGGAGACGAGGTCCGACTTCGCATTCACCAGCTTGGGTGCGCGCAGCTTGCCGTCCGACGCCGACTTGACCCAGTGCGGCACCAGGCCCCACTGCGCAGGCACCAGTTCGCGGCGCCGGGAGGGCGCTGCATCCGCAGCAGCGCCCTCGCCCTCTGCCAGCGGCGCCTGCGGCGCAGCGGGCGCGCGGATGAAAAAGCCGCTCATGCGCGGCCACAGGTGCAGTTCGCTGGCGGCAGCAGGCGCTTCGACGCCGAAGGCCTCCGCGTAGGCGCTGGTGTGGCGCAAGGTCTCGTAGTGGGTGCTCATGCGCGGATGGTACCTGCGCATCCCCCACCGCGCCGAGCTCACGCTCATGCCATGGCCGCCGGATGCCATCAAGCGGATAGCACCCGGCGGGGCCTCAAGACCGCAGGTGCGCTCCCGATGCCCCCAAGGGGCGGGGCGAGGGCGACACCGCCACCCGGTTGCGCCCCAACGCCTTGGCCGTGTACAGGGCCTGGTCGGCCCGGTCCAGCGTGTGTTCGATGCTCTCTCCGGGCTGGTGCTGGGCCAGGCCTGCCGACACCGTGAAGCACACGGCCTCGGACACGTGCAGCACCTGGAGCTGGGCCACAGCACTGCGCACCCGGTCGAGCAGTTCCAGCCCGTCGTCCACGCGCGTGTCGCACAGCATCAGCACGAACTCCTCGCCGCCCCAGCGCGCCAGCACGTCGGTGTCGCGCACGCTGCCGCGCACGGCGGCGGTGAAGGCCTGCAGCGCCCGGTCGCCGGTGGAATGGCCGTGCAGGTCGTTGATGGGCTTGAAGTGATCGATGTCCAGCAGCGCCAGCAGCAGCGGGCGCCCGTTGCGCAGGCTGCGCCGCTGCTCCAGCAGCATCAGGTCGAGCATGGCCCGGCGGTTCAGCAGGCCCGTGAGCTCGTCGCGCATGGCCAGCTCGCGGTTCTCGGCCAGCTCCTGGGCCAGGGCTTCGCGCTGCAGGCGCAGGCGCTCGCGGATGCTCTGGATGCGCAGTTTCAGGGCCACGGAGCCCGCCAGCACAAGCAGCACCATGAGCGCGTAGGCCGTGTCCATGACGCTGTAGGAGCCGGCGTTGAACCGGGCCGCCGCGGCCACCGCCACCACGAAGGCCAGCAGCGCATAGCTGCCGATGCCGATCACCTGCGCCAGGGACAGGCCGAAGGTGCCGAAGAACAGGATCATGGCCAGCACGGCAGGCACCACGCCGCGCGCGTCGCCCGCGAGCACGTAGGCCACTGCGCCGCTGGTGATGGTCCAGGCCATCTGGACGATGGTGAGCGAGGGGTCGGGCAGGCGCTCGGACCAGCCGCTGAAAATCATGAGCGTCATCACCATCAGGCCGCCCACCGACAGGGCCGCCCACCACTGGACTGCCTCCTCGTGCGCGGTCATGCCCGCGCGCGCCAGCATGAGCATCACACCCGCACTGCCGGCCATGAGCAGCAGCGCGAGCAGAGCCATGCTGCCTATGGTGCGCCGGCGGCGATCGGTGGGAAGGACGGAGCCCACCAGCCGCTGCCAGTGGGTAGGTTTGTGCAAGGTGGCCTGCCTCTCCTGCCACGGGCACGTCGCCCGGGTTGGGCGCACTGGGCCAGCAGCGCTGGCCGGGATTTTACGGGCCGGACCCCTCGTGCGGGGGGTTTTTGTGTCGCCCGCGCGCCTGCTTCAGGCCAGGGTCAGCGCGGCCAGGGCCGCCAGCGGCGCTGTTTCGGCGCGCAGCACGCGGGGCCCCAGGGTGACGGCTGCAAACCCATGCTGCAGCGCAATATCCTCTTCCGCTGCGCTCAGGCCGCCTTCGGGACCCGAAAGGAACACCACCGGCGCGCCACCCGTGGCCCCTGCGTGCAACGGCACCGTGCCCGCCCGCAGCGACAGCAGCAGGCGCTGTGCCGCACCGGGGGTGCCCGCTGGGGCCTGCGCGCGCACCCAGGCAGCCAGGTCCACGGCAGCATGGACCACGGGCACGCGGTTGCGGCCGCACTGCTCGCAGGCGGCCACGGCCACGGCCTGCCAGTGGGCAATTTTCTTGTCGGCACGCTCGCCCTTGAGCTTGAGCACGCTGCGCTCGGCCACCAGCGGCGTGACGCTGGCCACGCCCAGCTCTGCCGCCTTCTCCACCAGCCAGTCCATGCGCTCGTTGGCGGTGATGCCGGCCAGCAGGTGCACGGCACGCGGCGCCTCGCGCTCGATGGCATGGTGGGCGCCCACCTGCACCCGCACGTCGCTGCGGCCCATGCGCAGCACGGTCGCGTCGAACTCGCCGCCGGGGCCGTCCTGGCCTCCATGGAACAGGGTGATGGCGTCGCCGGGCTGCAGGCGCAGCACCTGCACGTGGCGGGCAGCGCCTGGGGGCAGGTCGATCTCGGCGCCGGGCGCGAGGTCGGCAGGGCAGTGAAAGCGAGGCATGCGTGCTATCTCTTCAAGAGCAATTCAAACGCGACCAAAGGCATAGCCCATCGGGGCCTCGGTGCCTTCGATGGCGTCCAGCATCTTGAGCAGCGGGCCCAGCTGGCGGTAGCGGTTGGTTGTGGCCCGGATGTAGTTCAGGAAGCGCGGCGCGTCGGCCAGGTACCTGGGCTTGCCATCGCGCAGGGTCAGCCGGGCGAAGATACCGGCCACCTTGAAGTGGCGCTGCAGGCCCATCCACTCCACGCTGCGGTAGAACTCGCCGAAGTCGTCGCCAAAGCCGCTGGCGCTGGTCGCACCCAGCAGGCCCGCCTTGCGCGCCTTCTCCCAGTAACGCACCGTAATGTCGATGACAAATTCCTCTTCCCAGCTGATGAAGGCGTCGCGCATCAGGCTGGCGATGTCGTAGGTGATGGGGCCATAGACCGCATCCTGGAAGTCGAGCACGCCCAGCGGTGCCCCCGCCTGCAACGGCACCATGAGGTTGCGGGTCATGAAATCGCGGTGCACATAGACCTGCGGGGCCGCGAGATTGTGCGCCACGATGGCGTCGAAGGCGCTCGACAGCGTGGCCTGCTGCCCGGCATCGAGCGTGATGCCGCGGTGCTTTGCCAGGTACCAGTCGGGGAACAGCGCCAGTTCGCGGCGCAGCAGCGCCTCGTCGTAGGCGGGCAGCACACCGGGCTTGGAGGCGAGTTGCCACTGCAGCAGCACATCGGTGGCCTGCTGGTACCAGGCATAGGCGTCCTTGGGCTTTTCGGGGTCGAGCAGTTCGATCAGGGTCTGGTGCCCCAGGTCGGACAGCAGCATGAAGCCGCCCGCCTCGTCCCAGGCCAGGATCTGCGGCACGTTCAGGCCGGCATCGGCCAAGAGACGCTGCACCTGCACGAAGGGGCGGCAGTTCTCCTTGTCCGGCGGCGCATCCATCACGATGCAGCTCGTGCCCAGCGCGGTGTCGATGCGCATGTAGCGCCGGAAGCTCGCGTCGGCCGAGGCCGGGCGCAGGGTTTCGGGCTTCAGCTGGTGGCCACCCACCAGCGGTGCCAGCCAGGCGTCGAACGCGGCATGGCGCGCGGCGTCGGGCCAGGCGACGGTGCTGGAAGAGGGGGTTTGCCCCGGCGCAGGGGCCGGCGTGGGGGCGGAAGGTGGGGGGAAAGGGTGGCTCATGGATAATCCAATTTTACCGACCCGCTCCCCAGGCGCGGGTTGACCTTCCTCAGCCCAGCCCCTACCGTCCCACGTGCCACGCCGCAAGCCCCCCACCGTGCAGACCTCTTCCTCTCGGACCCGGCCCGCCACGGCACCCGGAGCGCGGCTGCGCCCGCCGGTGCCGCGTGCACTGGCCTATGGCGTGGCACTGGCCTGGTGCGGCCTGCCGCTGGCCGCGCTGGCGCAGGACGGCGCCAGCCCCGCGCCCAGCGCATGGGACGCCCCGCCGGCCTTGCGCACCTCGCCACAATTGCAGGAAGCCATTCCCGAGGCGGTGCGCCCCCGGCTGCCGATCTTCGTCACCGGCGACCACATCAGCGGGCAGACCGACCTGAACGCCACCATCGAGGGCAACGCCGAGCTGCGCCGTGGCGACACGGTGATCCGCGCCAACCGCCTGGACTACGACGTGCCCGAGGACCTGGCCAAGGCCCGCGGCGACGTGCGCATCAACCGCGCCGGCAATATCTACGAGGGCACGGCGCTCGACCTGCGGGTCGAGGCCTTCGAGGGCTTCTTCAACGACGCGCGCTACCGCTTCCTGGCCACCCAGGCCCATGGCGATGCCTCGCGCGTGGACTTCATTGACCGCCAGCGCTCCGTCGTCCACGACGCCACCTACACCACCTGCCAAAAAAACGATGAGGCCTCCTGGCAGCCCGACTGGGTGCTGCGCGCCAAGACCATCCGCATCGACCGCGAAGAGGACGTGGGCACGGCCGAGTACGCGGTGCTGGAATTCAAGGGCATCCCGCTGCTGCCGATCCCGCGCATCACCTTCCCGCTGTCGGACAAGCGCAAGTCGGGGCTGCTGCCCCCGTCCTTCGGGCTGGACAGCCGCGACGGCGTGGCCTACTCGCAGCCCTACTACTGGAACATTGCCCCGAACCGCGACGCCACGCTGCGCGCGGCCGTGCTGTCCAAGCGCGGCACCAACCTGGGCGGCGAGTTCCGCTACCTGGAACCGACCTACGTGGGCCAGATCAGCGGCGACTACATGCCCTCGGACCGCCTGCGCGACCGCGACCGCTGGGGCTTCACAGGCAAGCACGACGCCCTGATCGCCTCGCCCATCGGCGGCCTGAACCTGAACCTCAACCTCAACCGGGTGAGCGACGACAACTACTGGCGCGACTTTGGCCGCGTCTCCGAGCCGCTGCGCCAGCGCCTGCTGCCCGGCGACGCGACGCTCACCTGGGGCGCCGGCGACATGTCGGTGCGGGCCCGGGCGCTCAAGTGGCAGACGCTGCAGGATGTCTCGGCCCCCATCGTGCCACCCTACGACCGCATGCCGCAGCTGGTGTGGCACTACGAACCGACCATGCTCGCCGGCGGCTTCGATGCCAGCGTGCAGCTGGACACGACCCGCTTCCAGGCTGACCGCTTCCTGACCAAGCAGCCCGACGCCAACCGCACCTTCGCCGTCGCCCAGATCAGCCGGCCGTTCCTCGCGCCCGCCGGCTTCATCACGCCGCGCCTGCAGTTGCACACCACGCAGTACCAGTTCGATGGCCCGCTGAGCGACGGCTCGCGCTCGGCCAGCCGCACGCTGCCGACCTTCAGCCTGGACAGCGGCTTGGTGTTCGAGCGCGACGCCACGTTCTTCGGCCGCTCCTTTTTGCAGACCCTGGAGCCCCGGGCGTTCTACACCTACACGCCCTACCGCGACCAGAGCAAGCTGCCGCTGTACGACACGGCACTCAACGACTTCAACTTCGCCACGATCTATACGGAGAACTCGTTCGGCGGCAACGACCGCCTGGCGGACAACAACCTGCTGACCATGGGCGTGACCACGCGCCTGATCGACCCTGACTCGGGCGCCGAGGCGGCACGCTTCGGCGTGGCGCAGCGCGTGCGCTTCTCGGACCAGCAGGTGACCCTGCCGGGCGCTGCCCCGGTGAGCGAGCGCCTGTCGGACATCCTCGTGGGCGCGGGCATCAACTGGACCAAGAACTGGGCTTATGACTCCACGGTGCAGTACAACCCCAAGACCCGGCGCTCCATCCGCTCCACCATCGGCGCGCGCTACAGCCCCGGCAACTACCGCACGGTGAGCGCCGCCTACCGCTTCCAGCGCGGCACCAGCGAGCAGATCGACATCGGCTGGCAATGGCCGCTCAACGACCTGTGGGGCGACAAGGGCCAGGACCTGGGTCCGGGCCGCGGCCAGGGCCCCGGCCGCAGGTACACCATCGGCCGCCTGCCCTTCAGCATGCAGGACCGCAAGCTGGTGGACAGCGTGGTCGGCCTCGAATACGACGGCTGCTGCTGGATCGGCCGCGTGGTGCTGGAGCGCCTGCAGAACAGCGTCTCCACCTCCAATACCCGCCTGCTGTTCCAGATCGAGTTCGTCGGGTTCTCCCGCCTCAGCCTGGGCTCCAGCCCTCTCGATACCTTCAAGCAGAATGTGCCGCGCTACCAGAACCTGCGCGACCAGGTTGGCTCGCCCAGCCGCTTCAGCAACTACGACTGACTGACAACACCGCCATGAACCACCGTGTTTCCGCACTGGCATTTGCCTGCCTGGCTGCCCTCGCTTCCGGGGGTGCACTCGCGCAGGGCCTGCGCATTCAGGGCAACACCGGCCGCCCGGCCGCTGCCCCGGCCCTGAACCTGCCCCTGCCCGCCGCGAACCAGGGCCCGCAATCGGCCGACTTCATCGTGGCGGTGGTCAATTCCGAGCCCATCACCAACAACGAGGTGCGTGCACGCCTGGCCCGGGTCGAGCAGCAGCTGGCACAGCAGCAGGGTGGCAACCGGCCCCCGCGCGAGGCGCTGGCGCGCGAAGTGCTCGAACGCCTGATCCTGGAAAAGGCCCAGATCCAGCAGGCCAAGGAGATGGGTGTGAAGGTAGAAGAGTTCGCCCTCAAACAGGCCGAGCAGGGCATTGCCCAGCAAAACGGCATGACGCTCGAGGACATGCACCGCCGCCTGGCCCGCGAGGGCACGAGCCCGGAGCGTTTTCGCGAAGAGCTGCGCACCCAGTTGCTGATGCAGCGCCTGCGCGAACGCGATGTGGATTCCAAGGTGAAGGTCAGCGACCAGGACATCGACCAGTTCCTGCGCGAGCAGCAGTCGGGTACCGACGCATCGTCGATGGAGATCAACCTCGGCCACGTGCTGGTGCTGGTGCCCGAGAACGCCACGCCCACCCAGGTGGCACACCTGCAGGCCCGCGCCCAGAGCGCGGCCGACAAGGCGCGCGCCGCCGGCAGCGATTTCGCCGCCGTGGCCGCCGAATTCTCCGACGCCCCCGAAGGCAAGCGTGCCGGTGGCCTGCTGGGCCTGCGCCCGGCCGACCGCTACCCCGAGCTGTTCGTCAACTCCGTGCAGGGCCAGCCCGTGGGCGGCATCGTCGGCCCGGTGCGCTCGCCGGCCGGCTTTCACGTCCTGAAGGTGGTGGAGCGCAACGTGGCCGGCCTGCCCTCGACCGTGGTGCAGAACCGCGCGCGGCACATCCTGCTGCGCCCCAGCGCCCAGCTGACCGAGGCCGCAGCCGCCGCACGCCTGGCCGACTACCGCCGCCGCATCCTGGCCGGGCAAGCCGACTTCGCCACCCTGGCGCGCGAGAACTCGGTGGATGGCAGTGCCAAGCAGGGGGGCGCCCTGGGCTGGGCCAGCCCCGGCCGCTACGTGCCTGAATTCGAGC
>NZ_JBKDTZ010000045.1:0-3127 GCF_046339755.1 Acidovorax sp. | reverse complement strand
CCGACCACGGTTTGACGCCACGAATCGCAGATTTGAAAGTGAACAGGAAAGTCAATGAAATCAACGATCTACCAACACCACCTCCGCGCCAGTGCTAGCTTTTCGTACCGTCACTTATTGCACTGAAAACGAGGAGACCCCATCGTCCATCAGCACGCAGGCGGCGGCGCCATCGGAGAGCTGGCTGGCATTGCCCGCCTTGACGCTGCCGCCCTCGATCCCGGGCTTGAGCGCGGCCATTCTCTCTAGCGTGGTCTCCGGGCGGTTGCCCTCGTCCTGGGCCAGGGTCACGTCGCGGTGGCTGACGGCCTGGGTCTCCTTGTCGACCACGGCCATGCGCGACGGCAGGGGCACGATCTCGGCGTCGAAGCGTCCAGCCTGCTGGGCCGCCGCCGTGCGCTGCTGCGATTGCAGCGCGTACAGGTCCTGCGCCTCGCGGCCGATCCCGTACTTCCTGGCGACGAACTCCGCCGTCTGCAGCATGGGCATGTAGGCGTGCGGCACCTTGGCCTGGACGGCGGGGTCCGCCTCCGCCGAGGCCCAGTCGAAGTAGCCCTTCTGCACCGCGGAGATGTTTTCCTGGCCGCCCGCGACCACGACCCGCATGCCGTCCACGATGATCTGCTTGGCGGCCGTCGCCACCGCCATGAGCCCGGAAGCGCACTGGCGGTCCAGGGTCTGGCCGCTCACCGCCACGCCCAGCCCGGCCGCGAGCGCGGCGTTGCGCGCCAGGTACATGCCGGCCGTGCCGGCGCCCAGCACCGTGCCCACTACGACGTCGTCTACCTCGTCCGGGCCGGCGCCGGCGCGCGCGACGGCGGGCCCGATGGCATGGCCCAGCAGCGTGGGCGACTTGATGGCATTGAATGCCCCTTTGTAGGCGCGCCCGATGGGGGTGCGCGCGACGGAAACGATGACGGCCTGGCTCATAAGGTCCTGCGGTGGAGATGGAAAGGGAATGCGTCGCGGCTTCAGATGAACCACGCGTCGCGCATGTCGTAGGCGCAGCGGTCGGCACGCGCGAGCAACGCCCACTGGGCGTGCGTCTGCGGCAGCTCCCACTGGAAGAAGTAGCGCATGGCCTGCAGCTTGCCGCGGTAGTGGTCGGCGGCCTCCCCGCTGGCGGCCGGCAGCGCGCGCGCCGCCGCCCGCCCCTGCAGCAGCCAGATCCAGGCCAGCGTCACGCGCCCGAACGCGTCGAGGTACAGCGTGGCGTTGGCCAGGCCGAGGTCGGGCTCGCTGCGCTGCAGCGCGGCGAGCCCCGCGCTGACCTCCACCAGGCGGTCCAGCGCCGCGCACAGGGCCGCCGCCTCGTCGCCCAGGCCCGCCTCGGAGGCGCGCCCGGCGTCCTGGCGCACGGTGTCGACGAACAGGCGCAGCCCCGCGCCCTGCTCCGCCAGCACCTTGCGGCCGAGCAGATCGATGCCGTGGATGGCCTCGGTCCCCTCGTGGATCATGTTCAGGCGCTGGTCGCGGTACAGCTGCTCCAGCGGGTAGTCGCGCGTGTAGCCCGCGCCGCCGAGCACCTGAATGGCCAGGTCGTGGGCCGCCGCGCCGTAGCGCGCAGGCCAGGACTTCACGACCGGCGTGAGGACGTCGAGCAGCCGGCCGGCCGCTGCGCGCGCCGGCGGCTCCGGATGGGTGTGCTGGTCCTCGAACAGGCTGCAGGCGTACAGGCACAGGGCCAGGCTGCCCTCGGCGTAGGCCTTCTGCACCAGCAGCATCCGGCGCACGTCGGAGTGCTCGACCAGCTTGACCTGCGGCGACAGCGGATCCTTGTTCGACGGCAGGCGGCCCTGCGGCCGCTCGCGCGCGTAGGCCAGCGACTCGCTGAAGCCGCGCCAGGCGATGCTGGCGGACATGACGCCGACGCCGATGCGCGCCTCGTTCATCAGCTGGAACATGTGGGCCAGGCCCTGGTGCTCGCGGCCGACCAGCCAGCCCACCGCGCCGCCCTTCTCCCCGAAGGACAGCACGGTGGAGGTGGTGTTGCGCCAGCCCATCTTGTGCAGCAGCCCGGCCAGCGCCACGTCGTTCGGCGTGTCCGCCGCCCCGTGCTCGCCGGGCAGGATCTTGGGCACCAGGAACAGCGAGATGCCCTTGACGCCGGGCGGCGCGCCCTGGATGCGCGCGAGCACCATGTGCACGATGGTCTCGGTGAGGTCCTGCTCGCCGCCGGAGATGAACATCTTCTGGCCGAAAACGCGGTAGCTCCCATCGGCCTGGGGCACGGCGTAGGTCTTGATGTCGCCCAGGGCGGAACCCTGCGACGGCTCGGTCAATGCCATCGTGCCGGCGAAGCGGCCGTCGCCCAGCGGCGCGAGGTAGCGGGCCCGGAGCTGTGGGCTGCCGAAGGTGCGCAGCAGATTGGCCGCGCCGATCGTCAGCATCGCATAGGCCGCCGTGCCGACGTTGGCCGCGTAGAAGGCGCTCATCGCCGCGCGCAGCACGACCTCCGGCAGCTGCAGCCCGCCCTCGGCCTGCTCCCAGTGCGCACTGAGGAACCCGGCATCCGCGATGGCCTGCCACGCCGCGCGGGTCGGCGCGACGAGGCGGGCCCGGCCATTCTCGAACTGTGGCTCGTTCTCGTCGCCCTCGCGCAGATGCGGCGCCAGCAAATCCTCGGCCAGCTGGCGCGCCGTCTCCAGCGTGGCGTCGAAGACCTCGCGCGAGTGCTCGGCATAGCGCTCGCGCCGCAGCAGGCCCGCGGTGTCCAGGACTTCGTAAAGCAGGAAGGCGAGCTCGCGCTCGCTGATGGTGGCAGTGGCCATGTGGGGTTGTCTCGCTCGAAATAAACACCGAGCGCTCGCTCGGTTTTTGAGGGAGTTTACAATCATTCCCGACCGGCGGTCAATTCGGGCAACCTGCCCCGCCCCCCACCCGACCGCGTCCACGCCTTCCCGCCATGCCCCTGTCCCTCGGTCTCGAGCCCCAATTCACCTTCGCACAGTTCAAGCGGATCAACCCCATCCCGCCCGACACGCTGTGGGAGCTGGTGTACGCGCGCAACGCGCACGCCATCACGGTCAAGCGCGTGCCGGTGGCGCTGGCCAATCTGCGGGCCATCTTCGAGGCCTCCTTCCAGCTGGCCAACCAGGTGGGCTTCGGCGCGATGACGCTGCGGGAC
>NZ_JBKDTZ010000044.1:0-18149 GCF_046339755.1 Acidovorax sp. | reverse complement strand
GCGCCTCGCTGGTGCGCCCAGCCACCAGGCTGGTGGTGGCGATTGCACCAGCATTGATCATGGGGTTGAGCGGCGCACCAGTCTGGGGATGCAGGCTGATGGAGTTGAAGGCGTCACCGCTGGGCTCCACGCCCACCTTCTCGGACATGGCCTGCTGCCCCCGGTCGGCCAAGGCCATGCCGTAGACAAACGGCTTGGAAATGGACTGGATGGTGAACAGCTGTTCGGCATCACCCTCGCTGTAAGCCACACCGTCCATGGTGACGATGCTGATGCCCAGCCAATCGGGGTTGGCCTTGGTGAGTTCGGGGATGTAGCTGGCGAGCTCGCCGGCATTGACGCCGGCCAATTGTGCGTGCAGCGCCTGGAGGTAGGCGGCGATGGGTGCCTGCATGGAAATGTGCTCTTGGGTGGCCTGAGGTGCAGCCACTGAGCAATTCGCGTACCCGGCCCAGGCAAGCCGGGTACGCGCCCCTACCCTAGGGGGTTCAGATCAGCGGAACGCCCGTCTTGCTCTGGATGAACTCACGGGTCACGCCGTCGGCCAGTTCCACCAGCTTGAGGCCTTCGGGCGTCACATCCATCACACCCAGGTCGGTGATGATGCGGTCCACCACACCCACGCCGGTCAGCGGCAAGGTGCAATGCGGCAGGATCTTGAGGTCGATGCTGCCGTCCTTCTTCCTGGCCACGTGCTCCATCAGCACCACCACGCTCTTGACGCCGGCCACCAGGTCCATGGCGCCGCCCATGCCCTTGATCATCTTGCCGGGGATCATCCAGTTGGCCAGGTCGCCGCGGGCGTTGACCTGCATGGCACCCAGGATGGACAGGTTGATCTTGCCGCCACGGATCATGGCGAAGGACTGGTCAGAGCCGAAGATGGACGAGCCCTTGATGGTGGTCACCGTCTGCTTGCCGGCGTTGATCAGGTCGGCGTCCACCTCGTCTTCGTACGGGAAAGGGCCGATGCCCAGCATGCCGTTTTCGCTTTGCAGCCAGACCTCGATGTGGTCGGGCACGTGGTTGGCCACCAGCGTGGGAATGCCGATGCCCAGGTTCACGTAGAAACCGTCTTCGAGTTCTTGCGCCGCACGGGCGGCCATCTGGTCTTGGGTCCACGGCATGGTCAGGCTCCTGCTTTCTCGGTGATGGTGCGTTTTTCGATGCGTTTTTCAGGGTGGGCGTTGTGCACGATGCGGTGCACATAGATGCCGGGCAGGTGGATGTGGTCGGGCTCGATGGCGCCGGTTTCCACCACTTCTTCCACTTCCACGATGCAGACCTTGCCGGCCGTGGCGGCAGCGGGGTTGAAGTTGCGCGCCGTCAGGCGGAACTGCAGGTTGCCGGACTTGTCGGCGCGCCAGGCCTTGACCAGCGAGACGTCGGGCACCAGCGAGCGCTCCATCACATAGGTTTCGCCATCGAACTCGCGCAGCTCCTTGCCCTCGGCCACGATGGTGCCCACGCCGGTCTTGGTGAAGAAGGCCGGGATGCCCGCACCACCGGCACGCAGCTTCTCGGCCAGCGTGCCCTGGGGCGTGAATTCCAGCTCCAGCTCGCCCGCCAGGTACTGGCGCTCGAACTCCTTGTTCTCGCCCACGTAGGAGGAGATCATCTTCTTGATCTGGCGCGTCTCGAGCAGCTTGCCCAGGCCAAAGCCGTCGACACCGGCGTTGTTGGAGATCACGGTGAGGTTCTTCACGGCCGAATCGCGCAGCGCGTCGATCAGGGCCTCAGGAATGCCGCACAGCCCGAAACCGCCAACGGCGAGCAGTTGGCCATCGGCCACCACGCCTTCCAGCGCCTTGGCTGCGGAGGGAAAAATCTTGTTCACCACGATCTCCTTGCGAATGTTGGATGCGCTACGATACTACGTATCCGAATAAGTAGTACCCCGTAAAGACTTGCACTATGGACGTAGATTACCGGCTGGCGTTTGACATGGCCCCCGTGGGGCTGGTGCTGTCGCGCAACCGCACCATGGTGGACTGCAACCGCCACGTCTGCGAGATGTTCGGCGCCTCGCGCGAAGTGCTGATCGGGCAATCGTTCCAGATTCTCTATCCGAGCGCCGACGAATACGAGCGCCTCGGTGCCCACATGGAGCCCATCCTGAATGCGAAGGGCCATTACGCCGACAACCGCATCATGAAGCGTGCCAATGGCGAAGTATTCTGGTGCCACGTGTCAGGACGTGCATTGAACCGCGAAGACCCCCACGCCTCGGGCATCTGGAGCTTCGAGGACCTGAGCTCGCAGCGCCCCGTGAAGGCCGAGCTGACGGGGCGCGAACGCGAGGTGGCCGCACGCCTGCTCGAAGGCCTGACCTCCAAGGAGATCGGCCGGGCGCTGGAGATCAGCCACCGCACGGTGGAGATCTACCGTGCGCGCCTCATGCGCAAGTACAACGCGTCCACTGCCGCCGACCTCGTTCACAAATTGCTTGCAGGGGACTGAACCTTACTTCGGCCCATCCACCACCTCGGCCGCGGTGCGGAAGGCCTCGACCGCTGCCGGCAGGCCGCAGTAGATGCTGGCGTGCAGCAGCACCTCCTGGATCTCTGCCTCCGTGGCGCCATTGTTGAGCGCGCCGCGCACATGGCCCTTGAGTTCATGCTGCTTGCCCAGCGCGGTGAGGAAAGCCACGGTGACCAGGCTGCGCGTCTTCATGTCCAGGCCCGGGCGCTGCCACACATCGCCCCAGGCATTGCGGGTGATGAACTCCTGGATGGGCTGCGTGAACTCGGTGGCATTGCCAAAGGCCTTGGACACGAAGTCCTCGCCCATGACCTGCTTGCGCGTGGCCAGGCCCTTGTCGAAGTCCTTGGTGGATGGCGGTTGTTGCTGCGTCATGCGGGCTCTCCGGTTGGTTCGAGGCCGCGATGGTAGCCGCAGGTCACGCACAAGAAAAAATGCGACCCCTGAAGGGGGCGCATTCAAACCGCTCAGGCCTTGGATGCGGCCAGGTCAAAACGGTCGAGGTTCATGACCTTGGTCCAGGCCTTGATGAAGTCCTGCACGAACACGCCTTGCGCATCGCTGCTGCCATAGACCTCGGCCAGCGCACGCAATTGCGAGTTGGAGCCGAACACCAGATCGGCCACGGTACCGGTCCACTTCGCGGCGCCCGTGGCGCGATCCACACCTTCGAGCACGCCAGCGGCCGAGGCCGACTTCTGCCACTTGGTGCGCATGTCCAGCAGGTTCACGAAGAAGTCGTTGGTCAGCGTGCCGGGCGACTTGGTGAAGACGCCATGGCCGCCCTGCCCTGCATTGGCGCCCAGCACGCGCAAGCCACCGACCAGCACCGTCATCTCGGGGCCGGTCAGCGTGAGCTGGTTGGCACGGTCGATCAGCAGCTCGGCCACCGCGTCTTCTAGGCCGGGGCGCACGTAATTGCGGAAACCGTCGGCCAAGGGCTCCATGACCTCGAACGACGCCACATCGGTCTGCTCCTGCGAGGCGTCCATGCGGCCCGGCGTGAACGGCACGCTGACCTCCTGGCCGGCGCTGCGCGCGGCGGACTCGATAGCGGCAGCCCCGCCCAGCACGATCAGGTCGGCGACGGAGACCTTCTTGCCGTTGGTCTGCGCGGCATTGAACTCCTGCTGGATGGCTTCGAGCTTGCCCAGCACCTTGGACAGTTGCGCGGGCTGGTTCACCTCCCAGTCCTTCTGCGGTGCCAGGCGCACCCGGGCGCCGTTGGCGCCGCCGCGCTTGTCGCCACCGCGGTAGGTGGAGGCCGAGGCCCAGGCGGTGGAGACCAGCTCGGACACCGAGAGGCCCGACGCCAGGATCTTTGCCTTGAGCACCGTCACATCCTGCGCATCAACCAGGGCGTGGTCCACGTCGGGGATCGGGTCCTGCCAGATCAGCACCTCGGCCGGCACTTCGGGGCCCAGGTAGCGCACACGCGGCCCCATGTCGCGGTGGGTCAGCTTGAACCAGGCGCGGGCAAAGGCATCGGCGAACTGCTCGGGGTGCGCGAGAAAGCGGCGCGAGATGGCCTCGTAGGCCGGGTCGAAGCGCAGCGACAGATCGGTGGTGAGCATGGTGGGCACGCGCTTCTTCGAAGGGTCGTGCGCATCGGGGATGGTGGCCTCCGCACCCTTGGCCGTCCACTGGTGGGCGCCGGCCGGGCTCTTGGTCAGCTCCCATTCAAAGCCAAACAGGTTCTCAAAGAAGTTGTTGCTCCACTGCGTGGGCGTGGTGGTCCAGGTGACTTCCAGGCCGCTGGTGATGGCGTCGCCGCCAAAGCCGCTGCCATGCGTGCTGATCCAGCCGAAGCCCTGGTCCTCGATGCCGCCGCCTTCGGGCTCCTTGCCCACCAGCGCCGCATCGCCTGCACCATGGGTCTTGCCGAAGGTGTGGCCGCCGGCGATCAGCGCCACGGTCTCTTCATCGTCCATGGCCATGCGGGCAAAGGTGTCGCGGATGTCGCGCGCCGCGGCGATGGGGTCGGGGTTGCCGTTGGGGCCCTCGGGGTTCACGTAGATCAGGCCCATCTGCACGGCGGCCAGCGGTGTGGCCAGGTCGCGCTCGCCGCTGTAGCGCTTGTCACCGCCCAGCCAGGTAGTCTCAGCACCCCAGTAGACGTTCTCATCGGGTTCCCACACGTCGGGGCGGCCGCCGCCAAAGCCAAAGGTCTTGAAGCCCATGGATTCCAGCGCCACGTTCCCCGTGAGGATCATCAGGTCGGCCCAGGAGATCTTGCGGCCGTACTTCTGCTTGATGGGCCAGAGCAGGCGCCGGGCCTTGTCCAGGTTGGCGTTGTCGGGCCAGCTGTTGAGCGGCGCAAAGCGCTGCTGGCCGGCCCCGGCACCGCCCCGGCCATCGGCCAGGCGGTAGGTGCCGGCGCTGTGCCAGGCCATGCGGATGAACAGCGGGCCGTAGTGGCCGAAATCGGCCGGCCACCAGTCCTGCGAATCGGTCATCAGAGCATGTAGGTCGGCCTTCACGGCCGCGAGGTCCAGGCTCTTGAACTCCTCGGCGTAGTTGAAGCCGTCGCCCATGGGGTCGACGAGCGGAGAGCTCTGGTTGAGCGGGCGCAGGTTGAGCTGGTTGGGCCACCAGTCGGCATTGCCGCGGCCCTTGGGGGCGGCTGCCTTGGTGTGGTCGAACGGGCATTTGGCTTCTGTCGTCATGGGGGTCTCTCCTTGTCAGTGGTTCATGCACTTGGCGAGAGCCATCTTAGGAAGCAATCCATGGCGCATCAATTGAATCGATTGAATGCCTTTAATAGCCAATATTTATCAAAACAGCAAACCCATTGTCACAAGCCGGGTACCCGTCAACGAGCACGCGCCAACGGCAGGCCCGGGGCGTCCATGCGCGCCCGCAGGATCTGGCCGTGCGTGGAGTCGGTCACGAACACCGTGCGCCCACCCTCCCCGCCAAACGCCAGGTTGGTGGTGGAAGCACCCGCCGGCCCGCGCAGCACGGTCTCAGGTTCTGCCCGGTGGTTGAGCACCCAGACATAGCCCAGGCCAGGGTTGGCCACGAGCAGCCGGCCCTGCGCATCCACCGCCAGCCCGTCGGGGCCACTCGGACCATAGGAGGTGAAGAACTGCCCCACCTTGGCCACGCTGCCGTCGGGCAGCAGCGGCACACGCCAGACGCAGTTGCCGCGCGTCACGGCCAGGTAGAGCACGCGGCCATCGGACGACAAGGCCACGCCGTTGGGGCTGGGCACATTGGCCAGCAACAGGTCGAGCTGGCCGCTGGGCCGCAGCCGGTACAGGCGCCCGCAAGGGTCGTGCAGGCCGCTCTGGCCCTGGTCGGTGAAGTACAGATTGCCCTCGGCATCGAACACCAGGTCGTTCACGCCCTTGAAGCGCTCGCTGTTGCGGCGTTCCAGGTACGGGGTCACACGGCCGCTGGCCACGTCCAGGCGCACCAGGCCATTCTTGTAGTCGGTGATGAGCAGGGTGCCGGCATCGAAGAACTTCATGCCGTTGGGCTCGCCGTCGTACTCGGCTACCACGGTCCAGGTGCCTGCGGGGTCGATGCGCAGGATACGGCCCCAGGGGATGTCGGTCACATAGAGGTTGCCGGCACCGTCGAACACCGGGCCTTCGAGGAACGAGTCGGTGATGGCCGCTGCGCGGTTGGCATCGGCCCAGGCGCTGCGCTCGCGCCGGCGCAGCGCATCGGGCATGGCAGTGAAGAGTTCGAGGTCGCGCACCTCGGGCACTTGCAGCAGAAACATCACAGGCTCCCCTGGCTCATTGTTTCTCGAACCCCGTCTTGGCAGCAATGGTGCCCCACATCGCGTTGCTGTCGTGCAGGATCTTGGCAAATGCAGTGGCATCCACCTGGCGCGCATCGGCGCCCATGCCTTCGGCAAAGGCCTTCATGTCGGGCGTGGCCATCGCCGTGGCGATCTCCTTTTGCAGCCGCTGCAGCACAGGAGCCGGTGTGCCCTTGGGCGCCCACAGCCCCGTCCAGTTGACCACGCCGAAGTCCTTGACGCCGGCTTCTGCAAAGGTCGGCACCTCGGGCAGTACCGCCAGACGCTTGTCGCCGCTCACGGCCAGAAGGCGCAGCTTGCCGCCGCGCACATTGCCCATCACCCCGGTCGTGGAGGCGAACTGCATGTCGATGGTATTGCCCAGCACGGCCTGCGTGGCCTCGGCCGCGCCTTTGAAAGGCACGTGCATGAACTTCGCGCCCGCCACCATGCCCAGCGCCTCGGCCGCAAAGTGCGGCGTGGTTCCCGCGCCGCCCGAGCCATAGGTCACGGCGCCCGGTTCCTTGCGCGCCTTGCCCAGCAGGTCGGCCAGCGTCTTGTAGGGGCCACCCGCATTCACCACCAGGGCCATGGGCGCGAACACATAGGCGGCCACCGGCACCAGGTCCTTCTCATGGTCGAAGGGCAGCTTCCTGAAGATGTGCGGCAGCAGCGAATAGGTGGTGTCGTTGGCTACCAGGGTGTGGCCATCGGCCTCGGCGCGCGCGACCTGGGTCACGCCGATGGTGCCCGTGGCACCGGGGCGGTTTTCCACGATGAAGCTCTGGCCGGTCTGCTCGGTGAGCTTTTGCGCCATCTTGCGCGTGGCCACGTCCACGGCGCCGCCGGGGCCATAGGGCACGATCAAACGCACCGGCTTGGCCGGCCATGCCTCTTGCGCCTGGCTTGCTCCGGCCAGGCAGAGGGCAAAGTACGCCAGGGCGAAACCACGGCGGTGCAACACGGATGGGTTCATGAAGTCTCCTGATTCTTGGATTGGCAAGACCGATGGCTCAAGCTGTGGTGGCTGCCTGGCGTGCGAGCACGTCCAGCAGGTTGCGGGCCGCGCCCACGCCCATGTTCACGTAGGCATCGCTGGTCACGCCGCCGATGTGCGGCGAGAGGATGACATTCGCCTCGCCCTGGAAGGGGTGGCCCGCCACCATGGGCTCCACGGCAAAGCTGTCCAGGCCCGCGGCCATCACCTGTCCGCTGCGCACGGCAGCCAGCAGCGCCGCCTCGTCGATCAGGCCACCGCGCGCGGTGTTCACCACCACCACGCCGCGCTTGCACTGCGCCAGGGTGGCGGCATTGAGCATGCCGCGGTTCTCGTCGGTCAGCGGGCAGTGCAGCGAAATGGCGTCGGAATCGCGCCAGATGGCAGCCAGGTCCACGCTTTCGATGTACGCTGGCAAGTTCTTGGCAAATGGATCAAAGCCGATCACGCGCATGCCCAGCGCATTGGCCATCTTCGCAAAGCGCAGGCCGATGGCGCCCAGGCCGACCACGCCCACGGTGCGGCCACCGAGTTCCTGGCTGTTGTGCGTGGCCTTGTCCCAGTGGCCGGCATGAATGCGTGCGTCGAGCGCCACCACCGACTTGGCGCAGGCCAGCAGCAGCGCCAGGGCCTGCTCGGCCACGGCCGCGGCATTGGCGCCCACGGCGGCCACCACCTCGATGCCGCGCGCCTTGGCGGCCAGCTTGTCGATGGTGTCCGTGCCGCTGCCGTGCTTGGAGATCACCTTGAGCGAAGGCGCGGCGTCCATCACGGCCGCGCCGACCTTGCCGTAGCGCACGATGATGGCCACCGGGTCGTGGGTGCGGCACAGTGCCACCAGGTCGTCTTCGGTGGGCGCCTTGCCGGCGTAGACGATCTCGAAGTCTTCAAGCAGTGCCAGGGCCTGGGGAGCCAGGTCGGCCCCGGTCACGATGAGGGCGGCGCGGCTCACAGCGACTCCCCTTCCTTGAGCACGCCGGCTGCGCGCAGGGCCGCGGGCAGCCACTTCGATGCCGTGTCGCCGCGGGCGATGGCCTCGATGCGGGCGGCTTCGTCGGCCACCTTCTTGTCGGCCAGGGCCATCATCGCAGGGGCTTTGGCGCGCTCGATCACCACCACGCCATCGGCATCGCCCACGACCAGGTCGCCCGGGTTCACAAACGCGCCTCCGGCCGAGATGGGGTGGTTGATGCGGCCGGGCACGTACTTGGTGGGGCCGGCAGGATTGAAGCCCGCGCTGAACACGGGGAAGCCGAGCTCCAGCAGTTCAAGCTTGTCGCGGATGGCGCCGTCGACGATCACGCCCGCCAGGCCCAGCTTCTTGCAGGCGCTGAGCATCAGCGTGCCCATCAGGGCAGCAGTCTGGTCGCCCTTGCCGTCGATCACCAGCACGTCGCCGGGTTGGGCCAGCGCGATGGCGGCGTGGATCATGAGGTTGTCGCCCGGGCGCACCTCGACGGTGAAGGCCGGGCCTGCAACCTTCATGTCCTGGTGCACCGGGGCCACGCGGGCATGCATGGTGCCGCGGCGGCCGGCCACGTCGGCAAGGATGGCGGCCTGGAAGGTGGCGGCTTTCTGCACGACTTCGGCGCTGACGCGTTCGATGTCACGGATGATGTCTGGAAGCTGGCTCATGGTGGATTCCTTGTAGAGAGCACGGAAAGCGGTGGAACCGGTACGGCAGCGCCGGCAGTGGCTGGGACATGCCCATGCCGCAGCGCGACCGCTGACTTGAAGCGGCTGCAGGCAATGCAGGTGAAAGGTGGGCAGGGCAACGCGTTGGTCGCGCGGCCCCTGCGGCTATCGAGTCCTGGGGACTAGTCCAGGCTGGCGCCCGAGTCCTTGACGATCTTTCCCCAGCGCGGCACTTCGGTGCGCAGCAGCTGGGTGAACTGCTCGGGGCTGCCGCCCATCACGTCGCCGCCTTCGCTGCGCAGCTTCTCGGCCACGTCGGGCTGCTGCAGGGCCTGGTTGATGGCCTTGTTGAGCTGGGCCACGATGGGCGCGGGCGTGCCGGCCGGCGCGAGGATGCCGAACCATGTCACGGCATCGAAGCCCTTGTAGCCCGACTCGGCGAGCGTGGGCACATCGGGCAGTTGGCTGGCGCGCTTGGCCGAGGTGATGGCGATGACCTTGAGCTTGCCGTTGCGCACCTGGCCCAGCAGCGTGGGCACGGAAGACATGTACAGGTCGATCTGCCCGCCGACCAGGTCGGTCATGGCCTGGGCCGCGCCCTTGTAGGGGATATGGCGCAGCTGGATGCCGGCCGCGTTCTCGGCCAGTTCGCCCGAGAGATGGGCCACCGTGCCATTTCCGGAATAACCCAGCGTGACGGCATCGGGCTTGCCCTTGGCGGCAGCCACCACATCGGCAAAGGTCTTGTAGGGCGAGTTGACGGGCGCCGCCATCACGATGGGCGAGGACGACACCAGCGCCACGGGTACCAGGTCCTTGAGCGGATCGTAGGGCAGCTTGGGGTAGAGCGTGGGGTTGATGGCCAGGTTGCTGGTCTGGCCCATGACGAGGGTATAGCCGTCGGGTGCGGACTTGGCCGTGGCGTCCACGCCCAGGTTGCCGCCAGCACCCGGCCGGTTGTCCACGATCACGTTCCACTTGTTCTGGTCGGTGAGCTTTTGCGCCACGGTGCGCGCGATCATGTCGGTGCCGCCGCCGGGTGGAAATGGCACGATCAGGCGGATGGGCTTGCTGGGGTACGCGGCCTGCGCCAGGGCGGCGCCGGTGGGCAACGCAGCGGCGGCCAGGCCCAGGACGGTGGTGCTCAGGGCGCGCGAAAGCGATGGAAAAGCGAACATGGATCTTGTCTCCGTTGTAGTGGTGGACCGCAGCGGCTGCACTCCCGATGCGATGGACGCGACTGTACGCAGACGTTTCAACCCATACAATGCTGTTGCACCCAATGAAACAAAGTTCACCATGAGCAACACCGCCAAAAGCCGCTCTTCTGCCAGCCCCAACGAACCCGCCCCCCCACCCGAGGCACGGGGAGCACAGGAGTCCGGCGGTGTCATTGCCGTGACCCGCGCGCTGCAGGTGCTGGAGGCCTTTGCGCTGGGTGAATCGAGCCTTCCGTTGGCCGAACTGAGCCGGCGCTGCGGCCTGCACAAGACCACGGTGCTGCGGCTGGCGCGCACCCTGGCGCAGTCGGGCTTCATGGTGCAGCGCGAGGATGGCGACTGGCGCCTGGGCCCCGCCGCGGGCTGGCTGGGCGCGCGCTACCAGGCGGGGTTCGATGCGCAGAACGTGCTGGAACCCGCGCTGCGCGAGCTCTCCCGGGTGACCGGCGAGAGTGCTGCCTTCTACGTGCGCGAGGGCCAGGTGCGCACCTGCCTGGTGCGCGTGGAGGGACCACAGGGGCTGCGCCACCATGCACGCATGGGTGAAGGCCTGCCGCTGGACAAGGGCTCGCCGGGGCGCGTGATCCTGGCCTTCTCGGGCGAGCCCGGCAGGGCCTACGAGGAGATCCGCAAGAAGGGCTACTACTGGTCCATCGGCGAGCGCGAGAACGGCGTCGCCACCGTGTCGGCACCGGTGTTCGGCATGCACTGGCGGCTCATGGGATCGGTGTGCATCTCGGGGCCGGAATCGCGGCTGCCGGCCGAGAAGCTCGAAGCGCTCGCGCCCACCGTGATCGCCGCGGCCACACAGCTGTCGTATGCGCTGGCGGGCAAAACGGCAGCGCCCTCGCAAGGCCCGGTGCGCGCCACCCATTGGCATCCGTGATACTGGCGCCATACCACCCAAGGAGACCGACTTTGACCCGCTACCCCTTCCCCTCGCTCGACAGCCTGCCCGAGGACATCCGTACCCGCATCCACGAAGTGCAGGAGAAGGCCGGCTTCGTGCCCAATGTGTTCCTGGCCTTCGCCCGGCGACCGGCCGAGTGGCGCGCCTTCTTCGCCTACCACGATGCGCTGATGCTCAAGGAGGAAGGCAGCCTGACCAAGGGCGAGCGCGAGATGATCGTGACCACCACCAGCGCGGCCAACCAGTGCCTGTACTGCGTGGTGGCGCATGGCGCCATCTTGCGCATCTACGAGAAGAAGCCGCTGGTGGCCGACCAGGTGGCAGTCAACTACCGCAAGGCGGAGATCAGCCCGCGCCAGCGCGCCATGCTGGACTTTGCGATGAAGGTCTGCGAGCGCTCGCACGAGATCGAGGATGCCGACTTCACCGCACTGCACGCGCATGGCTTCGACGATGAGGACATCTGGGACATCGCGGCCATCACCGCCTTCTTCGGGCTGAGCAACCGCATGGCCAGCTTTGCCGGCATGCAGCCCAACCCCGAGTTCTACCTGATGGGCCGCGTGCCCACGGCCAAACCGGCCGCCTGAGGCAGAGGCGGCCCATGCATCCGATGGCGCCACCCTGCGCCCTGCTGGCAGCGTGCCTCCTCAGCGCCAGCGCCCAGGCGGGCCCCAGCGGCTTTGTCGGGGGCGGCGGCACGCTAGCTGCGCAGCCCCTGCCGGTGCAGGTACCCACCGGCATGCTCTCGCCCCTTTCGAGCACCATGCCGCCCCTGCTGCTGCGCAAGGACGGGCCGGTGTACTACCTGGCCATGGGCCTGGGCGTGCCACGCTACGGCATTGCCGACCAGCCGGGTGCCGGCGCCTGGCGTGTGGTGCCCGATGCGGACTGCGCCCGGCTCGAACGCGTGGCGCTGGACGAGGTCAGGCAGCCGGGAGTGCAGCCGGTGACCGTGCAGCAGAACGCGCTGCCGCTGCAATGCGCCGCCGCGTTCGAGGACAGTTGCCCCAGCCGCGACCAGCGGCTGCGCATTGCCATCGTCTTCCAGGGCAGCCGGCGCACGGCGCTCACCGGGGGCGGCTTCTTCGGCAGCGAGGGGAAGATCACCACCAGCTTCTACACCGGTGTGCGCACGCTGAGCATCGAGCACCTGCCTTCGGGCCGCCACTGGCACATGCACGAAAGGCTGCAGGACTCCGCTGCCTACAGCGCACCGCAGACGGCTATCCGCTACCTGCCGGAGCTGCAGCGGCTGCTGTTGCTCGGGGTGGGCAGCGGCACCCCGGGTGCGCAGGGCGACTGCATTGCCCTGCCCCCGGGCTGACGGGGAGGCGAAGGCTCAGGAAAAATTTTCCTGCTGCTGTGCCTGCGCGCCGGCCGCAGGGCGCCTGGCAAGCAGGGCCGTCAAGGCCTCCACCGACATCGGCCGGGCATACAGATAGCCCTGCACCTCGTCGCAGCCATGGTCCTTGAGGAAGTCGCGCTGCTCGGGCGTTTCCACGCCTTCGGCGATCACGCGCAGCTTCAGGCTCTTGGCCATGGCGATGACGGCCGAAGCGATGGCCTCGGCCTCCTCGTTCCCATGCTTGCCCAAGTCCAGGATGAAGGAGCGGTCGATCTTGAGCTTGCTCACCGGAAAGCGGCGCAGGTAGCTCAAGCTGGAGTAGCCCGTGCCGAAGTCGTCGATGGCGATCTGGATGCCCATGCCCACCAGCTGGTGCAGGATGTCCACGGCGGCATCCGTGTTGTCCATCAGCGTGCCTTCAGTCAACTCCATCTCCAGCGCACCGGCGGGCAGGTCGAACTCCGAGATGACACGGCCCACCTCGTGCAGGAAGTCAGGCGCCTGGAACTGCACCGCCGAGAGGTTCACGGCGATGGGCAGGGGTGCCAACCCCTCGCTGCGCCAGCGCGACCAGATGCGCGCCGCCTCGCGCAGCACCCAGTTGCCGATTTCCGCGATCATCCCCGAGGATTCGGCAATCGGAATGAACCGCGCCGGGGACACCGGGCCCCGCGTCTTGTGCGTCCAGCGCAGCAGGGCCTCCATGCCCACGGGCTGGCCATGTGACAGCGTGAACTGGGGCTGCAGGTGCAATTCGAGTTCGCCGACGTCGATGGCCTGGCGCAGATCCACGGCCAGCAGCATGTGGTCGTAGGCCGAGGCATTCATCTCGGGCGCATACAGGCGCCAGGTGTTGCGCCCGTGGACCTTGGCGATGCGCATCGCGGCTTCCACGTTGTGCAGCAGGTCCTCGGCCGCGTGCGCATGCTCGGGATAGCTGGCGATGCCGATGCTGGCGGTGGGAGAGACCGGGTGCTCCTGCGGCCCCAGGCGGATGGGCGGGGACAGCAGCGCGCGAACCTGGCTGATCAGCAGGGCATGGGTGACGGGGTTGCCCGAGAGCACGAGCATGAATTCATCGCCGCCATAGCGGTACAGGCCCTTGAGGTCGGCGCTCAGCCCCTGCAGGCGCCTGGCGATCTCGACCAGCAGCACATCGCCCTGGGCATAGCCGAACGATTCGTTGATGCCCTTGAAGCGGTCCAGGTTCACCAGCGCCAGCGACAGGCTGTTGTGCGGGGATGCCGCCTGGGCATCGACACCAGCGATGTACAGCGGCAACTCCTGCTCCAGCCGGGCCCGGTTGGGCAGCCCCGTGACCGGGTCATGGATGGCAAGGTACTGCGCCTGGCTCTCGGCCTGCTTGAGGCGCGTCAGGTCCGTGAACAGGTCCACATGCTGCTCCACCTGGCCATCGGCACCGCGGTGCGCACAGACCAGCAGACGCGCCGGAAAGGCCGTGCCGTCCTTTCGGCGGATGTGCATCTCGCCCTCCCAGAAGTCCTCGGCCTTGAGGATGGCACGTGCACGCTCCACCCCCGCAGGGTCGAGCCCCGCATTGAGGATCACCGTGGGTTGGCCCTGCAGATCCTCGAGCGTGTAGCCGGTGATCCTGGTGAGGTGCGGATTGATCGAGACGACGCGCTTGTCACGGTCGCCGACCACGATGGCGACGGCGGACCGGCTGAAGAAGCTCGCAGCCACGCGCAACTGCGTTTCCACCTCGGCCTGGCGCGTGATGTCACGGCCTATGCCCACAAAATAGCGCTGCCCCTCCGACTCGAAGCAGCCGACGGTACCTTCCAGCAGGAAGGTGCTGCCATCGGCGCGCAGCCGGGGGATGCGCACATGGCGCGATTCGCCGGGCTGCATGGCCTCCAGGATGGCGGCCTGTGCCGCGGCGTTGTCCGGCGGCCGCAGGCGCTGTGCGTTCATGCCGATGAGCTGCCCGCGCGGATAGCCATAGACGTCGACCGCCGCCTGGCTCACGTCGAGGATGGTGCCGTCGTTGTCGGTCAGGAAGAAGATGTCGGTCGAGTCCCGCATCACGTGCTCGTAATGCCGGCGCAGCCCGGCCTCGCGCGCGGCGTGGCGGTGGCGGTCGCCGCGGCGCCAGGCGGCATAGAGCAGCGAGCCGAACAGGATGAGCACCGCCGCCCCGAGGACCAGGAGGCGGCTGCGGTCTGTCACCGCCGCATACACCGCCTTCTCAGGCATCAGGCTCAGCACCATCCACGATGGCAGCAGGATGTTCTCGCGCCGGGCCATCACCTCCACGCCATCCCGGTTGCGGCCCTGCGCCGCGGAAACCCCTGGCTCGGTCAGCAGCGACTCCACCACAGGCCCGTCCCCTTGAAGCGCCTGCAGACCGGGCCCGCTGGCCGCGGCCAGGATCTGCAGGCCACGTGCATCGCGGTGCACCAGAATGGTCTCGCCACCCCAGTTGGGCAGCCTGGCCTTGGCCAGGGTATCCACCAGCCACTGCAGGTCCATCTCCATGTAAAGCACATGGCCCGTTCCGCGGGTGCTGTCGGCAATGCTGCGCGCCAGCGCCAGACGCAGCCCTGCACCACTCTCTGCTGGCAGTTCGATCCAACGCGGGTACGCACCCGTCCCGGCCTGCGCCACGCGGCCCAGTTGCTGCGCGTCCAGTGCGGCGCCGCTGCTGAAAACCGCCTTGTCGGTGCCGACATCCACGATCGCAATGCTTCGGTAACCGTAGACGCGGCGTATGCCTTCGAGATGCTTTTGAATGAACGGAGCGTACTCGGCGCGCTGCGCGTCGCCCTGCCACCAGTGGTCGAGTGCCTTGACCAGCAGGGGATTGGAGCCGATGGCCTCGGCATCGCCGGAGCGCTCCGCGAGCCAGGTGTCCAGGGAGTGGGCCGAAAGTTCGGAGGTGACCCGCAGGGTTTCGGACGCAGCCTGTTCGGCAGCCCGCTTGCCCTCAAAGTGCAAGGCGATCCCGAGCGCGATCACACCGGCGACAAAGACGGCAAAAGCCAGTGGGACCGCCCAGCCGTGCAGGCGGGCACCGGATTGAGCACCGCTGCGCTCAGGGCTGCTGTCTGTGGCCATGGCCGAAACCCCCGTGACAGGCAAGCGGCGTGGCCAGGAAATCGCACGCTCGCCCATTGCAACAATGAACCCGCACAACCCCCATCAGCTGTGCACTGCAGGCCATGTCAGACCGTGCCGATGCTCTGGATTTAGTCCGATTCGGGAGGGGGTGTCAAGGCGCCCCGCCGTCATCCGTTGACAATGGCCAGCATCCACTCCGGCAGGGCCACGGCCTTCTTCTGCGGAAAGTCCACCCAGATGGTGGTGGCGCCGCCCGCAGCGTAGATGACACCCGGCCGGTCCACCCGCTCCATGGTGCCCCAGGTCTCGAAAGTGGTGCGGCCCGGGTCGCTCACGTAGAGCTTGAGCAGCACGTCAGCCGGGTACTCGAGCTGCTGGTAGAAGTTGCAGAAGGCGTTGACGATGACCGGCCCCTGGCCCGAGGGGTCGGGGTTGCAACCCACCGACACCATCCAGTCGATGCGCGCCGTCTCCAGGTAGCGGAAGTACACGGTGTTGTTCACGTGGCCCATGGCGTCCATGTCGCCCCAGCGCACGGGAAAACGCATCTCGTGCACCAGCTTCTTTGTCTCGGGGATTTCAATTTTCATCGGTGTGCCTTGATGGAAGCGAGGATGCCCAATGTGAACAGCGCGGCGGCTGCCCACTGCGCCAGCGTCGGCCAGCGGCCATCCCATGCGAAGGAATATACGAGAGCGAACAGGGTTTCGCTCACGATGAGCTGCCCGCACAGGCTGGCGGACAGGCGCTGGCTGGCGATGTTCCACAAAATGGTGGCCAGCCAGCTCGAGCCGAAGCCCAGCGCCAGGCACACGGCCACGAAGCTGCCGAACCCCGGCTGCGCCGCCAGCTCGGGCAGGCTGGTGCCGCCCGCCAGCCACAGCAGCAGGCCGCCCAGTCCCGTGGCCACACCCAGCCAGTTGGCCCAGTCGGTCGCGCGCACCTCGGGATGGCGCTTGAGCCAGGCGGAGTTGAAGACGGCGAAGGCCGTCCAGAACACCAGGGCCACCAGGACAATGGCGATGCCGCGCCAGTAGCGGCCGGCGCCGGGGGCGGCCACATCGCCATGCGGCACCTCGGCCATCAGCACCAGGCCGGCCACCGTGAGCACCAGCCCGGGCACCAGGGCCGCCCAGCGCAGGCCCTGGGGCTTGCCCAGCAGCATGACCCAGACTGGAATGGTGCCGATGATCAGCGCCGGCATCTCGGCCCCGGCATCGCGGATGGCCCACACCAGCAGCAGGTAGTACCCCGTGAAGCCCAGCACCGACAGCCACAGTGCCGCCCAGGCCTGGGCCCAGGTGGGCCGGCGCGGATTGCCGCGCAGGCCCCAGGCCAGCATGCCCAGGGCCACCGCGCCAGAGGCCACGAAGCGTCCCGCGGTCAGGTCCACCGAGGCAAAGCTGCCCGCCATGCGCGGCGCGACGAAGACCAGCCCCCAGAGCGCGCCCGCGGCGAGCCCGGCCAGGATGCCGGTCAGCATCGGGGGATCAACCGGCGCTCAGACCGCAAAGCCATCGTCCGCAGCGATCACGGCACCGTTGATGAAGTGGCTCTGGTCGCTGGCCAGCATGACGATCAGCGCATCCAGGTTCTCGGGCGCACCCACGCGCTTGCGCGGCAGCATGTCGATGAGCTTGCGCCCCTGCTCGGTCTGCCAGTGGCGGTGGTTGATCTCGGTGTCGATGTAGCCCGGGCAGATGGCATTGGTGTTGATGCCGAACTTGCCCCACTCCAGCGCCATGGCCTTGGTCATCTGCACCACGGCGGCCTTGCTCATGCAGTAGGCACCGATCTGCGGCAGCACCTTGAGCCCCGCCATGGAGGCGATGTTGATGATGCGCCCGCCCGTGAAGCTGCCCGGCGCCGCCCCGCGCGAACGCGCCAGCATGCGCTTGCCAACCTCCTGCGCGACGAAGAAGGCACCCTTGACGTTGGTGTCGAAGATGAAATCGTAGTCCTCGGGCGTCACGTCCTGCAGGCGCTGCGTGGTGCTCACGCCCGAGTTGTTCACCAGGATGTCGATGGAGCCCATCTCGGTCTCGGCATGGGCCACGGCGGACTTGATGGAGTCGTGGTCGGTCACATCGAGCTCGATCACATGGGCGTCGCCCCCCTCGCCTTCGATGCGGGCGCGCAGTTCCTTGAGCTTTTCGATGCGGCGGCTGGCCAGCACCACCCCGGCGCCCGCACGCGACAAAGTGCGCGCGAACTGGGCGCCCAGCCCGCTGGAGGCACCGGTGATGAAGGCCACGCGGCCGGAAAGATCAATGCTGTATGCCATTTAGAGAGCCTCCACTGCAGAAAAAAGAACGATCGTTCGATTATTTAAAATAGGGCAATACAATCAGTCTCCAGACAGACAGAATCCTGGCCCCTGTCCGAAGACAATCACTCGATTATCAAACGCACGACGAAACACCCATGACGAACGAAGAAATCCTCGCCCAGTATGGTCCCCGTGAAGCAATGGAATACGACGTGGTCGTCGTGGGCGGCGGCCCCGGCGGCATGGCCACCGCGATCCGGCTCAAGCAGATGGCCGCCGCCAACGGCAAGGAGATTTCGGTCGTGGTGCTCGAAAAGGGCTCCGAGCCCGGCGCGCACATCCTGTCGGGCGCCGTGATGGACCCGCGGGCGCTCACCGAGCTCTTCCCGGACTGGAAGGAGCGCGGCGCGCCCCTGACGACGCCCGTGAGCGAGGACCGCTTCTACCTCCTCACGAA
>NZ_JBKDTZ010000043.1:0-12856 GCF_046339755.1 Acidovorax sp. | reverse complement strand
CGATGTTGTAGTTGAGTTTGGTGAGGCTGTGGTTGTTGACAGTGGTGTGTTCGTCGCGGGGTTGATGGGTGATGAATAGGTGCAGGAAGGCTTCGTTTTGCGGGGGGGTCAGGTCGTCCAAAGCCTTGTTGCGTTCGCGGTAGACATGCCCAAAATCTTCGATGAAGCGCAGCATCTGTTGTGCGGCGGCTTCGTCGAAGCGGGTGGCCTCGCCGAACAACGTGGCCGGCATGGGTTCAATCGGTGGGTGCATGGGCTGCCTCCAGGCGGTAAACCGTCTCGAGCACCTGCAGTGTGCTGAAGGGCTTGACCAGGTATGCGTCGGCGCCAGCCTTCAAGCCGTCTCGCCGGTCCTGTGCCTGCCCGCGTGCCGTGAGCATGATGACCTTGGTGTGCTTGAGGGCCGGGTTGCTCTTGATGCAGCGGCAGACCTCCAGGCCCGACAGGGTGCCGGGCATCATCACGTCCAGCAGCACCACGTCCGGTGACAGGGCGCGCGCCATTTCCAGACCGATGTCGCCGTTTGCAGCTTCGTGGATTTCAAAATCTTCGAACTCCATGGTCATGTGCAGCAGCTTGCGGATGTCCATATGGTCTTCAACGATAAGTACTTTTTTCATGGCGCTTCCCAATGAGGTGGCAAATTTGTCGAATCACTTGTTTTTCTTATCATATCAATCATTTTTATTCTTTGCAAGCTTGCTTGATAAAAATCGTTTGCAAGTAAAATAGTGCAATCATGAAAATTGAAAAGTCTTTGGATGGCTTGGCTGCGTCGGATCAGCTCACCACCTTCGAGGCCGCGCGGCTCCTGGGAATGGCGGTGCGCTCGGTGCAACTGATGGTGGACCGCAATGAACTCCAGGCGTGGAAGACTCCTGGAGGGCATCGGCGTATTTCGCGCCGTTCAGTCGAGCAATGGTTGCGCTCGCGTTCCGGTGGAGGGGCTCCAGTTGGCGGTCTGCAGGAGCCGGTGGCCATCCAGCCCACAGCCCGGCCTGTGCTTGCTCCCCGCGGCGTGAGCCCAGGAGCACCGGGCGAGGTGAAGGTGCTGCTGATCGAGGACTCCATCCATTTCCAGAACCTGGTGTCGTTGCTTGTGGAGCAGCATTTCCCGGCATGGCAGCTGCATATCGCCAATGACGGCATCACCGGTCTGGCCCTGTACGGGCAGATCCAGCCGGACATCCTGATCGTGGACATTCTGCTGCCGGGCATCGATGGCGCTGCGCTCATCACGACCTTGCGCTCGCACCCGCAGTTTGCGAAAAGCCGGCTCATCGTGGTGACGTCTCTGGACGAGTCCCAGCGTGCGCCCTATGCGTTTGCGCTGCAGGGCGTGAATGTCATCCACAAGCCGCGGCTGGTTGCCGAGCTGCCGGCGCTTCTTGCGCGGAGTGCGGACGCCAGCGCCGTTGCCCCGTCGTTGGGGTAGCTATGGGCGATGCGTTCACCGCTGCCGGACGGAGGGTGCTGCTGGTGGAGGATGATGCTTCCATTGCGCGCTTCATCGACATGGCCCTGGAAGACCTGGGTCTGGAGCTGACGCTGTGCGCCGACGTGGAAGCCGCGCTTGCCAGCCTGCGCCATCAGCCGGCGCGATTGATCATCACGGACCTGATGCTGCCAGGCCTGTCAGGCTATGATTTTCTGGACCGTCTGCATGCTGAGCCCGCGTTGTGCGGGGACGCCAAGGTGGTGATCTTCAGTGCTGGCCTGGGTACCGAAACTCCGGCCCGGCTCGATGGCCGCAGCGTTTGGCGTACATTGCGCAAGCCGGCTTCGGTGGCCCAGCTTCGGGCATGCGTGCAAGACGCTTTGGACGATGAAGGCGCAGCCCAGCCGCCAAGCGCAGGCGCGGCGCAGGATGAAGCAGCCCCGAGCGAATGCTTGGATGGAGAAGCCATCGCTGCCTACTTCGGTGGTGATGCCGCGCTGTTTCGGGCGTACCGTGCCAAGTGCCTCGCTCAATTCCCGCACGACCTGGCGGCGGGCGACGCGGCGTTGCAGGCTGCAGAGCTTGCGGCACTGCAGCGCTTGTCGCACAGTCTTGCCACGGTGTTCCGTACCTTGGGCTGGGCTGGAGACAGCGCAGTTGCAAAGCAGCTTGAGGCCTTTGCGGCTGCTGGCGATGCAAGCGCCTCGGCCGTCGAATGGGGCAGGTTGCGTTCGCGGTTGGCGGGCGCTGACGGGCGCTGCACATAGGTGGTCAGGCAGCTTCCAGCAAAGCGGCACTGCCTGCGCGGCGCAGTGCCACGGCGTCTGCCTGCGACAGAGATATCTCGCCTGTCCGCAGGCGGAAAAGGCGCATGGAGCTGCTGACGCCCTGTACCTGGCCATAGAGCGATTGGGCTGCAGCGGCCAGCTCCTCCACCATCGCGGCATTCTGCTGGGTGATCGAATCCATGTGTGTCACCGCCTCATTGATCTGCGACACGCCGACCTTCTGCTCGCCTGCAGCGGTGCTGATCTCGTTCAGCACGGAGTTCACCTTGCCTATCGACTGCAGCACGGCGTGCATGCGCTCGCGTGCCTGAGCGGCGCTGGCCACGCCGGCCGTGACCCGCGCACCGGACTCGGTGATGAGTTCCTTGATGTCCTTGGCGGCCGAAGTGGTGCGTTGCGCGAGTGCACGCACTTCGGAGGCCACGACTGCGAAACCGCGACCCTGGTCTCCGGCCCGGGCAGCTTCCACCGCTGCGTTCAAGGCCAGGATGTTGGTCTGGAAGGCAACGCCCTCGATCAATTGGATGATGTCTTCGATGCGTTTTGACGAGGTGGCAATTCCCTGCATGGATTCGGCCAGGTTCTGTACGGCCTCGTCACTGTGCCGGGCTACTTCGGAGGTGGCGTGCGCCATCTGGGCTCCCTGGTTGGCCGAGGTGGCACTGTTCTGTATCGTTCCGTTGATCTCCTCCATGGACGCGGCCGTCTGTTGCAGGCTGCTGGCTTGCGCCTCGGTTCGCGATGAAAGGTCGTTGTTGCCCGATGCAATCTCCTGCACTGCCACGTCCAGATGGCCCACTTCCTCGCGCACGTCGCTGACCACCGTGCGAAGGTTCACGCTGAGCTGATTGAGCGCCTGCTGCAGTTGGCCGACCACATCGGAAGCACCCGTCTCCACGCCCCGGGACAAGTCGCCCGAAGCCAGTCGATTGGCATCCCGGACCAGGCGATGCAGTGGAGTGACTGCAAACGCCTTCAGCAAGGCGGCACTGATCAACAAGGCCAGGACCGCGGTGCCCAGCACGACGAAATCCGGCGCCCCCAGAAAGTGCGGTACTGCCACAGCGGCCATCGCCATGGCTTGGGTGTAGGCCAACTTGGAGGCCAGTTTGGGCTGGCTCAGGCGCTTGAGCCATCCAGCAATCCCCTTGTGGACCAGCAGACCGCCTTGGAGCCCCTGGCTTGATCGCCCGGTGGCCTCGTCCTTTTTCATCTGGGCGTAGATGCTTTCCGCTGCCTGCACCCGCGCACGGTCGGGTGCCGTTCTGACGGAGAGAAACCCGGTGATCTGGTCACCATCCATCATCGGGGTTGCGTTGGCCTGTACCCAGTAGTGGTCCCCGTCCTTGCGCCGGTTTTTGACCAATCCAGTCCAAGGCAGGCCGGACTGTATGGTCTCCCACATGTCCCGAAATGCTTCGGAGGGCATGTCCGGATGCCTGACCAGGTTGTGAGGCTGGCCCATCAGCTCCTCTCGCTGAAAACCGCTGACCTGGACAAACGCATGGTTGCAGTAAGTGATCCGGCCTTTGAGGTCGGTGACGGAAACGAGCGTCTCTTCTGGGGCGAAGGTGAACTCCCGCTGGGTGACAGGCAGGTTGTTGCGCATGGTGGCTTCTCGATGGCAAGAGTGGATGAATTCAAAGCCAGGCGCACAGACTGCGTAGACTACCGGCTTCGTTGCTTTAATGATATTTTCATGAGTAAAAAATGTCAAATATGATTTTTGTGAAAATTTCGACGAGGTGGCTGAATGTGGGACGAGGCGTGTCCAGCGTGTTCATCCAATCGTCATCAGGCTCGCATTGCCCCCGGCCGCCGCCGTGTTCACGCTGAGCGCGCGCTCGATCAGCAGGCGTTCCAGCGGCACATCGGTGCTGCCCGGGTGCAGGGCCGTGACGGCGACGATGGGGCCGGCGCGGCGCGCCAGCTGTTCGCAGGTGCTGCGCAGCGCCTCGCTGCTGCCGTGGTGCAGCGCGGCAGCCAGTTCGACGCCGCCGTCCGCAAGTGCGTTGCCCGTGGTCACGATGCGCGCCTGCACCTCGGCGGGCAGGGTGTTGCGCAGGGCGGTGTGGGCGTCGCTCCACACGGCCTTGCCGCCGCTGGCCAGCACGGCGGCCAGCTGGGTCAGCAGGTCGTCTTCGGCGCTGGCGATGCACAGCACCGTGGCGCGCGGCTGCAGACTGTAGACATTGCGCTCACCCGTGGGGCCGGGCAGGGTACGTGCCGTGCCGCTCTGGCTTTCGCTGGCAAAGCGGCGGCAGGTGGCGGCCAGTGCCGCCTTGTTCTCCATCTGCGCCCAGCGCTCCAGCGCCCGCAGCGGCGCCAGCAGGCCATCGCGCGCGGCCATGTCGGGCGGCGTGGTGCGGTCGGCGGCCGCAAAGGTCTGGGCCAATGCGTTGGCAGGGCGTTCGGCCAGCAGGCGCAGCAGGTACAGCGGGCCGCCGGCCTTGGGCCCCGTGCCCGACAGGCCCTCGCCGCCAAAGGGCTGCACGCCCACCACGGCACCCACCATGTTGCGGTTGACGTAGACATTGCCGGCATGGGCGCGGTCCACCACGCGGGCGATGGTCTCGTCGATGCGGGGGTGCACGCCCTGGGTCAGGCCGTAGCCGGTGGCGTTGATCTGGTCGAGCAACTGGTCCAGGTCCTTGCGGGCATAGCGCACCAGGTGCAGCACCGGGCCGAAGACCTCGCGCTGCAGCTCGCTGATGCTGTTCAGCTCGATCAGCGTGGGTGGCACGAAGGTACCCTGCGCCGCCTCGGCAGCATCGCTGCGGCAATGCTGGAACACGCGATGACCAAGGTCCTTGAATGCCTCGATGTGCTTGTGGATGCCGCCCTGCGCTTCGGCGTCGATCACCGGGCCCACGTCCACCGCGAGCACGCCGGGGTTGCCCATGCGCAGCTCGCCCATGGCGCCCTGGAGCATCTCCACCACGCGATCGGCGGCATCCTCCTGCACGCACAGCACGCGCAGGGCCGAGCAGCGCTGGCCTGCGCTGTCGAAGGCCGAGGACACGGCGTCGGTGACCACCTGTTCCACCAAGGCAGAGGAATCCACGATCATCGCGTTCTGCCCGCCCGTCTCGGCGATCAGCGGAATGGGGCGGCCAGCGGCGTCGAGCCGGCCCGCGATGGTCTTTTGCAGGATGCGCGCCACCTCGGTGGATCCGGTGAACATGACGCCCATCACGCGCGCATCGCCGATCAGGCGGGCGCCGACGGTCTCGCCCTGGCCGGGCAGCAGCTGCACCGCAGCGCGCGGCACGCCGGCGCGCCACAGCAGGCGCACGGCCTCGGCAGCGATCAGCGGCGTCTGCTCGGCTGGCTTGGCCAGCACCGGGTTGCCGGCGGCCAGGGCTGCTGCCACCTGGCCCATGAAGATGGCCAGCGGGAAGTTCCAGGGGCTGATGCAGGCCACGGGGCCGAGCGGAATGTGCGTAGTGTTGTCGAAGGTGGTTGCGACCTGCGCCGCGTAGTAGCGCAAAAAGTCCACGGCCTCGCGCACCTCGGCGATGGCATTGCTGGCGCTTTTGCCGGCCTCGCGCATCAAGAGGCCCATCAAGGGCTGCATGCGGTCCTCGAGCAGGTCGGCCGTGCGTTGCAGCGTGGCGGCGCGTTCGGCCGGCGCGATTGCGGCCCATGCGGGGGCTGCCTGCTGCGCGTTCTGCAGGGCCTGGTCCACGTCCTCCGCCGTGGACTCCTGCACCTGGCCGACCACGTCGCGCAGGTCGGCGGGGTTGCGCACGGAGGCCGTGGGGCCGGTGGGCACATCGGCGGCCAGCAGCGGGCCGGCCTTCCAGTCCTGCAGCGTACTGGCCTGCAGGGTGGCGCTCAGTTGCGCCAGCGTGGCGTCGCTGGCGATATCGAGGCCCTGGGAATTGGCGCGGCCGGCGCCATACAGTGCGCCCGGCAGGGGGATGCGCGGATGCGGCAGGCCGGCCTGGCCTTCTCGCTGGGCGGCCTCGTCCACCACCTGCACGGGGCTGCGCACCAGCTCGGCCAGGGGAATGGCCTCGTCGGCGATGCGGTTCACGAAGGAGGTGTTGGCGCCGTTCTCCAGCAGGCGGCGCACCAGGTAGGCCAGCAGCGTCTCGTGCGTTCCCACCGGGGCGTAGATGCGGCAGGGGCGGCCCAGCTTGCCTGCCGTGACAGCGCCCACCACCTGCTCGTACAGCGGCTCGCCCATGCCGTGCAGGCACTGGAATTCGTACTGCCCCGCGTAGTAGTTGCTGCCCGCCAGCTGGTAGATGGTGGCCAGGGTCTCGGCGTTGTGCGTGGCGAACTGCGGGTACACCGCCTCGGGCGCGGCCAGCAGCTTGCGCGCGCAGGCCACGTAGGAGATGTCGGTGTGCACCTTGCGCGTGTAGACCGGGTAGTCGGCCAGACCGTCTATCTGGGCGCGCTTGATCTCGCTGTCCCAGTAGGCGCCCTTGACCAGGCGCACCATCAGGCGGCGGCGAGTGCGCCGGGCCAGGTCGATCACGAAGTCGATGACGTGGGGGCAGCGCTTCTGGTAGGCCTGGATCACGAAGCCGATGCCGTTCCAGCCCGCCAGGCTCTCGGCATGGCACAGGCGCTCGAGCAGGTCCAGCGAGATCTCCAGCCGGTCGGCCTCCTCGGCATCGATGTTGATGCCGATGTCGTAGCTTTTGGCCAGCTCGGTCAGGCGCAGCACCAGGGGGTAGAGCTCGTCCATCACGCGGCCGAACTGCGCGCGGCTGTAGCGCGGGTGCAGGGCCGACAGCTTGATCGAGATGCCCGGCCCTTCGTAGATGCCGCGCCCGGCCGAGGCCTTGCCGATGGCGTGGATGGCCTGCTCGTACGATGCGTAGTAGCGCTCGGCGTCGGCCGTGGTCAGGGCCGCCTCGCCGAGCATGTCGTAGGAGTAGCGAAAGCCCTCGGCCTCCATGCGGCGCGCGTTGGACAGCGCTTCGGCAATGGTCTCGCCGGTCACGAACTGCTCGCCCATCATGCGCATGGCCATGTCCACGCCCTTGCGGATCAGCGGCTCGCCGCCCCGGCCGATGAGCCGGCCCAGCGAGGCGCCCAGGCTGCCTTCGCTGTGCGTGGCCACCAGCTTGCCGGTGATGAGCAGGCCCCAGGTGGCGGCGTTGACGAAGAGTGAGGGGCTCTTGCCCAGGTGCGGCTCCCACTGGCCGTTGCTGATCTTGTCGCGGATCAGTGCGTCGCGCGTGGCCTTGTCGGGAATGCGCAGCAGCGCCTCGGCCAGGCACATCAGGGCCACGCCTTCCTGCGACGAGAGCGAGAACTCCTGCAGCAGGCCCTGCACGATGCCGGCACGCCCGGTACCCGCCTTGCGCTCGCGCAGCGCGCCCGCAATGCGCAGCGCCAGCTGCTGCGCGGCGGCGGCCACCGCCTGCGGCACGCGGGCCTGCTCCAGCAACGGCGCCAGGGCCTCGGGCTCGGGGCGGCGGCAGGCGGCGGTGATGGCGGCACGCAGCGGGCTGGACAGTGGGGTGCGCGGGGCGAAGTCGGCGAAGTGGGCGGGATGGGTCATGGCGGCTGCGTCTCTCTGGGATGGATTCGGGCCCGACGGCTGTCGGACCCGCTGGAATGGATCATCTCTGGACTTGTGATGAATAAATGTTCGAAAATTGGCCCATCGAACGAATGAATCACTATAGTCAATGACCAACGATGCCGATCTGGACCGTATCGACCGCAGAATTTTGTCAATCCTGCAGGAAGACGGGCGCATTGCCAACCTCAAGCTGGCCGAGGCCGTGGCCCTGTCGCCCACGGCGGTGCTGGCGCGTGTGCAGCGGCTCACGCGCGACGGCTTCATCCTGGGCTACGAGGCGCGGCTGAACCCGCTCAAGCTGGGAGCGGGCATGCTGGTCTTTGTGGAAGTGCTGCTGGACCGCACCACGCCCAATGTGTTCGACCAGTTCAAGGCCGCCGTGCAGGTGCACCCCGAGATCATGGAATGCCACATGGTGGCGGGGGGGTTCGACTACCTGCTCAAGACCCGCTCGGCGGACATGAATGCCTACCGGCTGTTCGCCGGCGACGTGCTCTGGCAACTGCCGGGCGTGCGCGAAACCCGCACCTATGCGGTGATGGAGGAGGTCAAGCACAGCAACCACCTGGTCCTGCGATAGGCACGGGGTAGGCACGCGCGCAACGCCTGCATTGGCGAGCGGTGCACAAGCCCGCATAATGGCTGCAATACCGAAAGTCGCAGGAGGAGTTCCCATGTCCGCATCCAAATTCGCTGCAGCCGCCTTGCTGGCCGTCGGCTTCAGCCAGTCCGCCTCTGCCGCCTGCTACGTGGTGTACAGCCCGGCCAAGGAAATCATCTACCGCTCGCCCGAGCCACCGGTGGACATGTCCTACCAGATCCACGAAGTGCTGCCCCGCGTGGCACCCGGCAGCACGCTGGTGTTCACGCTGGACAACCATGGCTGCGACCTGCGCATCAACGAGCTGCCGCGCTTTGCACCGGCCAGCATGAGCGGCCCCGGCGGGCGCCGCGCACCGCGCGCTGACCGCGGCTGATCCCGCCCTTCGACCTGCGGCCCCCGGGGGTGGGCGCAGGTCGCATTGCCGCCTCTGAGACAATCGGGGGATGAGCGAACCCAAAGAATTGTCCCCCTCGTATGAACCTGAAGGCCAGGAATCGGAGCAACTGCCCGAAGGCTGGCTGGCTGTGCGTTCCCTGGACCTGGAAGCCCAGGGCGTGGCGCGCAGGCCCGATGGCAAGGTTGTCTTCATCGACGGCGCATTGCCCTTCGAGTACGTCACCGCCAACACCCACCGCAAGAAGAACAACTGGGAGCAGGCCAGCCTGACGGCGATCCACCGCGAATCGTCGCAGCGTGTGCGCCCGGGCTGCCAGCATTTCGGCCTGCATGCCGGCGCCTGCGGCGGCTGCAAGATGCAGCACCTGCACGTGGGCGGGCAGGTCGCCGTCAAGCAGCGCGTGCTGGAGGACAACCTCTGGCACCTGGGCAAGGTGCGCCCGCAGACGGTGCTGCGTCCGATCGAGGGCCCGGCCTGGGGCTACCGGTATCGCGCGCGCCTGTCGGTGCGCCATGTGATCAAAAAGGGCACGGTGCTGGTCGGCTTCCATGAGCGCAAGAGCCGCTACGTGGCCGACATGCAGACCTGCCCGGTGCTGCCTCCGCACGTGGACGCCATGCTGATGCCCATGCGCGCGCTGATCGCCTCCATGGACGCGCGCGACACCTGCCCGCAGATCGAACTGGCCTGCGGCGACAGCGTGACCGCGCTGGTGCTGCGCCACCTGGAACCGCTGAGCAAGGATGACCTCGCGCGGCTGCGCGATTTTGCTGCGGCCCACCAGGTGCAATGGTGGCTGCAGCCCAAGGGCCCCGAGACCGTGAAGCTGATGGAGGAAGGCGGCGAGCCGCTGTCCTATGGCCTGCCGGACTTCGGCATCACCATGCCCTTCAAGCCCACCGACTTCACGCAGGTGAACCCGCACATCAACCGCGTGCTGGTCACGCGCGCGCTGCGCCTGCTGGATGTGCAAAAGCACGAGCGCGTGATCGACTGGTTCTGCGGCCTGGGCAACTTCACGCTGCCGCTGGCCACGCAAGGCCGCGAGGTGCTGGGCATCGAGGGCAGCGAGACGCTGGTGGCGCGCTCGCGCGAGAACTACCGGCTCAACCAGGGCCTGGTGGCCGAAGGCGGCAAGGCCCTGGCGCCCACCGACTTCGTGGCGCGCAACCTGTTCGAGATGACGCCCGCGATGCTGATCGCCGACGGCTCGGCCGAGAAATGGCTGGTGGACCCACCGCGCGAGGGCGCCTTTGCACTGGCCAAGGCGCTGGCCGACATCGAGCAGGCGCGCCTCGGCGCCGAGGGTGCGGCACCGTTGCCCCCGGGCGCCGAGAACTGGACCCCGCCCAAGCGCATCGTCTACGTGAGCTGCAACCCGGCCACACTGGCGCGCGATGCCGGCCTGCTGGTGCACCTGGGCGGCTACCGCTGCACGGCGGCCGGCATGGTCAACATGTTCCCGCACACGGCGCACGTCGAGAGCATGGCGGTGTTCGAGCGGGATTGAGGCCGGGGATCCTCCCGCCACACAGGCGTGAAAAAGGGGCTCGAGGGCCCCTTTGTCCTGTGTGCATCAACTCTCGGCGGGGGCGGATGCCCTTGGCGCCGCGCGCCTGGGTGCCGGCTCGGGGGGCTTGGCCACCACCGCGGGCGTGCCCTCGATCTTGTTGTCGCGCATGTACTGGTCCATCTCCTTCCAGCCGTCGAAGACCGCCGCCTTGGGGGCCTTGGGATTGAGGGTATAGCAGTCTTCCACCCCGCGCAGCGCATGGCGGCAGGCCCCGCCGATGGCCCGGGCCTCGGTGTCCTTTTGCTGCGCCTCGTTCAGTCCCAGCGTGGCGGTAAGCTTGTCGCACCCGGCCAAGCCCAGCAGGACAGCGGACGCAGCCAGAAGGCGCAGGACGGGTTGGGGGGCAAAGAAGTCGATAGGGCGCATGTACTTCCATTATCGGCAGCAGCCCGCCCGGATTGAGGCTTGACCATTGCGCGGGCTCAAGAAAAAGGCTCCCGAGGGAGCCTTTTGGTGACGCAGGGCTGAAGGAGCTGACTCAGTCCTTTTCGCCGCCCATGATGCCCAGCAGGGCCAGCAGGCTCTGGAACACGTTGAAGATGTCCAGGTACAGGGCCAGGGTGGCGCTGATGTAGTTGGTCTCGCCGCCGTCCAGGATCTGCTTCAAGTCATACAGCATGTAGGCGCTGAAGATGCCGATCGCCGCCACCGAGATCGCCATCATGCCGGCGGAGGAGCCCACGAAGACGTTGATGATGGCGCCCACCATGAGCACCAGTGCGCCCACCATGAGCCACTTGCCCATGCCCGAGAGGTCGCGCTTGATCACGCTGGCCAGGGTGGCCATGACCAGGAACACGCCTGCCGTGCCGGCAAATGCGGTCATCACCAGGTCGGTACCGTTCTTGAAGCCCAGCACCATGCCGATCATGCGCGAGAGCATCAGGCCCATGAAGAAGGTGAAGGCCAGCAGCACCGGCACGCCGGCGGCCGAACGCTTGGTCTTTTCGATCGCGAACATGAAGGCGAACGCGCCGCCCAGGAACACGATCAGGCCCACGCCGCCGCGCAGCGACTGCGTGATGCCCGTGGCAACGCCGATCCAGGCGCCCAGCACGGTGGGGATCATGCTCAGGGCGAGCAGCCAGTAGGTATTGCGCAGCACCTTGTGGCGCTCTTCCTGCGAAATGCCATAGCCCGCCGAAGGGTTCAGGGTGGTGACTTGGTCATTCATCGGTATCTCTCCTTGTGCCTGCACGGTACAGGCTTGGACAAATTCTAGGTGGAGGCGTTCCCCAGGAAGGCAATACCCGCACCGGTCAACGGGCTTGAAGGTATTAAGCACCCCCTGAGACGCTGCGCGTCTCGGGGCCACCGCCAGAGGCGGCGGCTCTTCGGGCACGTCCAAGCCTGCGCAGGCAGGCTTGGAGCCGCGGCCCTCAGCCCCCAGCGCGGCGAGGCGGCCCTTGCGCGGGGGCACTGGCCTTGGCCGCGCCAGTTTCAGGCGTAGCGCCGCAATGCAGCGAGCCACTTGTACGTCAGGCGGCCAGGGGCAGGGGGCTCTGGGCCTGGGAGGCCATGAAGGCGGGGATGGCTGGCGCCTCCAGCGGGCGCGAGAGGTAGTAGCCCTGGATGGCGTCGCAGCCTGCGGCGACCACGAGGTCGAACACGGCCCGGGTTTCCACGCCTTCGGCCAGCATGCGGTAGCCGAGCGAATGCCCCATGGAAATGAGGGATTTGACCAGCTCCATGGCCCGGGGATCGGTGTCCACCGGCTTGATGAGGGACTGGTCGAGCTTGAGCAACTGCACCGGCAGGGAGTGCAGGCAGGCCAGGTTGGAGTAGCCCATGCCGAAATCGTCCAGCGATATCTGGGCTCCCATGGCCTGCAGGGCCAGCAGGGCCTCGTGGGTCTCCACGTGGGTCATGACGGAGGTTTCGGTGCATTCCACGTGCAGCTTGTTGATCGGCACGCCCTGGCGCTCGCAGATCTCGCGCACCGCATCCACAAAGCCGGGCTGGTCCAGGTTGCGCGAGGAGACATTCAGCGCCATGGTGAGGTCGATCCCCTGGGCACGCCAGGCTGCCAGCTGGCCCAGTGCGGTGTTCAGCACCCAGCGCGTGAAGGCGTGGATCAGAGGGGAGTTCTCGATCAAGGGGATGAATTCGCCAGGCGATATTTCCCCGTGCACCGGGTGGGTCCAGCGCGCCAGGGCCTCCACCCCGGAGTAGGCCTGCAGGGTGAGGTTGAGCTTGGGCTGGTAGACGAGCCGGAATTCGCCCCGGGCCAGTCCGGGCGCCACGTCCTGCAGCAGGCGGAAGGCACGTCGGTGGGCGGCGTCGAAGCTGTCCTCGTGCCACAGCAGGCGCCGGCCGCGTGCGCTGGATTCCTGCAACGCTGCGGCGGCCTTGCGCAGGGCGTCCCTGGCGCTGTTCTGGTCGAGCTGGAAATCGACCAGGCCCATTTCGATCTCGAGCTCCACCGACCCGCTGCCGCACGCGCACGGCGTGTCCAGGTGCGCGACGACGCGGCGCGCGACCTGTTCGCAGGCTTCGCGCGAGTCGCCC
>NZ_JBKDTZ010000042.1:0-12824 GCF_046339755.1 Acidovorax sp. | reverse complement strand
CATCCAGCACTTGGCGGGCATGAAGGACTCCAAGGTGATCGTGGCGATCAACAAGGACCCGGAGGCGCCGATCTTCAGTGTGGCCGACTATGGGCTGGAGGCGGATCTGTTCACGGCCGTGCCGGAGCTGGTCAAGGCGCTCTGAACTGCCAGACGCCCATTCAACGCCAGGAGACAAGCAAGCATGCACCACGACAAACCTCTCAACCGCCGCCGCCTGCTGGCAGCCGCCACGGCCGGCGTCGCAGCCACGGCAGCGCCCGCCTGGGCCAACTCGTCCTGGCCCAGCAAGCCCATCCGCATCGTCGTGCCCTACACGGCGGGCGGCTTCACCGACCAGATGGCGCGGCTGCTGCAGGTCGGCTTGCAGCAGGCACTGGGACAGCCCATCGTCATCGACAACAAACCGGGCGCGAACAGCATCATCGGTGTGGACGCGGTCGCCAAGGCTGCGCCCGACGGGCATACCTTTGCCGTGGTGATTGCCGCCTACGCCGCCAACACCACGTTGTACCCCAAGCTGCCCTACGACCCGAAGAAGGACCTGGTGGGGGTGTCCCTGATGGGTATTTCACCCCTGGTGGCCGCCGTCGCCATGAATGCGCCGTTCAAGACCACGGCCGAACTCGTGGCCTACGGGCGCGCCAACCCCGGCAAGCTGAGCTTTGCGTCGTCGGGCTCCGGTTCGGCCGCCCACCTGACCTCCGAACTCATGCGCCTGGTTACCAAGGTGGACATGGTGCATGTGCCCTACAAGGGCGCCTCCCCCGCCCTGGCCGACCTGATGGGCGGGCAGATCCCGCTGTTCCTGGATCCGCCCCCCAACCTGATCCAGCCGGCCAAGGCCGGCAAGATCCGCCTGATCGGGGTGGCCAGCGACAAGCGCGTGCCGGCGCTGCCGGACGTGCCAACCTTTGCCGAGCAAGGCTATCCAGGCATCGTGGGCAGCACCTGGGCGGCCATGCTGGCGCCGGCCGGCGTGCCGCGCGAGATCGTGCAGCGCATGTCCACCGAGGTCGCGCGCATCATCCGCAGCGCCGAAGTCTCGCGCCGCCTGGAGCAGAGCATGGGCACCTTCGCGGAGGGCTCCACACCGCAGGAATGCGATGCCTTCATCGCCAGCGAGACCGCCAAGTGGGCCAAGGTCATCCGCGAGGCCAATGTGGTCGTGGACTGATTCAGGCAAATAACGATTGCTCCCGGCGCCTATGCGCCGCATCTGCCTTCTCCTACAAGGTCAAAGGCGGCCGCTTCGTACCATCCATCATCCCTGCCGCTGCGGCTGCCTGCAGCCAGGCCACCCATTTGGCCCGAGGTGCCGCCATGATGACGGATTCGAAAAACCTGTTCAGCACCGCCCAGGCCTTGCCTGGCGCGCTGGCGTCCATGGGTTCCGCTCCGGTCATCAGGCAGTTGCGCCACCTTGTGGTCAGCGGGCTGGCGGACCTGCCCCTGCCGGGCACGGGCCGTACGCTGGACCGCTGGCAGGCGCTGAGCGTGGTGGCTGGCCACGATCTGTCGCTGGCCAGGCTGTACGAGAGCCATGCCGACGCCTTGGCCATCCTGCGCGAACTGGGGTATGAAGAACACACCCGTGGCGCCGTCTGGGCCATGTGGGCCGCGGAATCGCCCGGGCGCCGCCTGGCAGCCACCGACCGGGGCGCCGAGGGCATCGTGCTCTCGGGCTCCAAGGCTGCCTGCGCGGGCGCCCTGGGGGCCAGCCATGCCTTGCTCACGGCCTGGCTGCCCGGGCAGCAACCGCAGCTCATGGTGGTGGAACTGGACCACCCCAGCGTGGGCATCCACACCAATGACTGGCATGCTTTGGGCATGGCGGACACGGGCAGCGCGGACGTCAGCTTCCACAACACGCCTGCGACCCGGCTCGGGGCCCCTGGCGATTTCATGCGGCGCAGCGGCTACTGGCATGGTGCGGCAGGCATCGCGGCATGCTGGCATGGCGGCATCCGTGCGGCGGCCCATGTGCTCTTTGCCGCGGTGCAACAGTGCCCGCCCAGCCACCCTCTGCACACGATGCGCGCGGCTGCCTTGGCCAAGGTCGATGTGGCCCTGCACAGCAGCGCCGCCGTACTGCGCGACAGCGCGGCCTGGATCGACGCACACCCTCGCGATGCCGCCATGGCCCTGGCCCTGCGCACCCGGCAGGCCGTGGAAAGCAGCGCCTGGCGCGTATTGCAGGAAGCCGGGCGGGCGTTGGAAGGCACGGCGTTCAGCCGGAGCGCATTCTTCGCGCGCATGGCGGCAGACCTGCCGGCCTTCATGCGCCAGAGCCAGGGTGGCGACCGCGACGAGGCGGCCCTGTCCGGTGCACTCCTCGCCCAGGACGCGCCGCCCCTGTGGGCCCTGTGACGGTGCGCGCTGCTCGCGGTGCCGTCCTACACTCTGGGCGTGCGCTGCTCCATACCATAAGGATGTCGATACCGCAGTCGACTTCCACCGCCTGCCCCGTGCAGGCAGAAAGCCCGCTTCATGCGGGCTTTCTTTTTTGCTGCACCGCGTCGAAACCCCTTCCGCCCCAGGGCTGTTGCGAATAGTTGCCCGGCGCCGCAGCCCGAGGTTCAGAATGGCTTCTCGCCAAACACGCGGGGGTCCTATGCCGATGGAGTACCTGAAAGCGATCGCTGTGGAGATGCTTCCATACGATGTGGACGACGAAGCCGGCGTGGACATGCTACGGGTGCTGGAAGCTGCCGGCATGGTGGAAGTGCAGTTCGCGCCCGGGCGTGGCAGCCCTGCCCGCGTGGTCGCCGTCACCGGCCTGGGCCGGGCCTCGCTGCTTGCCGAAACCGCCAAACAGGTGATCCGACGACAGCGCAGCCCGGAGGTGTCTTCGGCATGGGCGGCGCTGTCCTGACCTGCTGATTCGGCATCGCCACGGCGCAGCGTTCGCTGCAAATCCCTTTTTTTCCACTTTCTTGCTGCCTGTCCCCAGCGGCTGGCAGGCCGGGTGTGCTTTGCGCCATGCATGCTGCATGCGCCTGCGCTGCAAAAGGTATCCCTCCGGTCACAGGCGTTGCACGAAGGTAAGAAGCGCAGTCGCCGCTGAGGGCGGCGGGAGGGTTCATGGCCCGTTACTGCCCCGTGCCTGCCAGCCGGCAGGCGTCTGGAGGGCGCGTTGGCCTCCTGCCTTTCGCTACACCGCAACCTCGAAAACCGCGTAGGCAAACGCCTACTTGAGCACGCGCGGCGGTCTTGCATTGGCATATTGCACTGCAGCAGAACATGGAGGCCAACCACCCGTCACCATGAACGTCGCAGCGCACTCCACCCCCCTTGCAGCCACTGCGGCTGCGGTGTCATCCCACTTCCGGCAACATGAAGTGCTGGGTGCGCACACCGATACAGCGGGCACCCTGTTCACGGTATGGGCACCCAATGCCTGGCAGGTGCAGGTGATCGGCAGCTTCAACAACTGGACCCCCTTGGCCATGCAGCGCACGCAGGACGGATCCGGCCGCTGGAGCGTCCGGGTCGAAGGCGCGGGCCATGGCGACCTGTACAAGTACCGCATCCAGGACGCGCAGGGCCAATGGATCGAGAAGGCGGACCCCTATGCCACTCGGCAGGAACACCCGCCCGGCACGGCTTCACAGATCTGGAGACTCGACTACGAGTGGAACGACCGTGCCTGGATGGCAGCCCGCGGCGAACGGCAGGCGCTGGCAGCGCCCATGTCCATCTACGAGGTGCATCTGGGCTCCTGGCAGCGCCAGGAAGACGGCCGCTTTCTCAACTACCGCGACATCGCTCAGCGCCTGGCCGCTCACTGCACGGCTCTGGGCTTCACCCATGTCGAGCTGATGCCGGTCACGGAACACCCTTTCTATGGCTCGTGGGGTTACCAGACCACCGGCTACTTCGCGCCCACGGCCCGCTACGGCAACCCGCAGGACCTGATGGTGCTGGTGGACACGCTGCACCAGCACGGCATCGGCGTGCTGCTCGACTGGGTGGTGTCGCACTTTCCGTCCGACGCGCACGGCCTGGCCCGCTTCGATGGCACGGCCCTGTACGAACACGAAGACCTGCGCAAGGGCTTCCACCCCGAGTGGAACAGCCTGATCTTCAACTACGGCCGCTACGAGGTGCGTGACTTCCTCATCAGCAACGCCCTGTTCTGGCTGGGCAAGTACCACTTCGACGGCATCCGCGTGGATGCCGTGTCGTCCATGCTGTACCTGGACTTCGCGCGCAAGCCCGGCGAATGGGTGCCCAACGCCGATGGCGGGCACCAGAACTGGGAAGCCGTGCGCTTTCTTCAGGACCTCAACTGCGCCGTCTACGCCGAGTTCCCGGACGTGCATGTGATCGCCGAGGAGTCCACGGCCTGGGCCGGCGTTTCGCGCCCGGTGCATGCGAATGGCCTGGGCTTCGGCATGAAGTGGAACATGGGCTGGATGAACGACACGCTGCGCTACATGCGCCGTGACCATGTGCACCGCCATTGGCATGAGGGCGACATCCGCTTTTCCATGGTGTATGCCTTCGACGAGAACTTCGTGCTGGCGCTTTCGCACGACGAAGTGGTCTACGGCAAGCGCAGCCTGCTCTCGCGCCAGCCTGGCGACCAGTGGCAGCGCTTTGCCGGGCTGCGCACCCTGTACGGAATGATGTGGTCGCACCCGGGCAAGAAGCTCTTGTTCATGGGCGGCGAGTTCGGCCAGGTGGATGAATGGCACCACGAGCGCACGCTGGACTGGCACCTGTGGGCCAAGGCCCGCCACAGCGGCATGGCGCGCTGGGTGACCGACCTGAACCGCATCTACCGCGAGCGCCCGGCCCTGCATGCGCACGATTTCGACGCCGAAGGCTTTGCCTGGGCGCCCATGGCACCGCACCAGACCACCGTGCTGGCCTTCATCCGCCGCGCAGGCGACGACATCGTGCTGGCCGTGCACAACCTCACGCCGCAGCCAGTGGCCGCATTGCGGGTGGGCGTGCCGGTGGCCGGCCGCTGGCACGAACTGCTGAACAGCGATGCGGAGCCCTATGGCGGCAGCGGCATGGGCAACTTCGGCGGGGTGGATGCGACCCCCACCCCGCTCGAAGGCCAGCCGGCCCATCTGCACCTGACCGTGCCCCCTCTTTCGACCGTTCTTCTTTCCAACCGCCCCACGAGGGCTTGATTCTTCACTGGAGCTGATGCTATGTCGCGTACCCGAAATGTGTTGGCGATCGTGATGGCCGGGGGCGAAGGCTCCCGCCTGCACCCCCTGACGGCCGAGCGCTGCAAGCCGGCAGTGCCCTTCAACGGCAAGCACCGCATCGTGGACTTCGTGCTGTCCAACCTGGTCAACTCGGAGATCTATTCGATCTACCTGCTGGTGCAGTACAAGTCGCAGTCGCTGATCGAGCATATCCGCAGCTCCTGGACCATGACGCGCTTCATCCCCCAGCACTTCGTGACGGTGGTGCCGCCGCAGATGCGCAACGGTCCCGAGTGGTTCCAGGGTACGGCCGACTCGGTCTACCAGAACATCCACCTGATCGAATCTTTCCAGCCCGACATCGTGGCCGTGTTCGGTGCCGACCACATCTACCGCATGGACGTGCGCCAGATGGTGGACTTCCACCGTGCCAGCCAGGCCCACGTGAGCGTGGCCACGCTGCCCGTGCCACTGTCGCAATGCAACCAGTTCGGCATCGTCGAGGTGGACGCGCACCACCGCATCGGCAACTTCGTGGAAAAGCCCAAGAATACGCGCCCCATGCCCGGCAGCAGCACGCACGCCCTGGCCTCCATGGGCAACTACCTGTTCAATGCCGACGTGCTGCTCGATGCGCTGAAAAAGGCGCACGCCACCGGCCACAGCGACTTCGGCCGCGATATCCTGCCCACCATGCTGCAATCGCACCGGCTCATGGCCTATGACTTCACTGCCAACGAGATCCCTGGCACGGCGCCCTATGAAGAGCATGCCTACTGGCGCGACGTGGGCACCATCGACGCCTACTTCGATGCGCATTTCGACACCCTGGGCGCCACGCCCCGCTTTCGCATGACCAACCGCGAGTGGCCCATCTACGCCAGCCCCGACCAGGCCGAGTCGGCACAGATCGAGAACGGCGTGATCCACCGCTCTGTGGTGGGCTCGGGCAGCATCGTCGATGGCGCCACCCTCGATCACGCCATGCTGCGCCGCTCGGTGTTGGTGGAACGCGATGCGACGCTGGAGCATTGCATCGTCATGGAGCGCTCGCGCATCGGCCAGGGCGCCCACGTGCGCCGCGCCATCATCGACCAGGACAACGATATTCCCCCGGGCGAGCGCATCGGCTTCGACGAGGCCGAGGACCGCCGCCGCTTCCACGTGACGGAGAGTGGCATCGTGGTCGTGCCCCGGCAGTTCTTTCCGACGCGCAGCGCACTCGTGAGCAATACGCTCAAGGTGGACCGGGTACGCCAGCCCGTGCCGGCCGCCCTGGGCAGCAACTTCAAAGCTGCTGCATGAAGCCCGAAGTGCATGCCGCAGGCCCACTGCCCACCACCTTCAAGCGGGTACGCCCGGTGAGGCAGGTCGAACCCGGACGCCCCTGGCCTCTGGGTGCGACGGCGGACAAACTGGGTGTGAACTTCGCGGTGTATTCCTCGGTGGCGACATGCGTGGAAATTTGCCTTTTTTCCGAGAATGACCGGGAAATGGAGCGCATCGCCCTGCCCTGCCTGACCGACGACGTATGGCATGGCCACGTGGCTGGCCTCAAGGCCGGGCAGAAATACGGGCTGCGCGTGCACGGCCCCTATGAACCAGATGCCGGCCAGCGCTGCAATCCGGCCAAACTGCTCATGGACCCCTTTGCCAGGGCCCTGGACCGCCCGGTGCGGGGCGCGGCCGACCAGTTCGGGTACGAACTCGCCCAACCCGCCGAAGACCTGGTGCGCAGTGCCCTGGACAATGGCCGCACGGCCCCCAAGTGCCGCGTGGTGCGCTCGCGCTTTGACTGGGGCGACGACCGCCCGCCCCGTGTGCCAGCGCGCGACACGGTGTTCTACGAGGTGCATGCCAAGGGTTTCACGCAGACCCATCCGGGCGTGCCGGACAAGCTGCGCGGCACTTATGCCGGCCTGGCATCGCCCGCCGCGATCGCACACTTCAAGCAACTGGGCGTTACCAGCATCGAACTGCTGCCCGTGCAGGCCTTCATCGACGACCACCGCCTGGTGGAGATGCAACTGGCCAACTATTGGGGCTACAACACCGTGGCCTTTTTCGCGCCCGAGCCGCGCTATGCGGCGCATGCCGGTTCCGACGGCGGGGTCGATGAATTCAAGGCCATGGTCAAGGCGCTGCACGCCGCAGGGCTGGAGGTGATCCTGGACGTGGTCTACAACCACACCGGCGAAGGCAACCACCTGGGCCCCACGCTCAGCCTCAAGGGTATTGACCACGCCGCCTACTACCGGCTGGCCGAGGACCGCCGCATGTGCATGGACTACACCGGCACCGGCAACACCGTGGACACCAGCAGCCCCCCCGCGCTGCAACTGGTGATGGACAGCCTGCGCTACTGGGTGCAGGAGATGCATGTGGACGGCTTTCGCTTCGACCTGGCCTCGGCCCTGGGGCGTGACGCGGCCGGTGCCTACACCCTGCGCGCGCCGTTCTTTGCCGCGCTGGCGCAGGACCCGGTGCTCTCGCGCACCAAGCTGATCGCCGAGCCCTGGGACCTGGGACCCTATGGCTACCAGCTGGGCGGCTTTCCCGTCGGCTGGATGGAGTGGAACGGCCGCTACCGCGATGCCGTGCGCGATTACTGGATCAATGCGGACGGCAGCCTGCCGGCCTTCGCGGCCTGCCTGTGCGGCTCGGCCGACATGTACCAGCCGCGCCGGCGCCGGCCCACGGCCAGCGTGAACATGGTCACCGTGCACGACGGGTTCACCCTGGCCGACCTGGTGAGCTACAACGAAAAGCACAACGAGGCCAACGGCGAAGGCGGGCAGGACGGCGAGTCGCACAACCGCAGTTGGAACTGCGGGGCCGAAGGCGACACCGATGATGCCGAGGTGCTGGCCCTGCGCGAGCGGCAGGTGCGCAATTTCCTGGCCACTCTGTTCATGTCCCACGGCACGCCGTTGCTGCTGGGCGGAGACGAGCTGGGGCGCACCCAGCAGGGCAACAACAATGGCTACTGCCAGGACAGCGCCCTGTCGTGGTACGACTGGGATCGCGCTGGCCGGCACAGCGAACTGCAGGGCTTCACCCAGGCACTGGTGGCCTTGCGCCGGGCTCTGCCTGTGGTCCGGCCCCACACCTGGCCCGTGGATGAGGCGGGGCTGCCGCAACTCGTCACGGTCGCATGGCACAGTGTATGGGGCATCGACATGACTGCCGAGGAGTGGGACGATCCCGCCGTGCGCTGCGTGGGCGCGGTCATGGAGAGCGTGGCCGAAGAGGAGCTGTCCGTGATGCTGCTGTTCAATTCCAGCGATGCCGATGCCATCTTCACCCTGCCTGCGGACGGATCGGGCCGCAACTGGACCCTGCGACTGGACACCCGGGATGCCCGCGTGGTGGCCATTGGCGAGGAAGCCGGTGCGCCCACGGTGGCAGCCGGCGGGCAGCATACCCTGCTCGCACGTTCGATGGCGGTATTGACGGCACCCTTCGCACCCAGCCGCCCTGCCACCGCATGAGGCGCACGCACACCATGCCCTTCGGCGCCCGGCTGCTGGCCGGTGGCGGTGCCCGCTTCTCGCTGTGGGCGCCTGCGGCGCAGGAGGCGGCATTGTGGTACCGTCCGACGCCCAAGGCGGCAGCCCGAACCCTCCCCGCCACCCGGTCCGACGGTGGCTGGTGGCAGGCGAATGCGGCCGACGCCGGTGCGGGCACCCCGTACCGCTGGCTCATCGATGGCAAGCTCGCCGTGCCCGACCCGGCCTCGCGCAGCAATCCCTGGGGGCCGCACGAGCCCAGTGTCGTCACCGATCCCGCCAGCCATGAATGGAAGACGGACTGGGCCGGCCGACCCTGGAACGAACTGGTCTTCTACGAGCTGCATGTGGGCAGCTTCAGCCCGCTGGGTACCTATGAAGGCGCCATCCGCAAGCTGCCGGAGCTGGCGGCGCTGGGTTTCACGGCGCTCGAGCTGATGCCGCTGGCCAGCTTCGGCGGGCAATGGGGCTGGGGCTATGACGGCGTGCTGCCCTTCGCACCGCATGCGGCCTATGGTAGCCCGCAAGACCTCAAGCGCCTGGTCGACGAAGCGCATGCGCTGGGCATGTGCGTCTTCCTCGACGTGGTGTACAACCATTTCGGGCCTGACGGGAATTACCTGCACGCCTATGCACCCCCGTTCTTTTCGAGCAGCCATGCCAGCCCCTGGGGTGCGGCCATCAATTTCGACCAGGAGGGCAGCGCCGTGGTGCGCGATTTCTTCGTGCACAACGCGCTCTACTGGATCGAGGAATTCGGCATGGACGGCCTGCGCCTGGACGCGGTGCACGCCATCGCCGACGACAGCCGGCCCGACATCCTGCAGGAGCTGAGCGCGCGCGTGCGCGAGCTGGCCACGGCCAGCGGACGACTGGTGCACCTGGTGCTGGAGAACGAGAAGAACCAGCCCGCGCGCCTGTCCTCATCGCCCGAGCCCGGCCTGTACGACGCCCAGTGGAACGACGACTTCCACCATGCGGTGCACGTGGCCCTGACGGAAGAATCCCAAGGCTACTATGCCAAGTTCGCGCGCCATCCGCTGGCGCTGCTGGCGCGGGTGCTGACCCACGGCTTTGCCTTTCCCGAGGCGGCCGGCGTGGCTGGGGGTGACCCGGTGCCGCTGCCCTGCATGGTGAACTTCATCGGCAACCACGACCAGATCGGCAACCGCGCCTTCGGCGAACGGCTGGGGCAACTGGCACCGGCCGAGGGGGCGGAGCTGGCGTTGCTGCTGGCCCTGCTCACCCCGGCCACGCCCATGGTGTTCATGGGCGATGAGTTTGCGGCCTCCACGCCGTTCCTGTACTTTGCCAACTGGGACGGCGGCCTGCGCGATGCAGTGCGCGAGGGGCGCGCACGCGAGTTCGGCCATGCAGTGACCGGCGACGCGGTGCTGCCGGACCCCTGCGACGTGGCGACCCTGCGGGCCAGCCGGCTGCAATGGGAAGAATCGGACACCGCAGCCGGGCAGGCGCGCCGGGCCCTGGTGCAGAAGGCGCTGGCGGTGCGCCGCGCGTGGTTTCAGCCCCGGCTGGCGCAGCTGCGCACGCAGGGGCATGTGGCGGAGTTCGTGGGCGAAACCGGCCTGCGCGTGGCCTGGCACTACCAGGATGGCGTGACATTGGGAATGGAAATGAACCTGGGACCTGACGCGGTCGTGGCGACGCCCTCCGGCGCCGCCGGCCGCGTACCTGCAGAGATCTTCAGCCACCGTTGGAACGCCGACGGGGGGGTGTGGGCACCCTGGTCCGCCCGCTGGACCGCCAGCGAAGGCCGGCCATGAGCCAGGGCACCCCTGCCCCGCACGTGCTGGACGCGGACCTGCAGCGCCGGGCCGAGCGCGCCGGCATCGCCACCGGGTACGCGAGCTTCTGGGGCGAGGACCTGAGCGTGCCCCCTGAGGTGCTGGCCAAAGCCCTGGCCGCCATGGGCGAGCATGCCGACCGCGAGGTGCCACCACCCATCGTGGTTGAACAGGGGCAGGCTGCATCCGTGGACCTGGGCGCACCAGGCGCCTGGCAGCTGTCTCCCGAAGAAGGCGGCATGGCCCCGCTGCTGCAAGGCCATGGCAGCGCCGCTGAACTGCCGGCCAGCCTTGCCTGCGGCTACTACCTGCTGCGCGCACAGGGCACTGAGCACCTGGTGCTGGTCGCGCCCCGGCGTTGCTGGCTACCCGAGGGCTTGCTGGCGGGCGAGCGCTGGTGGGGCATCACCGCCCAGATGTACGCCCTGCGCTCCGAGCGCAGCTGGGGCATCGGCGATTTCTCCGACCTGTGCGCGCTGGTACAGATCGCGGCGGCGCGCGGTGCGGCCTTCGTGGGCGTGAGCCCGCTGCACGCCCTGCGCACGGAGCGCCCCGAGCAGGCCAGCCCCTACAGCCCCAGCAGCCGGCTGGCGCTGAACGTGATGCACATTGATGTGACGGCGGTGGCGGAGTTCGCCCACTGCGCCTCGGCGCAGGCCCTGGTGGCGGACAACAGCTTCCAGCAGCGGCTGCACGAGGTGCGCGCCACTGCCACGGTGCGCTATGGCGAGGTCGCAGCGCTCAAGGAAGCGGTGCTGGCCCTGCTCTGGCAGGAGTTCCGCGACCGGCACTGGCACGCAGGCACGGAGCGCGGCCAGGCGTTCGATGCCTTCATGGCCGAGCACCAGTCCACCCTGGGCCTGCATGCCCGGTACGAGGCCATCCAGCTCGTACTGGGCGCGGTCGACCCCGCCGTCTGGGGCTGGCCTGCCTGGCCCGAGGCCTTGCGCGACCCGCAGGGCCAGGCCGTGCAGGCGTTCGCCCGCGAGCATGCCGACGCCGTGGCCCGCCGCTACTGGCTGCAGTGGCTGGCGTACGGGCAGTTGGAAGCTGCCTTCCGGCAGGCGCGCGACAGCATGGCCCTGGGCCTGTACTGCGACCTGGCCGTGGGGGCCAGCGACGGCGGCTCCGAAACCTGGATGTGGCCGGGCCTGCATGCCCGCGGCATGAACGTGGGCGCCCCGCCCGACCCGCTGAGCACCCAGGGGCAGGACTGGGGCCTGCCGCCGGTGAACCCGGTGGCCCTGACCGCGGCACGCTTCATGCCCTTCCGGCAACTGCTGGCCAGCGTGATGCGCCATGCCGGCGCGCTGCGCATGGACCACGCCATGGCGCTCATGCGCCTGTACTGGAACAGCCCGGCAGGCGGCACCTACGTGCGTTACCCGCTGGAGGCCCTGGTCGCGGTGATGGCCATCGAAAGCCACCGCCACCAGTGCATGGTGATCGGCGAAGACCTGGGCAACGTGGCGCCGCGCATGCGCGAGGCCATGGCCGAGCACGCGCTGCTGTCGTACAAGCCGCTGATCTTCGAGCGTTTGGAGGGCGGCGCCTTCCGCCCGCCGGCCGATTGGCAGCCGCAGGCGCTGGCGGTGGTCAGCACGCACGACCTGCCTACGCTCAAGGGTTTCTGGGGGGGCGACGACATCGCCATCCAGCAGTCGCTGGGCTGGCTCGGAGACGGTGACGCCCACGTGCAGGCCCAGCTGGCGCGCGCCCAGGACCGCACCCACCTGCTCGCAGCGCTCGATGCCCAGCAGCTGCTGCCGCCGGGCGTGACGCTGGACGCCCAGTCCGCCCCCGAGATGACGCCCGCGCTCGCGGCGGCCGTGCATGCCTTCCTCGCGCGCACGCCCTGCCAGCTGCTGGGGGTGCAGCTCGAAGACCTCACCGGCCAGCGCGAACAGCTCAATGTGCCGGGCACCACGGAAGACCGCTACCCCAACTGGCGCCAGCGCATGCCCGTGCCGCTGGAGGCCCTGGCGGGCGACCCCTGGTTCGAGGCCATCGGCCAGGCCATCGGCGGTGTGCGCCGGTCGGCGCTGGCCGCGCCGGTGGCGGCCCTGCCCCCGATGGCGTCGGCCGACGTCCCGGGGGCCACGTACCGGGTGCAGCTCAACCGCGGCTTCACCTTTGCGCAGGCCGCGGCGGCCGTGCCCTATCTGCACGCGCTGGGGGCGACCCACCTGTACACCTCGCCCTACCTCAAGGCGGCGGCCGGCAGCATGCACGGCTACGATGTCGTGGACCCCACAGAGCTCAACCCGGAGATCGGCACCGAGGCCGAGCATGCCGCACTGTGCCAGGCGCTGACCGACCGCAACATGGGCCACGTGCTGGAC
>NZ_JBKDTZ010000041.1:0-15010 GCF_046339755.1 Acidovorax sp. | reverse complement strand
GGGGCTGTGCAACGGGCGGCGGGAGACGTCAGCCAAACCAAGGGAGCCCAGCTGAGCAAAGCGGGCCAGCCACTTGTAGCCCGTCTGGGGGCTGATGCCAAAGCGGCGACATAGCTCGCGCCGGTTGGCGCCCTCCTGGCATGCCAGGGTGATGAATTCTTCGCGAAGGCTCATGGTGTCTCGGGTGCTCCAGGGCATGGTCTTGTCTCCTGGGGCCAATACGACCACAGGTGTCCACCATGTCCTCGCACACCTGTCCACCATGTGTCCGGTCCATACAGCGACGCAAAAGAAGGTGGGTGCGCTGCCGGGCGCACATCCCGGCTCCCACCCTCAAAAAAGAACAGAAGCCACCACAGCCAGCAAATCTAAAACAGGCCCCCCTGGTTCCGGGCAAACCCCGCCCGGTACTGCGTCAAATCCAACTCCGTCCGCTTCCGATTGAGACCCAACTTGCGGCAGGCAGCCGCAAACCGCTGCCGCACCAGATCCGCCCACAACCCCGTCCCCTTCATCCGCGTGGCAAAGTCACTCGCATACACCTTGCCCGCAGCCCGCTGCGCAGGATCGAGGTTGTGCAGATCCTGCACCCGCGCCATCACACGCGCAGCACGCTGCGGGTAGTGCAGCTCCAGCCACTCGCGGAACAGCGGGTCCAGCTCCCAGGGCAGTCGCAGCAGGGTGTAGAAGGCACTGGTCGCGCCGGCCTCGTGCGCGGCCTGCAGCACCTGCTCCATGTCTTCGGTGATGAAGGGGATCTGCGGCGCGACGCTCACGCCCACGGGGATGCCGGCCTCGGCCAGGGTGCGGATGGTGCACAGGCGCCGGTGGGGCGCTGCGGCGCGCGGCTCCATGCGGCGCGCCAGGGTGGCGTCGAGCGTGGTGATGGTCACGTACACGGCTGTCAGGTGCTGCGCGGCCAGGGGGCCAAGCAGGGCGAGGTCGCGCTCCACCCCGGCGGACTTGGTGATGATGGAGAACGGGTGGCGCATGTCGCGCATCACCTCGATCAGGCCGCGCGTGAGTTTCAACTCGCGCTCCACGGGCTGATAGCAGTCGGTGGCCGAGCCGATGTTGATGAGCCGGGGCACGTGGCTCGTCCGGCCCAGCTCGTCGCGCAGCAGTTGGGCGATGTTGTGCTTGGCGACGATCTGGGTCTCGAAGTCGAGCCCCGGGGACATGTTGAGGTAGCTGTGCGTGGGCCGTGCATAGCAGTAGACACAACCGTGCTCGCAGCCCCGGTAGGGGTTGACCGACAGCTCGAAAAAAATATCGGGCGAGTCGTTGGCGCAGAGGGCGCTTTTGGCCGTCTCCAGGTGCACGCGGGTCACCGGCGGCAGGGGTGGTTCGTCGCCCTCTTCGACATGGGCATCGCTCCACCCATCGTCCACCGCCTCGCGCGTGTCGCGCACGAAGCGGTGCGCCAGCGCCGTGGCCGCACCCCGGCCGCGCACGGCCTGCAGCGGGACGCGCACCTCCTGCATCACCTGGGGGGCGTTGTCGTCGTCATCGTCGGGTCGCGGAGGCGGCTTGGGCTTCATGGCTGTACAAATATAAGGGGTATCCACTTAGCTCCAGCGGTACTCCAGATACTGTGTTTTCATCCAGCAATGGTACCCGATTGCACGTCTGCTGTCTTGTGCCCCACCACATCGGAGTAAGTGACCGGTGGCGTCACCACAGCCTGTTGCAGCAAGCGATAAAACAGCATGCCTCGTGAGTTGGAGGTGCGCCGGTTGAAGCGAAACACGAACTCATCGAGATAAGCGTCCAGGTGCTCGGGTTGCACCGATCCATGGTGTGTTCCCAACACCCAGCGCTGTACCAAGGAGGCCGCCCGATGCACTCCTGCCATGGACACATGGGCGGGTACGCCTGAGCCAAGCATGACGGTGCGTTGGTGGTCATATCCCAGCTCTTTCAAGGCCCGATAGGCAGCCGAGCCATCTGTGCGCACCTGCGCTCCAGGCTCTATCACCTCCTGCACGAAGGGAATGACGCAGGCGGCCCAATCGCGCTCAATGCGGCGCAGCCGAATGCGCCCAAATCCCTTGGGCTGAATGATCTCGACGGCCATGGCCACCAGCACCTTGGTAGTACTGCTTTTGCGTCCGGTGGCGGTTATCGGGTCTTTGCGGTCGGTGATCGCCAGGTACGTCTCATCGACCTCGACAAGGCCCTTGAGCCGGTCTCTGCCTGGGCGAACCATGGCGCGTCGAAACCGGTGCAGCATGGTCCAGGCGGTCTGGTAGCTGCCCAGACCCAGAACGCGCTGCAGCCCCAGAGCGCTCACGCCCTGCTTTTGGTTGGTCAGGTACCACGCGGCAGCAAGCCACACCCGCAGTGGCGTGCGCGTCTTGTCGAAAATGGTCCCCGAGGTCACCGAGCCTTGGTACTGGCATGCCCTGCACACCAGGCGGGTGCGACTGGCCCGGTACACATCACCTGCATGGGTGCAGCGCGGACAGACAAAACCATCGGGCCAGCGCAGCCGCTCAAGGAAGGCCAAACACGCCTCCTCGGTGGCAAACCAGTCAAGAAACTCGTTCCAGGTGCGGGGGTAGTCCTGGCCGGGAGAAGGCGCTAGTATCTGGGTTTCCATCCAGTGATTTTGGCATCACTGGAGCTAAGTGGATACCCAGTATAAATATACAGTTTTTTGACAGCTGCCGCTTGCCCTTTACAAGCGCCTGACCGCCGGGCCTGGCTCAGCGCCGCTTGCCCAGTTGCGCCACCAGATAGTCGGCCAGTTGCTGCAAACCCCGGCCCATGGGCATGCCGCGCGGGCCGCCGGCCACCAGTGCCAGCTCGCTGGCAGGCAGGGGCCCGAAGCCGGCCGCGCGGCCCAGGGTGCGGTGTTGTTCTGCCAGCAGCGCCGTGCGCGGCAGCACGCTGATGCCCAGGCCGGCCGCCACCGCTGCCTGTACGGAGGTCAGGCTCTGGCTGCCAAAGGCCTGGCGCCAGGGGCGGCCGGCCTTTTCGAGCTGGCGCACGGCGCGCAGGCGGTAGATGCAGCCCGCGGGGAACAGCACCAGGGGCACGGCGCCATCGGCGTCCGGCGCAAAGTCCGCGCCGGCCGCCCAGACCAGGCGCTCGGGCCAGGCGGCAATGCAGTCGCCGCTGCGGGGTTCGCGCTTCACCAGCGCCAGGTCGATCTCGCCCTGGGCCAGGCGGCGCTGCAGGTCGCTGCTCATGCCGCTCACGGTTTCCAGGCGTGCCCTGGGATGGTCTGCGTTGAAGCCCGCGAGCATGGCGGACATGCGCCGGGCGTCGAAGTCCTCGGGCACACCCAGGCGCAAGGCCACCGCGCCGGGCGTGGCGGCCAGTGCTTCCTCGGCCTCCTGCGCCATGGCCAGCAGGCGGCGGGCGTAGTGCGCCAGCAGTTCGCCCTGCTCGGTGGGCAGCGCCTGCTTGCCGCTGCGGTCGCGCTGCAGCAGCGCGTGTCCCACTCGCTCTTCGAGCTTGGCGATCTGCTGGCTCACGGTGGACTGGGTGCGGTGCACGCGCTCGGCCCCGCGCGTGAAGCTGCCTTCCTCGACAACGCACACCAGGGTTTTCAACAGTTCCAGGTCCAGCATCATGGTTCTCCCATATTCACAAGTCCACTGGCATCGATTTGAACATTTAATTTTCCAATATCACAAGCCTTGCGCATGCTACGCACCTTCACCAAACCATGCGAGCCGAACCATGCCTTTGCAACACACTCCCCGCCCCTTGTGGCTGACCTTCGACTGCTACGGCACCCTCATCCAGTGGGATGAGGGGCTGCAGGACGCCGTGCGCGAACTGCTGGCGCGCAAGGGGGTGGCGGGCACCCCGCCCGAAGCCCTCATTGCGGTGTACGACCGGCACGAGCATGCGTTGGAGCAGACCGTGCCGCACCGCAGCTTCCGCGAGGTATCGGGCGAGGCGCTGCAGCGCACCCTGGCGGAACTGGGCCTGCCCGAATCGCCCGGTGATGCCGGGCTGCTCGCGGGGCGCATCGGCACCATGCCGCCCTTCCCCGAGGTGGTGGAGGCCCTGCGCGCACTCAAGGCCGCGGGCCACCGCCTGGCCATCGTGTCCAACACCGACGACGACATCATTGCCGGCAACGTGGCCCAGCTCGGCGGGCTGATCGACCGCGTGGTCACGGCCCAGCAGGCCGGTGCCTACAAGCCGGACCGCCGGCTCTTCGACCATGCGCACGCGCTGCTGGGTGTGCAGCCAGCCGAGGTGGTGCACATCTGCGCGAGCCCGCACCTGGACCACGCAGCCGCGCGCGATGTGGGTTTTCGCTGCATCTGGGTGGACCGGGGCACGGGGCGCCGGCTGCTGCCCGACTACCGGCCCGATGCCACCGTGCGCGACCTGCGCGGCGTGGTGGACCTGTTCGCCACGCTCGGCTGGTGAGGGCTACGCCCAGGCTGTCGCCCAGGCGTCGGCCATGGCCGGTGTGTGGTAGCAGGCGGCTTCGAAGCTCTGGGTGCAGACGGCGCGCTCGAGCAGCTGGATGTCGGCCTCGTGCTGGCGCGCGACGTGCACATCTTCGAAGAACAGGACCTTGTCGCAGCGTTTGTCGAGCACGAGCTCGGCGATCTGCGCCTCGCCGCCCAGCGGGCCGCTGCGCAGGGGCTGCACCCAGGGCAGGTCGCGCGGCCAGCCGCGGGACCAGGCCATCTCGTTGAGCCGGCCGCCCGTGGTGCCGGTGGCAAAGCGCTCCTTCGTCTGCGATAGCAGGTCGAAGTGGCGGAAGGCGAAGTCCACCATGGCGGACTTCAAGGCATCGTGCGCAATCAGCGCGACGGACTGCTGGTCGATGGAAGGCACCATGGCCGGCGGGCGCTGGCGCAGCGAGGTTCCGGCCTGCAAGGCAGCCTCCACAGCCACCCATTCGACGGCGGCGGCCACGGTGAGCAGCAGGGGCTTGCCGTGCGAGATGCACTGGCGCTTGAGGGCCTGGGCCTCGGGGTACAGCGAAGAGGGATCGAGCGGGTCCAGCAGGTAGATGGCGCCGGCCAGTTCCGGCTCGGCATGCACGCCACCTGCGATGCGCGAGACCACGCGCATCACGCCGCCCTCGCGGCCATAGGGCAGTCGCAGGAGGTGCGGGAAGTGGCTGGCCAGGGCATGTTGTTCGATGGCGTCGGCGCAGCCACCCACGGCGGCGACACCGAGTTGCAGCTCTTTCAGCGCCGAATGCGATGCAGCGGCCCATTGTGCCAAGCCGCCGTCGGCGGTGGAGCGGTGCAGGCGGTGGGCGGCCAGGCCGAAGGTTCTTGGGGGAAGGGTTGTCGTCACCATGTACTCCGAATGCGCATGCCAGTCTAACGCCCGCCTTGGCGGCCCTACTCTTTGCACAGGCCCTCGATCACTGCGCGCAGCCACTGGTTGCCAGGGTCGGCCTCGAAGCGTTTGCTCCAGTGCAGCGACACGGTGAAGTCGCGCAGCGGCAGCGCGGGCTCGATGAGGGTGTAGCCGCCGGCCGCGGCAAAGCCGTGGGCGATGTTGCGCGGCATGACCACGGCCAGGTCGGTGCCGCGCACGATGGAGGGCAGCACCATGAAGTGTTCGGTGGTCAGGCGCAACCGGTCTTCGAGCTGCAGCAGCGCCAGGATGCGCAGCGTGTCCGAGTGCGAGCGCACGGCGACGAATTCGAGCTGGCGCAAATCGTCGAGCAGGGCCGCGCCGCTGCGCCGGCGCTTGGCAAAGGGGTGGCCTTCGCGCAGCAGCACGATGTAGCGGTCGCGCAGCAACTGCACGCGCTGCGTGTCGCGCACGGCGGGCAGGAAGCCGAAGGCGAAGTCGATGCGGCCGCTGTCGAGCAGCGGCGCGATCTGCTCCACCGGCACGGGCAGGGTCTCCAGCCGCACGCCGGGGGCCTGCTGGCGCAGAGCGAGCATCAGATCGGGCAGGAAGCGGCCCTCGCCGATGTCGCTCATGTGGATGCGGAACACCTTGCGCGACTGCAGCGGGTCGAACAGGGTCGACTCGTTGAGCGCTTCTTCGAGCGTGCCCAGGGCGCTGCGCACGGCGTCGGCCAGGCGGTCGGCGCGGGGCGTGGGCTGCACGCCGCCGCCCGCGCGCACGAAGAGCGGGTCCTTGATGAGCAGCCGCAGCCGCGTGAGGGCCTGGCTGGCGGCCGGCTGGGTCAGGTCCATCAGCTCGGCCGCGCGGCTCACGCTGCGCGTGCGGTAGACCGCATCGAACAGGCGCAGCAGGTTGAGGTCGATGTCCTTGATATGCATTGGGCGAATACCGCTTAGTCACTTCATTGTATTGATGGATAGTCTGCCGTCCCCGAAGATCGGTGCTTTCCATCCTCTGCACCGCCCTCTTCCCATGCTCCAGGCCACTGCGCCCCGCGCCACCGATGCCGCCCCCTCTTCCACCGACCTGCGCCCCACCGTGCGCGAGGTCGTGCTCGACCTGCTGCGCGGCTTCGGCATCGACACCATCTTCGGAAACCCGGGTTCGACCGAGCTGCCGCTGTTCCTCGACTTTCCGCAGGACTTCCGCTACGTGCTGGGCCTGCAGGAGGCGGTGGTGGTGGGCATGGCCGACGGCTATGCCCAGGCCACGCACAACGCGGCCTTCGTGAACCTGCATTCGGCAGCGGGCGTGGGCCATGCCATGGGCAACATCTTCACGGCGCACAAGAACCGCACGCCCATGGTGATCACGGCCGGGCAGCAGGCGCGGTCCATCCTGCCGTTCGACCCCTTCCTGTTCTCGGGCCAGGCCACGGAGCTGCCCAAGCCCTATGTGAAGTGGAGCATCGAGCCTGCGCGCGCCGAGGATGTGCCGCTGGCCATTGCCCGCGCCTACTACATCGCCATGCAGCAGCCGCGCGGGCCGGTGCTGGTGTCCATACCGGCCGACGACTGGAGCAAGCCCTGCGAGCCGCTGGCGGCGCGCACCGTGAGCACCGAGAGCCGGCCCGAGCCGCGTGTCCTCGACGCTATCGGCGACGCGCTGGACGCGGCCGAGCGCCCGGTGTTCGTGGTGGGTGCGGCTGCAGACCGCGATGGCGCCTGGGACGATGTGGTGGCCCTGGCCGAGCGGCACAACGCGGCGGTGTGGATAGCGCCCATGTCGGGGCGTTGCGGCTTTCCGCAGGACCACCGGCTCTTCATGGGCCTGCTGCCGGCCATGCGCGAGAAGATCGTGTCCTTGCTCAGCGGGCACGACCTGGTGTTCGCGCTGGGGGCTGCGGCCTTCACCTACCACGTGGAGGGCCATGGCCCGCATGTGCCGCCCGGTGCGCAACTGGTGCAGTTGATCGAAGACCCGGGCACGGCGGCGTGGACGCCCGAGGGCACGTCGGCCGTGGGTGGCGTGCGCCTGGGCGTGCAGGACCTGCTGGCCCGCCCGGCACCGCGCAAGCGCCCTGCCCCGCCGCCGCGCGCCGCACGCCCGCGTGCCGAGCCCTCGGCGCTGATGAGCGTGCACTACGTGATGCAGACCCTGGCGGAGGTGCGCGACGCGCTGTCCGTCGTGGTGGAAGAGGCGCCGAGCTCGCGCGCCGCCATGCATGCCTACTTGCCCATCCTGCACAGCGAGACCTTCTACACCATGTGCAGCGGCGGCCTGGGCTATGCCATGCCGGCGGCCGTGGGTGTGGCCCTGGCGCGGCCCGAGGCCAAGGTCATCGGCCTGCTGGGCGATGGCTCGGCGATGTATTCCATCCAGGCGCTGTGGAGCGCGGCGCAGCTGCAGTTGCCCATCACCTTCATCATCCTCAAGAACCGGCGCTATGCGGCGCTGCAGGAGTTTGCGCCGACCTTCGGCTTTGCGCCCGACGACAAGCTCGAAGGCACGGACCTGCCGGACCTGGATTTCCTGGCGCTGGCGCGCGGCCAGGGCTGCGATGCCGTGCATGTGGCCGATGCCGCGCAACTGCACCAGGTGCTGCGCGATGCGCTGGCGCACCCCCGCCCCATCCTGGTGGAGATCGACGTCGCCTGAGGCACCCGCCCATCCCGTGAAAGACCCGGACCACCGGGCACTCGATTTTTGGAGACATGAGCATGAAGACAACGCACAAGACCGATTCCCCAACCACCCGCCGCCGCCTGGCCGGTGCCCTCGCCCTCGCGGCCCTCGCGGGCACCGCCCTGCTGCCGGCAGGTGCACTGGCCCAGGCCTACCCTGCCAAGCCCATCAAGGTGGTGGTGAACTTCCCGGCGGGCGGCGCGGCCGACCAGATTGCGCGGGCCGTGACGGTGCCGCTGCAAACCGCGCTGGGCCAGCCCGTGGTGGTGGAGAACCGCGGCGGCGCGGGTGGCAACATCGGTGGCGAGGCGGTGGCGAAGTCGCCGGCCGATGGCTACACCCTGCTCATGAGCTCGGGCGGCATGGTCTCGGTGAACCCGCACATCTACCCCAAGATGCCGTTCGATCCGGTGAAGGACCTGGTGCCCGTGGCCGCTGCGGCGCGGGTGCTGGTGTTCCTGGAGGTGCGGCCCACGCTGCCGGTGAACAACGTCAAGGAGTTCCTGGCCTACCTCAAGGCCAACCCGGGCAAGGTGAGCTTCGGCACGCCGGGCAACGGCAGCTCGCCCCACCTGGCCGCCGAGATGCTCAAGAGCCAGGCCAATGTGTTCGCCGTGCACGTGCCCTACCGCGGCGCGGCACCGGCCATGCAGGACCTGCTGGGCGGGCAGGTGGACTTCATGTTCGACCCCGGCATCGGCCTGCAGCACGTGAAAGCCGGCAAGCTGCGCCTGCTGGCCGTGGGCAGCACCAAGCGCTCGCCGCAGTTCCCGGACGTGCCCACGCTGGACGAGATGGGTTTGAAGGGCTTCGACGCCGATACGCTGTTCGGCTTCTATGCGCCCGCCGGCACACCGGCCGAGGTGGTGACCAAGCTCAACCGCGAGATCAACAAGATCCTGGCCACGCCCGCCGTGCTGGAGCGCATTGCGGCCCTGGGCGGCGAGCCCGCGGCCATGTCGCCCAAGGAGTTTCACGACCGGGCGATGAGCGACAGCAAGCGCTTCGGCGCGCTGATCAAGGCGCGCAACATCACGGGAGACTAGGGCGCCCTAAGCCCGCACGGCGCAGTGCGAGATTGCGGGGAATGCCGGCGTTCCGGCCTATAGTCCCGCGCTTTGCAACCACCACTGAGTGAGGTACCGCCATGGCGCGCAAGCCCCAGATCATCCTGTCGTCCCTGGACGTTGACCGCATCGAGGCCCTGCTGGCCGCCATTCCGGCCAGCGTCTTCCCGGGCAAGGCCGATCTGCAGGCCGAGATCGACCGCGCCGAGGTGGTGGCGCCCGAGGAGATCCCGCCGCATGTGGTGACCATGAACTCCACGGTGCAGTTCGCCATCGAAGAGACGGGCAAGGAGTTCTGCCTGACCCTGGTCTACCCACGCGACATGGACGGCAGCGCGGACCGCCTGTCGATCTTCGCGCCCGTGGGCAGCGCCCTGCTGGGCCTGGCGGTGGGCGATGCGCTGGTCTGGCCCGGCCCGGGCGGCAAGCCGATGACGGTGCGTGTGAAGGCCATCCTGTACCAACCGGAAGCGGCGGGCGAACTGCACCGCTGAAACAAAGCTCCCCCTGAGCCGCTTCGCGTCATCCCCCTGAGGGGGACGCCCCCAGCGCGGCGGGGCGGCCCTTGCGCGGGGGCACTGGCCTGGGGCGCGCCGGTTTCATGCGCCGTGATGGTGTCGAGACGCTTTTTGAGTGACGTGGACGGCTGCAAATTGCAACAGTGCTTTGCGGCCCGAGGGGCGAACAGCGACAATCGGTGCCCATGACCGCGCCCCCGCACCTGCCCGATGAACCGAACGCCACGGCAACGGCCCTGCCGGCAGCGCCCGCGTTCGACCCGGATTCCACCACCGCTTTCCAGCAGCGGATGGAGCGCGCGCCCGAATGGTTCTGCTCCTTCCTGGCCGGCAACAGCCGCGAAAAGAGCCGCCTCAAGCGCGAGATGGCGACCATGAAGGGCTCGGTGGCCTGGCTCATGAAGCAGCGCCGCGAGGGCAACTGGACCGCCGAGGAGCGCGAGCAACTGCGCGACGTGATGCGCTCGGCCTCGTCGGTCAGCCCCTACCTGTTCATCTGGGTGATTCCTGGCTCGATGCTGCTGCTGCCCTTCATGGCCTGGTTCCTGGACAAGCAGCGCAAGCGGCGCGAGGGCTTGCCGCCGGTTTGAACCTTGCAGGCGCCCTGGGTTGCAGGGCCCGCAGCGCTCCAGGGGAATGGTCCGAATGCTATGCCCAGTGGCTGCTGATTGCGACCAGCATGCCCGCACCGACCAACCCGGCCTGCCAGCGCAGCGCCATGGACCAGGTGGGCACATGGCGCTCTACGCGCTCGTAGAGCTGCCGCCCCGCCATCAGCGACAGAGCAAAGGCCAACACCATGCCCAGCGCGTTGACCAGCGGCGCCTCGGGGACCAGGTGGCCGACAACGGCGTTGACCAGCAGGCACACGGCGAAGTGCACGAGGAAGACCGAGTACGACATCTGGCCCAGCCGGACCAGCGGCGCCACGCCCGGCCACTGGCGCAGTGGTGCCGAGCGCAGGGCGGCCACCAGCAGCATGGCGGTAGCGAGCGCCAGTGCGATGCGGCCGCGGAACTCCAGGGCCAGCGCCACGCCGCCCAGGGCCAGCATGAGGGCCAGCCAGCCGGCGGGGCGTGGGGACTTCACGGCCCAATAGGCCACCATGCCCAGGCCGTAGGAGCCGAAGAAGTACCAGCCCCACATGTCGAGCGTGCTGTCGCGGTTGAACACCCACAGCGATGCGGCCGTGAGGGCCACCAGCAGGCCTCGGCCGATCACGGGCCCGTGGCGGCGCGCCCAGTTGCCGGGCAGCGAGCGCACGCCGGCCCAGACGAACACGCTGAGCGCGAACAATTGGAAGTCGATGGCCACGTACCAGACGCCGGCCGAGAGGGCGTCCTCGCCCACGATGTCCTGCAGCAGCAGGGCATTGGCGATCAGCTGTGCGAGGGTCGGCTCATCGGGCACGGAGTGGTGGTCCATCCACGGGCGCACCAGTGCCGCCACCAGCACCGCGAGCAGCAGCGCCACCGCATAGGGCACGACCAGGCGCACGAAACGCCGGGTGATCGCCGCGCCGGCGCTGTCGAAGCGCGCCACGCCCTGGGGCGCCAGGCTGGCGGCGGCCAGGTAGCCGCCCAGCACCAGGAACACCTGCACGGCCATGCGGCCATAGTCGTAGAGCCAGGCCATCAGCAGCGGCGCCAGCGGCTGGGCAATGTCGGACATGGGCCCGTAGAAGGCCAGGTGGTGGCAGACGATGGCGGCGCAGGCCAGCCCTTTGACCATATCGATCAGGGGCATGCGGGAGGTGGCGGAAGGCATGGGAGACGGAAGGAACGGAATGGAAAGACCCGCCCGCCGATGCGGGCAAAAACCCCTGATTGTCGCTTGTTACAGAAATTTGCGCTCAGGACCGTTTGCCGGGCGCGGGCGACCTGGGGCGCCCAGAAAGAAAAAGCCCGGGCAAGCCCGGGCGGCAGGGGTTCCGGGCCGAAATCAGAGGGCCAGGCGGACACGGGCGGCCTGGTACTCGCGGCGCAGGCGTGCCACGAGTTCGGCGGTGCTGGTCACGGCGTCGATGGCGCCAATGCCCTGGCCGCAGCCCCAGATGTCCTTCCAGGCCTTCTTGGCGTCGCCGCCGAAGTTCATCTTGCTCGGGTCGGATTCGGGCAGGTTGTCGGGGTCCATGCCGGCGGCGCGGATCGACGGGGACAGGTAGTTGCCGTGCACGCCGGTGAACAGGTTGCTGTAGACGATGTCGTCGGACGTGCCGGCGACGATGGCCTGCTTGTACTCGTCGCTGGCGCGCGCTTCGTGCGTGGCGATGAAGGCCGAGCCGATGTAGCCGAAGTCGGCCCCCATGGCCTGGGCCGCCAGCACCGCATCGCCGCTGGCGATGGCGCCGCTCAATGCGATGGGACCGTCGAACCACTGGCGGATCTCCTGGATCAGCGCGAACGGGCTCTTCACGCCCGCATGGCCGCCGGCACCGGCGGCCACGGCGATCAGGCCGTCGGCGCCCTTCTCGATGGCCTTGTGCGCGAACTTGTTGTTGATGATGTCGTGCAGCACCACGCCGCCCCAGGCGTGCACGGCCTGGTTCACGTCCTCGCGCGCGCCCAGGCTGGTGATGATGATCGGCACCTTGTACTTGGCGCAGACCTGCATGTCGTGCTCCAGGCGGTCGTTGCTCTTGTGCACGATCTGGTTGATGGCAAAGGGCGCGGCCGGCTTGTCGGGGTTGGCCTTGTTGTAGGCGGCCAGCGTCTCGGTGATCTCGGCAAGCCATTCATCCAGCAGCTCGGCGGGACGCGCGTTGAGCGCCGGCATGGAACCCACCACGCCGGCCTTGCACTGCTCGATCACGAGCTTGGGGTTGCTGATGATGAACAGCGGCGAGCCGATGACGGGCAGCGAGAGGTTCTGCAAGGCGGGGGGCAGCTTGGACATGGCAGGTGGGTTCCGGGTTGAAAGGATGGATGGATAAATCAGGTTCTCATGGGGCACCGGGCGCGCGCGCAATGCGCCGGCCCGGTCTGTCTCCCCCTGGTGCTCAGAATGCGTCGAGCGCCAGCTCCGTCACGCTGTTCGCACCTTCGACGATGCTGTCGCGCAGGCCCGGTGCCTTGACCAGGATGTGCTCGGCATAGAACTGCGCCGTGGTGATTTTTGCCTGCATGAAGGCTGCGTCCTGTCCCTTGTGCAACAGCTCCTGCGCCACCAGCAGGCTGCGCGCCAGTTGCCAGCCGGCCACCAGGTTGCCTGCGAGCATGAGGTAGGGCACGCTGCCGGCGAACACGGCGTTGGGCGAGCTCTTGGTGCCACCGGCCACAAAGCCGACCACGTCCAGAAAAGCCTGGCGCGCGGCGCTGAGGCGGCGGGCCACGGCCTTGGCGGCGGGGCTGCCGTTGGCCAGCAGCTCGGCTTCGGTCTTCTCGATCTGCGCGGCAATGCCCTTGGCGGTCTGGCCGCCGTCGCGCGCGGTCTTGCGGCCCACGAGGTCATTGGCCTGGATGGCGGTCGTGCCTTCGTAGATGGTGAGGATCTTGGCGTCGCGGTAGTACTGGGCGGCACCGGTTTCCTCGATGAAGCCCATGCCGCCGTGCACCTGCACGCCCAGGCTGGTGACTTCCAGGCTCATCTCGGTGCTGTAGCCCTTGACCAAGGGCACCATGAATTCATAGAACGCGGCATTTTGCTTGCGCGCCTCGGCATCGGGATGGTGGTGCGCGGCGTCGTACGCGGCGGCAGCCACGGTGGCCATGGCGCGGCAGCCTTCGGTGTAGGCGCGCATGGTCATGAGCATGCGGCGCACATCGGGGTGGTGGATGATGGGTGCGCTGGCGGCGATGGAGCCGTCCACAGGGCGGCTTTGCACGCGGTCCTTGGCATAGCCCACGGCCTTCTGGTAGGCGCGCTCGGCCACGGCGATGCCCTGCACGCCCACGGCGTAGCGCGCGGCGTTCATCATGATGAACATGTATTCCAGGCCGCGGTTCTCCTCGCCCACCAGGTAGCCCACGGCACCGCCGTGGTCACCGAACTGCAGCACGGCCGTGGGGCTGGCCTTGATACCCAGCTTGTGCTCGATGCTCACGCAGTGCGCATCGTTGCGTGCGCCCAGGCTGCCGTCGGTATTGACCATGAACTTGGGCACGACAAACAGGCTGATGCCCTTGACGCCCTCGGGCGCGCCCTGCACCCGGGCCAGCACCAGGTGCACGATGTTGGCGGCCATGTCGTGCTCGCCATAGGTGATGAAGATCTTGGTGCCGAAAACCTTGTAGCTGCCGTCGGCCTGGGGCTCGGCGCGCGTGCGCACCAAGGCCAGGTCGGAGCCGGCCTGGGGCTCGGTGAGGTTCATGGTGCCGGTCCACTCGCCGGTCACCAGCTTTTCAAGGTAGGTGGCCTTGAGCTCGTCGCTGCCGGCCGTGAGCAGCGCCTCGATGGCGCCATCGGTGAGCAGCGGGCACAGCGCGAAGCTCATGTTGGCACTGTTGCACATCTCGATGCAGGCGGCGCCAATGGTCTTGGGCAGGCCCTGGCCACCGAAGTCGGCCGGGTGCTGCAGGCCCTGCCAGCCGCCTTCGCCGTACTGGCGAAAGGCATCCTTGAAGCCCGGGGTGGTGGTGACCACGCCGTCCTTCCAGCTCGAGGGGTTCTTGTCACCCTCGAAATTCAGCGGAGCCAGCACGCCCTCATTGAACTTGGCGCACTCTTCGAGCACGGCCTGGGCAGTATCGAGGCCCGCGTCTTCAAAGCCGGGAATCTGTGCGATCTGTTCGATGTTGGCCAGGTGCTTGATGTCGAACAGCATGTCCTTGACGGGGGCGGTGTAGCTCATGGATGTCTCCGGGAAAATTCTCAAAAAAAAGGCACCGCAAGCGATGCCTTTGTCTGGCAGGTTGGTGCCGTCAGGCCGCCTTACAGCGCCTTGACCAGCTCCGGCACGGCCGTGAACAGATCCGCCTCCAGCCCATAGTCGGCCACACTGAAGATCGGCGCCTCCGGGTCCTTGTTGATCGCCACGATCACCTTGGAGTCCTTCATGCCCGCCAGATGCTGGATGGCCCCGGAGATCCCGGCCGCCACATACAGCTGCGGCGCCACGATCTTGCCCGTCTGGCCCACTTGCCAGTCGTTCGGGGCGTACCCGGCATCCACCGCGGCGCGGCTGGCGCCCAGGGCAGCACCGAGCTTGTCGGCCAGCGGGGTCATCACTTCGTCGAACTTTTCCTTGCTGCCCAAGGCCCGGCCACCGGAGACGATGATCTTGGCAGCGGTGAGTTCCGGGCGGTCGCTCTTGGCGATCTCGCTGCCCACGAAGCTGCTCTTGCCAGCATCCGCCGTAGCGGTGGCGGCTTCGGTGGCTGCGCTGCCACCAGTGGCTGCTGCCGGGTCAAAGCCCGTGGTGCGCACGGTGATGACCTTGGTGGCGTCCTGGCTCTGCACGGTGGCAATGGCGTTGCCCGCGTAGATGGGGCGCTCGAAGGTGTCGGGGGA
>NZ_JBKDTZ010000040.1:0-14529 GCF_046339755.1 Acidovorax sp. | reverse complement strand
GTCATGTCCGAGCGCTCGGGGTCGGCGAACCAGTCGCGCGACCGGAACGGGCGGCGGGGTGTCTTGTCCATGGGGTGCATTCAGCAAAAAAGAGAAAGAGGCCGGCGCGGCGCCCGCGCCGGCCGGTGTCACTTGGCGGTGCCGCGCACCTTGGCCAGTTCGGCGTACAACTCGCCGGTGGTCGCTTCCCCCACTCCCCTGCCGTACTTGGCCAGCACCGGCTGCAGCTTGGCGCGCATGCGGGCCTGCTCTGCCGGCGGCAGCTCGGTCACCTGCATGCCCACCTTCTTGAGCTCGCCCAGTGCCGTCTCGCTGAATGCGCGGATGGTCTTGCGCTCGAACAGCGTGGCCTCGCGCGCAGCCTCCTGCACGATCTTCTGCTCCTGGGCCGAGAGGCCATCCCAGGCCTTCTTGGACATCAGCAGCACCCAGGCGCTGTACATGTGGCGCGACAGCACCAGGTGCTTTTGCACCTCGTAGAACTTGCTCGACAGGATGGTGGCGGGCGGGTTCTCCTGGCCGTCCACGGCGGCCTGCTCCATGGCAGAGTACAGCTCGGTGAAGGGCATGGGCGTGGCGTTGGCGCCCAGGGCGTTGAAGGTGTCCAGGAACAGGGGGCTCTGGATCACGCGCAGCTTCAGGCCGGCCAGGTCATCGGCCTTGGTGATCGGCCGGCGCGAGTTGGTGACGTGGCGAAAGCCGTTCTCCCAGAAGCCCAGGCCCACCAGGCCTTTTTCGGGCAGCTTGGCCAGCAGCTTCTGGCCGAAAGGGCCGTCCAGCACCGCATCGGCCTCCTGCTCGGTGTTGAAGGTCAGGGGCAGGTTCAGCACGCCGAAGGGCTTGATCAGCGACATCAGGGTCGAGCTGTCGGGAATCGTCATCTCCAGGGTGCCGCCGCGCAGCGCCGAGGTCATGGTCACGTCGTTGCCCAAGGCGCCGCTCGCATACAGCTTGGCTACCAGCTTGCCGCCACTCTTGGCCGCGAGCGGCTCGTCAAAGTGCTTGACGGCCAGTGCCTGGGGATGGTCGTCGTTGAGGCCGATGCCGACCTTGAACACATGCTCCTTGATCTGGGCCGAAGCCGGGGCGGCCACGGCGGCCAGGATCGTGGCCGCCAGGGCCAGTGCTTTGAATGTCATGTTTGTCTCCAAATATGGAATGGCTGGACACGCCGGGCGGACCCGTCGGCGCCCTCGGATCTCTGGAGGATCCTCGTGAACGCAGGCAGAGATTAGGTTTCGGACCGCTCCTGGTCCACTCACTTTTTTGCTAGCATCCATTCCAGATGCTTATGACTTCAGGTCCTTTTCCGGGTAAACCCCTGTCCCTGGCCCAGGCCTGTGCACGGCTGCGCTTTCGGCACCTGCAGTTTCTGGACATCCTGGGCCAGACGCGCAACCTGCGCCTGACGGCCGAGCAGATGCACATCACGCAGCCGGCGGCCACCAAGATCCTGATGGACATCGAGGAGATCCTGGAGTCCCGCCTGTTCGAGCGCCTGTCGCGCGGCATGCGGCCCAACGAGCTGGGCCTGTTCACCTTGCGCTATGCGGCCGCCTCGCTGGCCGGGCACCGCAAATTCGTCGAAGAATTCAATGCGCTCAAGCAGGGCGGGCACGGCCACCTCACGATAGGCGCCATCACCGGGTCCGCGGCCCATGTGCTGATCGCCTCCGTGGCAGAGATCCAGCGGTTGCGCCCGCTGCTGGTGCTCAAGGTGCTGGAGCAGAGCAGCGACCAGCTCATCGATTGGCTGGCCGAGCGCAAGATCGACCTCATGATCGGGCGCTTCACCGACGACGCGCAGAGAACGCAGTTCCAGTACGAGCGCCTGTCCAGTGAGCCGCTGCAGGTGGTGGCGGGGGTGCACCACCCGCTGCGTGGCGTGCGCGAACTGGGCATGGCGGAGCTGTCCCACTGGCCCTGGATCCTCTACCCCGCCTCCACGGCCCTGCGCAAGGTGTCCGACGACATCTTCGGGCGCAACGGCCTGGCACTCGCCTCGGGCGTGGTCGAGACCCCCTCGTTCCTGTTCGCGTTGGAGATGATGCAGGCCACTGACATGCTTTCGCTGCAGCCCTCGGCCCTGGTGGAGCGCTACATCCAGAAGGGGCTGCTGGCGCGCATCCCCGTGGAGCTGCCCGACCGCATGCCGGACTACGGCCTCATCACCCGGCTGGGCGAGCCGCCCACGCCGGCCGCGCAGGCCTTCATCGACGTGCTGCGCGCCGTTTCCGCGCCGCCCGCCGAGGCTGCGCCGTGAGCGCGAGCCGCCTGCAGTGCCCCAGGCGCTCCATCGATCGCACAAGGTTATTGGAAAACAGACGCTGCCGCCGGTAGGTATGCTCTGCGCCCTTTCTCCCATTGAATCCTTGCGGGACTTCCCCCCATGCCAGACGACCAGGACATCCCCGAACCCATCAACGAAGCGCGCCTGGGGAGCGACGAGCGCTGGATGGCGCGCGTCATCAAGAACGAGGACGACGATGGCTGGGCCGTGTCCATGACATTGCACGGTGAGGCCGAGCCCGCGCTGGTGGGGCCCTGGACCATGGGGCGCGACAAGAAAAACCCCAAGCCCCTCGACGTCTCGGCCTTCAACACCCTGGTGAAGACGGCCAGCGAGGTGCTGCGCCGCCACGAGCAGCAGCTGCACGCCCAGCTCAACAAGAACGTCACCATCACCACCGCGCAGGGCCAGCGCCTGCGCGTGGCCCTTGCCATCGTGCCTGACGAGGAAGGCGCCACGGCCACGCTGCGCGCCGAGGACGAGCTGGGCGAGGAGATCGCGCGCGTGCCGGTGTCGCCCGGCTTCAAGCTCACCGTGGGCAGCGCCACGGCCTGGGTCGACGCAGGTTTCGAGAAGCCACGCTGACGGTGTCGGCGTCTTGCAGGCGACTGCAAGCTCTCAGGGTTTGCCCTAGAATGATTCTGTCGGACTGAAGACCTTCGGTCCGATAGCGTTCTCAGGGCGGGGTGCAATTCCCCACCGGCGGTATCTGTGCAGTGCTGGGCCATCCGGCGCGGTGCAGGAGCCCGCGAGCGCCCGCTGCGGCCAATGCCGCTGCGGGGTCAGCAGATCTGGTGCGATGCCAGAGCCGACGGTCACAGTCCGGATGAAAGAGATCGCGAAACCATGGGCCCCTGCCGCCGGTGTGGGCGCCCGCGTGGGCAGGCTGCCGCCGTTGGGTGTGGCCGGTTTTCGGACCGGCGACGCCATGGGGCCGGTTGTCTCGCGCGTGCGCCTTGCCGTGGGCAGCCGCCTTGTTCGCGCGCGCCCTGATTCTGGTAATCCTTTTCTTTCGTACGAGAAAATCCATGAATCAGCCTCTCCCTCCCCATGCAGTCACGGCCATTGCCGGCAGCGGTGCCCCGCGCGGCGAACGCGTTGCGGTGATCTGCGCCAGCTGGCACCGGGACATCGTCCACCAGGCCCGCGATGCGGCCGTGGCGGAATTCGGCCGCGGCGGCCTGGCAGCCGACCAGGTCGAGCATTTCGACGTGCCCGGCGCGTTCGAGATCCCCCTGCTGGCCAAGAAGCTGGCGCAAACCGGGCGCTACGACGCCATCGTGGCCTGCGCCCTGGTGGTCAACGGCGGCATCTACCGCCATGAGTTCGTGACCACGGCCGTCATCGACGGCCTGATGCGCGTGCAGCTCGACACCGAGGTGCCGGTGATGTCGGCCGTGCTCACGCCGCGCGATTTCCATGAGCACGAGGAGCATGTGCGCTTCTTCCGCGAGCACTTCGTGAAGAAGGGGACCGAAGTGGCCCAGGCCTGCCTGGCCACCATGGCGCACCTGCGCGCCTATTGAACTGAAGAGGGCGGGGAGGGCGTTGCCGCGCCGCTCCTTTTGAACATCACGCGGCGGCCAGCCGCGGCACCCGCGCTGTACTGGCTGCCGCTGGCCGTGCTGCCTGCTCGCCACCGCTGAGCCGGAACACGGCCACCGCATCCACCAGCTGTTGCGCCTGGTGCTTGAGGCTGTCCGCCGCCGCAGCGCTTTCTTCCACCAGGGCGGCGTTCTGCTGTGTGGCCTGGTCCATCTGCGTGATGGCCTCGCCCACCTGGGACACGCCCAGGCTCTGCTCCGTGCTGGCCGCACTGATTTCGCCCACGATGTCGGTCACGCGCCGGATCGAGGCCACCACCTCGGTCATGGTGGCTCCCGCCTTGTCGACCAGGGTCGTGCCCTGCTCCACGCGTTCCACGCTGGCGTGGATCAGGCTCTTGATCTCCTTGGCGGCCTCGGCGCTGCGCCCGGCCAGGCTGCGCACCTCGCTGGCCACCACGGCAAAGCCCCGGCCCTGCTCGCCCGCGCGGGCGGCCTCCACGGCCGCATTGAGCGCCAGGATGTTGGTCTGGAAGGCGATTCCGTCGATGACCGAGATGATGTCGGCGATCTTCTTGCTGCTGTCGTTGATACCCTTCATGGTCTTCACCACTTCGGACACCACGTCGCCGCCCTGAACCGCCACGGTCGACGCGCTCATCGCCAACTGGTTGGCCTGGCGGGCATTGTCGGCATTGGCCTGCACGGTGGAGTTGAGTTCCTCCATCGAGGCCGAGGTCTCTTCGAGCGCGCTGGCCTGCTGTTCGGTGCGCGCCGACAGGTCGTTGTTGCCCTGGGCGATTTCTGCGCTGGCCAGGGCCACGCTGTGGGCATTGGCGCGCACGTCGCTCACCACATGCGACAGGCTGTCCTGCATGGCGTGCAGCGCGTTGAGCAAGTGGGCGATTTCATCCTTGCCTTTCACGGTGGTCGCCACCGTGAGGTCGCCACCGGCCACGGCCTGCGACACCAGCACGGCATTGCCCAGCGGCTGTGTCACGGTGCGGCTGAACGCGATGGCGCCGCCAATGCCCAGCGCGCACACCACCACCATCACCGCCAGGCTGATGGTGGTGGCGCGTGATGCGGTGGTGGCTGCGCGGTCGGCCACTTCGCTGCTGGCCTTGCCGATCAGCTCTCCGGCCTGGTCGAGCAATTGCGCGGGTTCGCGGTCCATGCCCTGCACGGCCTTGTCACCGGCTTCCACGTCATGCCCTGCGGCCTTGAAGGCCTCGAAGCCCTTGCGGTAGGCCGCGCCCATGCGCTCATGCGCCTGGGCGAATTTCGCCACATGCTCGCGGCCCTCGCCCGCTGGCAGGGCGGCCAGCAGCTTCTGCGCCTGGTCGCTGACGGATTTTTCCTGCTTTTCAAAGGCAGCCCAGTAGCGCGTGAGCTGGGCCGGGTCCTTGCCGCGGATCAGCACGTTCTTCCATTCCTGCACCTGCACCTTGAAGCCATTGAGCACATCCGACACCATGCGCTCGTGCTCGTGGCTCTGCGCCACGGTGGTTTCATAGGTATTGAGCGCCTGGTTCAGGCGGCTGATGCCGAACAGCGCAGCTGCAAACAGCAGCAGCAGGGCGGCCGTGAAGGCCAGGGGGAGTTTGAGACTGAGCTTCATGCAGGGCTCCTTGCATGCCACGGGCCACCTTGTCGGTGGGGGTGGAGCCCGGCGCGTCCCCGGTGCGGGCGTCAGCACCCGGCTCTGGTCTTCATTATGGGTCTTGTAAGAATTTGTGTGCGCATTTTGCTGCGTTGCAGCATGGGTGTTACACAAATCGTGCGGGCGCGGCGCGGGTTGCCCGCACCAGACAGACGAACGCTCAGAGCACCCCGGATGCACGCAGTTGCGCGATGCGCGCCGCATCCAGCCCCAGCTCGGCCAGCACCTCGTCGGTGTGCTGCCCCAGGGCCGGCGGCGCGTTGCGCAAGGTGGGCGGGTTGGCCGACAGGCGCAGCGGGCTGGCCACACCGGTGATATGGGTGACGCCATCGCCGGCCTCGCCGTCCTTCCAGCGCGGCAGGGCCACGGCCAGGCCGCGTGCCTTCACCTGTGCATCATCGAAAGCCTGGGCGATGGTATTGATCGGGCCGCAGGGCACGGCCTTGTCTTCGAGCAGGGTGACCCAGTCGGCCGTGGTGCGCGTGCGCGTCACGGCTTCCATCGCGGGGATCAGCGCGGCGCGGTGCTTCACGCGCAGCGTGTTGCTGGCAAAACGCTCATCGGTGGCCCACTGGGGCTGGCCGGCAGCGGCGCAAAAGCGCGCGAACTGACCGTCGTTGCCGATGGCCAGCAGCATGGAGCCGTCTGCCGTGGGGAAGTCCTGGTAGGGCGCCAGGCTGGGGTGGGTATTGCCCTGGCGCGTGGGCGCATTGCCCGTGGCCAGGAAGCCCGCGGCCTGGTTGGCCAGAATGGCCATGCCCACGTCCAGCAGCGACATGTCGATGTGCTGGCCCTCGCCCGTGCGGTGGCGCACGTTGAGCGCGGCGACGATGGCCGTGCTCGCGTACACGCCGGTGAACAGGTCGGTCAGCGCCACGCCCACGCGCAGCGGGCCGCCGCCGGGTTCGCTGTCGGCCTTGCCGGTGATGCTCATCATGCCGGTCATGGCCTGGATCATCAGGTCGTAGCCCGCGCGCTCGGCATACGGCCCGTCCTGCCCGAAACCCGTGACCGAGCAGTAGATCAGGCGCGGGTTCAGCGCGCGCAGGCTGGCATGGTCCAGCCCGTATTGCTTCAGGCCCCCGACCTTGAAGTTCTCCACCACGATGTCGCTCTGCAGCGCCATGTCGCGGATCAGTTGCTGCCCCTCGGGCGTGGCCATGTCGATGGTGACCGAGCGCTTGTTGCGATTGCAGGCGGTGAAGTAGCTGGCCTGGTTCGTGTCATTGCCCTCGGCGTCCTTGAGGAAGGGAGGGCCCCAGTGGCGCGTGTCGTCGCCCGCGCCGGGGCGCTCCACCTTGACCACGTCGGCCCCCAGGTCCGCCAGGATCTGCGTGCACCACGGGCCCGCCAGCACGCGCGAGAGGTCCAGGACTTTGATGCCATCGAGGGCGCCGACAGGAGATGTGGTCATAAGGTCAGAAACGGCAGATCGTGAAAGTACAGACGGCCGCTGCACCATGGTGCATGGAGCAGCGGCCGCAAAAGGGGCAAAGCGCGCGGGGCGCCCTTGTCTGTTTTAGTTGCTGAAAGCAGCGATGCCTGTCTGGGCGCGGCCCAGGATCAGCGCATGCACATCGTGCGTGCCTTCATAGGTGTTCACCACTTCCAGGTTCACCAGGTGGCGGGCCACGCCGAACTCGTCGCTGATGCCGTTGCCGCCCATCATGTCGCGCGCCAAGCGGGCGATGTCCAGCGCCTTGCCGCAGCTGTTGCGCTTGATGATGGAGGTGGCTTCCACGGCAGCGGTGCCTTCGTCCTTCATGCGGCCCAGGCGCAGGCAGGCCTGCAGGCCGATGGCAATCTCGGTCTGCATGTCGGCCAGCTTCTTCTGGATCAGCTGGTTGGCGGCCAGGGGGCGGCCAAACTGCTTGCGGTCCAGCGTGTACTGGCGCGAGGTGTGCCAGCAGAACTCGGCCGCGCCCAGCGCGCCCCAGGCGATGCCGTAGCGCGCGCTGTTCAGGCAGGTGAAGGGGCCTTTCAGGCCCTGCACTTCGGGGAAGGCGTTTTCTTCAGGCACGAACACGTCGTCCATCACGATCTCGCCCGTCACGCTGGCGCGCAGGCCCACCTTGCCGTGGATGGCCGGGGCCGTCAGGCCCTTCATTCCCTTTTCCAGCACGAAGCCGCGGATCGGGCCCACGGCGCCGCCTTCGGAGACTTCCTTGGCCCAGACCACGAAAACGTCGGCCACGGGGCTGTTGGTGATCCACATCTTGCTGCCCTTGAGCTTGTAGCCGCCGTCCACCTTGTAGGCGCGCGTGGCCATGCTGCCGGGGTCGGAGCCGTGGTCGGGCTCGGTCAGGCCGAAGCAGCCGATCCATTCGCCGCTGGCCAGCTTGGGCAAATACTTCTGGCGCTGGGCTTCGGTGCCGAACTCATAGATCGGCACCATCACCAGCGAGCTCTGCACGCTGGCCATGGAGCGGTAGCCCGAGTCCACGCGCTCGACTTCGCGGGCGATCAGGCCGTAGGCCACATAGTTCAGGCCGGGGCCGCCGTACTGCTCGGGGATGGTGGGGCCCAAGAGGCCCACTTCGCCCATCTCGCGGAAGATGCTCACGTCCATCTTCTCGTGGCGGAAGGCGTCCAGCACGCGCGGTGCCAGCTTGTCCTGGCAGTAGGCGGCTGCCGCGTCGCGGATCATGCGCTCGTCGTCGCTCAGTTGCTGGTCGAGAAGAAAGGGGTCGTCCCAATGGAAGGCGGCGTTTTTGGCCATGGTGCGTGTCTCCGTGAAGATGCAGATGAAAGAGGGGGCACGGTACGGGGCCGTGCTGCGAATGGGTGCCATCGTAGGCCCGCCGCCGGCTGCCAGCAAGCGAGTTCTTTTCATCCAGAAATGCATTTTGGGAATGTATGGAATACTGATGCCCTGGAAATGCTCTTGGTGGAGCTGCCCATGAGGTGTTAAAAAGTTCCTTTTCAGCATGCGCCGTAACATCCCATCCACCCAGGCCCTGGCCTGTTTCGAAGTTGCCGCCCGGCACGAAAGCTATACCCGTGCCGCGCAGGAGCTGTCGCTCACGCAAAGCGCCGTGTCGCGCCAGATCCAGGCGCTGGAGGAGTTCCTCGGCGTGGCCCTGTTCCGGCGCACACGCCACGGCGTGGTGCTCACCCCGGCTGGCGCGCACTATGGCCGCCAGGTGGCGCGCTGGCTGCAGGGGCTGGAGCGCGACACCCTGGACGTGATGGCCCACCAGGGCCAGGGCGGCACGCTGTCGCTGGCGGCGGTGCCCACCTTTGCCACGCGCTGGCTGATACCGCGCCTGCCGCAACTGGCGCAGCAGCACCCCGACCACGAGGTCCATAACGAGACACAGACCAGGCCCATTCTTAATGCCGATGCGCCCTTCGACGCCGCGCTCTACGCCGGCACGGCCGAGCAGGTGGCCAACTGGCCCGGCATCACCGCGCAGTTGCTCATGCACGAGGACGTGGTGCCCGTGTGCAGCCCGCGCTTGCTCGAAGCGGCAGCCCAGCGCGGCCTGGGCCGAGCCTACCAGCCGGTGGCCCCCCAGGTGCTGACCGAATTGCCTCTGCTGCAGCAAAGCACGCGCCCCTACGGCTGGCGCCAGTGGTTCGAGGCCATGGGCGTGGACGCACCCCATGCGCTCGACGGCCCGCGCTACGAACTGTTCTCCATGCTTGCCGTGGCCGCCACCTGCGGCCTGGGCGTGGCGCTGATCCCGCCCCTGCTGATCGAGGCCGAGCTGGCGCGCGGCGAACTGGTGGTGGCCTGCAACCGGCCGCTGCAGGGCGAACGCGCCTACTATCTGGTGAGCCCGGCGCATGTGCAGTCGCCGGTGCTGGCAGCGTTTTCGCAATGGCTGCTGGAGGCGGCGCAGGCGCCTTGAGCGTTGGCGAGGGCGCACCCGCTTGCGCCCGCAGGCGGACAGGTCTACGCTGGTGGCACGGGCGGTCGATCCAGCAAGGCGTGCAGCCTGGTCCTACAGCCCGAAGAGAAAAGTGGAACGGAACAACTGCGGTGCCGCAGAGTCATACCCAGTGCAAGCCCCCAAGGCAGCAGCCCTGGAGGATTTGCAGGCACCTCATACCTTCACTATTTCACCAAGGAGCCGCCATGCTGTTGAATGCCAACTACAACGCCACCTACCATGCCCCCATTTTCGAGCCCACGGTGGACGAACTCGCCACCCTCAAGCACCTCGAAATCGAGAACATCAGCGTGATATCCGCGATGAAGGAGCACATGTCCGGGCGCTTGTACGAGCATGGCTACATCGCAAAGAACGCTTCGGGCCAGCTGTCCATCACAGAGACTGGCCGACATCTGGTGCGGCGACAAAACAACTGATCGGCCACTGCCGCGGGCAAGGGCATCGGCCGCACAGGTCGGTGTACTGCCTGCGCGCTGCGCCTACACGCCAGCCCGGCGGGTTTGTGCACAATGTGCCTGCACAAGGAGGCGCACCCCGATGCAAGACCCGCAGGAAGAGAACGTTTTCGGTGAACACGACGGTTCCACCTATTCGGCCACGCTGCGCGAGCAGTCGGGCCGCTTCTACTGCAACAACCTCGTGGTCGATGGGCACAACACGCCCGTGACCCACAACGGCTGGGACACCCGCGAAGAGGCCATGCAGGCATTGGACGAGATCGCCTCGGGCGCGCGCAAGCCTTGACCTACTGCCTTGCGCCTACGCCCTGGCCGGGGCTCAGGCGTCCATTTCCTTGAACACTTCCGCAGCCGTGCGGAAGGAGTCGATGGCTGCGGGCACGCCACAATAGATGGCGGTCTGCAAGAACACTTCCTTGATCTCGTCGCGCGTCAGCCCGTTGTTGAGGGCGCCGCGCACGTGCAGCTTGAGTTCGTGCGGGCGGTTCAGCGCCGTCAGCATGGCCAGGTTCAGAAACGAGCGCGTCTTGCGGTCCAGCCCCGGCCGGTTCCACACATCGCCCCAGCAGTACTGGGTCACCATCTCCTGCATGTCGATGTTGAAATCGGTCGCGTTGCGCACTGCGGCATCGACGTACTCGGCGCCCAGCACCTCGCGGCGGGTGGACAGGCCCTGGTCGAACAGGGCGGGGTTCTTGGGTGCTAGGGCGCGGGTCATGAAAGCTCCTGGTGGGTAGTTAGGTAAAGGTCGGCTGGAAAACGGTGCAGCAGGGAACCGTGGTGAAAATACAATAAGATTGTCAGACAATCATATGACATGCCCTGGGTTGGCGGCAAGCTTTGTAGGTGTGTCCGACAATCTGATTGCGGGAGGATCCGCTAGGATCAAGCCATGACCGCCATGCTCCGTGTGCCCCGTGAAGAAACCTCCCTGCGCGAGCGCGCTACCAGCGCGCTGCGCCAGGCCATCGTGGACGGGGTGTTCTCACCCGGCCAGAAGCTCTCGGAGCGCGAGCTGTGCGAAAGCCTGGAGGTCAGCCGCTCCTGCGTGCGCGAATCCCTGCAGCACCTGCAGGCCGAAGGGCTTATCACCATCGTCCCCCACCGCGGACCCGAGGTGACCACCATTTCGCCCAAGGAGGTGCGCGACATCTACGAAGTCCGCGCCCACCTCGAAAGCCTGGCCGCCAGTGCCTTCGCCCTCCACGCCTCGCCCGAGCAGGTGCGCGCCCTGCGCGCCAAGCTCAACGAACTGGCCAAACCCGCCCTCGCGCAAGACCGGGCCCGGCTGCTCCAGGTGAAAAACCAGTTCTACGAGATCCTCGTCGACGGCTGCGGCAACTTGGTCGCCGGCCAGATGCTGCGCCAGCTCAACAACCGCGTGACGGTGCTGCGCCGCATCTCCATGGCCCAGCCCGAGCGGTTGCCCCATACGCTGCAGGAGCTCAATGCCATGGTAGCGGCCATCGAGCGCGGAGATGGCGAGGCGGCAGCCAGGCTGTCGGCCGCGCATGTGCAGAAGGCAGGGGAGAATGTGCTCCGCAGCATGGAGCACCAGGAGTAGAAGGGCGCTGGCTTATTCCTGGCTGAATCGCAGCAGCAACGCGCTGGTCGCGGGTGCAATCACCAGGTCGCCCTCGATGAAGCCGTACAGCCGCCCCTCGGGGCCCGCAGAGTAGAGTTCATTGCCGTCGATGCGGTAGAGCAGGTGTTCGCCATCGCGCACGTACTCGTCGCCATCGACCACGCCCACCTGTCGCCCGGTCGGGTCGGTCACATTCCATCGGCCTGTTTCGAACATTGAAGGACCTCCCGATTGCCGGTTTCTCGGCGCCGCAGCAGCATTCAAGTCAAGAAGGTGAACGTCTCGGGCATCTGCCTGGCGTGGCAAGGTGCGGAACGCTCATCAAAAAACCATAGCAAGCAAGCCATGGTGCCCGGGCCGGAATCGAACCAGTACGCCTTTCGGCTGGGGCACGGGCAGTCGGCTTCGCATTTTGGGCTGTTTCCCTTTTCTATGGAAGGGGGGCAAATGCGGAGCAGGCGCTGCCGGGGGGAGCCACACGTTTCAACTTCAAAGGCGTCGATCTACCGGCTCTGGCTTTTCTGGGGGGTAAGGCTATAAGCGCGTAAAGATGAACCACAGTAGTGGGCCGCCAAACAAACCCGCAATCGTGGCGATCATGACCGCTACCTCAGGTGTGTGCTGGCCAGATGTGCCCAACACACGGTGCACAACCCAGCCCAAGGCGCAGCTTGCCGCGACCACTCCAAGTACAGTGGTGAGGTTCACGCCGCTGCATGACGACGTGGGTTTCTCCAGGCACGCCAACGCCGGAAGCGGCATGAGTGCCACAGCGACAGCAATCCAACGCATTCGTTTCCCTCCTGCGCTGAGATTTTGCCCGGGAACGCACTGGGCCCACCGATAGGAGCACCAAGTGCGGGGACTGCCTCTCCGATGCAGTGGAAGGGGTTCAGCACATAGGCGACTGTGCGCCTAACAGAGAGAGACCCCAAATTCCAAGCGCAAGGACCAGCAATGACGAGCAAGCGGCTTCAACCCAGCAGAACGATATTGGAAACGGCTGAACAGTTCTATCGAGCGGCCGAGCATGTCTGGAGCGCCGGCCAGGTCGAGTACGCAATGCCGCTGCTCGTCAACTATGCGTTCAGCGCGGAACTGAGCCTCAAGGCAATCGACGCCTCTGCCAGCGGCGCTCCAACCTCGGTAGGCCGGGGGGTGATGCACCCGCCGCCAATCGACTCCAATGTTCGAATTCGAGGCCACCGCTTGGACATGATGTTTGACAAGTTGGCGTCGGCCACACAGGCTGATCTCGAAGGGCGGTTTCTGCAGCACACCGGCGACGAATTGAAGCCGCTGCTGGCAGAGTGTGCTAACTACTTTGAGGATGTCCGCTATTGGTACGAGGGTAAGGTCGCCCCTAGATTCAACCTGGGAGGTGTGCGAATCCTGGCGCGAGGCCTTCTGCACGTTGTGGGGGAGTTGGGCACAAATCCACCATAACGGTAGAGGATCTGCGGCCAGTTGAGGTGGGGTCTGAACATCGACCTGCTCAACTTTTCGGAATGGAATGCGGACCGCATTCCTAAAACCATAGCAAAGAAACTATGGTGCCCGGGGCCGGAATCGAACCGGCACGCCTTGCGGCGGGGGATTTTGAGTCCCCTGCGTCTACCAATTTCACCACCCGGGCAGGGAATTCGTGAAGACTCAAATTATGGCACAGTAGGGCGCATGAAATATCCGACGATTGAAGACGCGATTGGCAAGACGCCGCTGGTGGCGCTGCAGCGCATTGGGGCGGCCGACAACGCTGCGCGGGGCAACGTGATCCTGGGCAAGCTCGAAGGCAACAACCCGGCGGGCTCGGTGAAGGACCGGCCGGCGCTGTCCATGATCCGCCGTGCGGAAGAGCGCGGCGACATCCGCCCCGGTGACACGCTGATCGAAGCGACCTCGGGCAACACCGGCATCGCGCTGGCGATGGCGGCGGCGATCAAGGGCTATCGCATGGTACTGGTGATGCCCGAAGACCTGTCGGTGGAGCGTGCCCAGACCATGAAGGCTTTTGGCGCGGACCTGGTGCTCACGCCCAAGAGCGGCGGCATGGAGCATGCGCGCGACCTGGCCGAGGCCATGCAAAAGCGCGGCGAGGGCAAGGTGCTCGACCAGTTCGCCAATGCCGACAACCCGCGCATCCACTACGAGACCACGGGCCCCGAGCTGTGGGAGCAGACGGACGGGCGCATCACCCACTTCGTGAGCGCCATGGGCACCACGGGCACCATCACGGGTGTGTCGCGGTTCTTGAAGGAAAAGAACGCCAGCATCCAGATCATCGGCGCGCAGCCGCAGGAGGGCTCGCGCATCCCCGGCATCCGCAAGTGGCCGCAGGAATACCTGCCCAAGATCTTCGACCCGCGTGCCGTGGACGAAACCGTGAACGTGAGCCAAGACGATGCCGAGGACATGGCCCGGCGCCTGGCGCGCGAAGAGGGCATCTTCGGCGGTATCTCCGCGGCCGGCGCCTGCTGGGCGGCGCTGCAGCTGTCGCAGCGCGTGAGCAATGCAACCATCGTCTTCGTGGTCTGCGACCGGGGCGACCGCTACCTGTCCACAGGCGTCTTTCCTGCGTGACAGCGCCGGCGCGGCCTCTCCCTTACGATGAAGCACCCGCGCCAGCCGCCCCGCGGCCTTGGCGGCTGATGCTATAAAATCAAGAGCAAAATGCACTACGAAACCCGTTACTGCACCCACTGCGGCACGCCGCTGGCCCTGATCACCGTGGCTGAGGATGGCGGCGACAAGCAGCGCCTGCGCTGCCCGGCCTGCGGCTGGACGCACTGGAACAACCCCACGCCGGTGCTGGCCGCCATTGTGGAAGTGAACGGGCAGGTGCTGCTGGCCCGCAACGCGGCCTGGCCGGGCAAGATGTTCGCGCTGATCACCGGCTTCATGGAGGCGGGTGAGTCGCCCCAGGAAGGCATCGCCCGCGAGGTCAAGGAAGAGACGAACCTCGACGTGACCGCCACCACGCGGGTGGGGGCGTACGACTTCCTGCGCCTGAACCAGGGCCTCCGCGCCTACCATGTGGTGGCGCACGGGGAAGTGAAGCACTCGCCCGAGCTGGGGGCCGCCCGCATGGGG
>NZ_JBKDTZ010000039.1:0-4875 GCF_046339755.1 Acidovorax sp. | reverse complement strand
CATCCAGCACTTGGCGGGCATGAAGGACTCCAAGGTGATCGTGGCGATCAACAAGGACCCGGAGGCGCCGATCTTCAGTGTGGCCGACTATGGGCTGGAGGCGGATCTGTTCACGGCCGTGCCGGAGCTGGTCAAGGCGCTGTAAGGCGCCTGGCGTGCATCAGTAGCCGTTGGCAACACGCACCGCGCCCGCAGGGGCGTTGGTGTACGCACCACCACCACCGCCGTTCGGGCGGCTGTCGCGCTCGTGGTCGCTGCGGTAGCCCTGGCCCTGCAGCGCCACGGGCGTGCCCACGGCCGGTGGCTGCGCGCGCGTGAAGCGGCGCAGCGAGCCATCGTCCATGCGCACCGCCACCTGGTACACCGTGCGGGTGCGCGAGCGTTGCTCCACCTGGTGGCCCACATAGCCGCCGCCCACGGCGCCCAGCACCGTGGCGGCTGTGCGGCCGCTGCCCTTGCCGATCTGGTTGCCCACCACGGCACCAAGCACACCGCCAGCGACCGCGCCCACGCCGGTGGCGGGTTCGGCCTGCTGGATGGCCTGCACCGATTCGACCCGGCCGCAGGTGCTGCACACCGGCGCGCGCTGCGCCATCTGCGTCGTACCGCCGGCCAGGTTCGCACGCTGGGGCTGGAATGGCTCGGGCATGGGCGCAGGCGCAAGCTGCGCCTGGGCACCGGCCTGGGGTGATACCAGCCCCAGCGGCGACTGGCCGGGCGCGGCACCCTGCAGCGATGGGGCCACCACGGCAGGGCTGGCCGCTGTTGCAGCGACAGCAGGAACGTCAGCGGGGCGGTGCTGTACTACCAGCGTGGTACCCAGGGCCACCACACAGGCCCCAAGGGACGCGATGGCGACCCACATCCATGTCATGGGCGATGGGGTGGAAGGCACGGTGCGCACATCGGACGGCTGCAGGGTGACAGGGCTGTTCATGGTGTTTCTTTTCTTTCTGCGCGCATGTGCGCCATTCCTGGGTTCAATCTTGTTCGGGGCCACGACCTGGTGAGTGCACAACGCGGCCCATGGACGCACGGTATACAGGCCACGATGCCCGACTTTGTCTGCTTTGTAAGGGTCGGTAAGAAGTGCTGCGCCGACCCCGCAAGGTGCAGAGCCCTGGGGTACACATTTGCCATTGCTTACAGCGCCAAGCGACACAGTCCGCTTGCCCAGTCAAGGCACGATCGCCACGTCCGCACCGTCCTGGGGCACGGGATGCGCCGGGGCGCGACTCCTGCGCACCTGCAGCCCCGCCTCATCCAGGGCCCGGGCGCAACTGGCGGCGAACAGCAGCACGGCCGACGAAAAATAGATCCACATCAGCAGCACCACCAGCGAGCCGGCCGCCCCGTACGCGGAAACGACCGCCGCCGTGGAGAGGTACCAGGCCAGCAGTTGCTTGCCGATGGTGAACAGGGTGGCGCCCACCACCGCGCCGGCGATCAGGCAGCGCAGCGGCGGTTTGCGCCCGGTGCCGATGCGCATCAGCCCGACGAACAGCGCCACGGCAAAGCCGAAGGCCACCACCTCGTTGACCACCTGCAGGATGGGACCGAGCGGCGCGATGGAGAGCCGGGCACCGGCCCAGCCAGCGAACAGGTTGATGAGGGTGGACATCGTGAGCGAGACCAGCAGCAAAAAGCCGATGGCGAGCACATAGGCCAGGCCACGCAGGCGCAGCGAGGCCATGTGCCACCACGCGGCGCGCGAAGGGTCCGGCTCCGAGCCTTGCCACAGGCGCGCCAGCGTCGACTGCAGTTCCACGAACACCCCGGTGGCGCCCGAGAGCAGCACGACGAAGCCGATCAGCGAGGCCAGGCGCCCCTCGGAAGGCTCCTGGGCGCTGGCCAGGGCCTGGCGCATGACGTCTGCCACGCGCTCGCCCATCACCGACTGCACCTGGTTCAGCAGGCTGCTTTCCAGGTAGCTGCGGTCCAGCCACCAGCCCAGCACCCCCACCAGCAACAGCAGCAGCGGCGCCAGGCTCAGCATGCCATAGAAGGACATGGCCGCACTCATGCGCAGGCCGTCGGCGTCCAGCCATAACTGCACTGCACGCCACAGCGGCATCACGGGCTGCACCAGGGGTTGGAGGCGCTTGGTGGCGCGCTGGATGCGGTCGGAAATGCTCATGCGCCAAGCATAGGAGGCCGGGCAGCGGACTTCCACCGGCCGGGCACGGAAGCCACTGTAGGCGCTGTCCCACAGGCGGCTGGGTCCATCGGCCACTTGTGGCAGGCTCATGCCATCTTCTCCAGGAGCCCCCGCCCATGCATGCCCCCAGCCTGACCCGATTGCGCAGCGTGCTGCAGGACCACATCGACCGCGGCATCCTGCCCGGCGCGGTGGCGCTGGTGCACCACCGCGGCCAGACGGTGCTGCACGACGCCCTGGGCGCACAGGCGCCCGGCGCGGGCGCACCGGCCATGGCGGCGGATTCGATCTTCCGCATCTACTCCATGACCAAGCCCGTGGTGTCGCTGGCCACGCTGATGCTCATGGAAGAAGGGCGCCTGCCCCTGTCCCACCCCGTGGCGCGCTACCTGCCCACCTTTGCCGGCCAGGGGGTGTTCGACCCCGCCACGGGCGGCATGGCGCCCGTGCGGCGTGACGCCACGGTGCACGACCTGCTGCGCCACACGGCGGGGCTGAGCTATGCCTGGGACACCGGCCCGGTGGCCCAGGCCTACCAAGCGGCACGCATCGGCTCGCGCCGCGATGGCAATGCGGCGCTGGCCAAGGCCATCGGGCCCCTGCCCCTGCTGCACCAGCCCGGCAGCTGCTGGGAATACAGCCGCGCCACCGATGTGCTGGGCGCCCTGCTGGAGGTGGTGGAGGGTGAGACCCTGGGCGCCGTCCTGCAGCGCCGGGTGTTCGGTCCGCTGCAGATGCACGACACCGGCTTTCACGTGCCGGCGGAGCAGTTGCACCGCCTGGCCGAACCCTTCGCGCGCGACCCGGCCACCGGCGCCGAGGTGGCGCTCAACGACGTATCGCGGCCGGCCGCGTTCGAGTCGGGCGGCGGCGGGCTGGTGTCCACGGCCGCAGACTATGCGCGTTTTGCGCGCCTGCTGCTGGCCGGCGGCACGCTCGACGGCGTGCGCCTGGCCAGCCGCACCACCGTGGCCTTCATGGCGGCCGACCACCTGGGCGATGGCATACCGGCCGCCGGGGACATCCTGCCCGAGGGCTACGGCTTCGGCCTGGGCGTGGCCGTGCGCCGCAGCGCCGGTCTGGCGCCCCACACCGCCTCGGTGGGCCAGTACGGCTGGAGCGGCATGGGCGGCACCTTCTTCCTGGTGGACCCTGCCGAAGACCTGGTGGCCATCTTGCTCACCCAGGCGCCCGGCCAGCTGCGCTATCTGTGCGAACTGTACCCGGCGCTGGTCTACGCTGCGCTGTAGCAAGCACAGGGCCCTGCTTTAAACTCGCCCCCAAGGGGCAAGAAAAGAATATGCAGATTCGCTGTGCACTGGTCGGCATGCCCGGCTCAGGCAAATCCACCATCGGCAGGCAGTTGGCGCACCGTGCGGGCGTGCCCTTCATCGACCTGGACCACCGGCTGGAGGAAGTGCTGGGCACAAGCATCCGCCAGTTCTTCGAGGAGCACGGCGAGGCGCGCTTTCGCGAGCTGGAGGCCGAGGAACTGGCCAAGGCGGCGGCGCAGCCCGGCGGCATGGTGCTCTCCACCGGCGGCGGCGCCGTGCTGCGCGCCGAGAACCGCGGCGTGCTGCGCGCCATGGGCCCGGTGCTCTACCTGCGCGCCTCGCCCGAAGAGATCTACAAGCGCGTCAAGCACGACCGCAGCCGCCCCCTGCTGCAGGGAGGCAACCCCATGGACAAGCTGCGCGCACTCTACGCCCAGCGCGACGGCCTGTACCGCGAGACTGCGCACTACGTGATCGAGACCGGCCGCCCCACGGTGCACATGCTGGTCAACATGATCATGATGCAGCTGGAGATGGCCGCGGGCACCGAGCAGGCGCCGCAGTAAGCAATAGGCCTCAACGCAGGGGCGAGGAATCGCTCCAGTGGAAGTGCACGCGCGGCTGGATGTCCGTGATCTCGGTGCGCAGCAGTGCGGCCAGGCGCGCCGCCTCGCGCTGGGTAAGCCGCGCCACGGTGGTCGACAGGCTCACGGCCGCGAACGCCCGGCCGCCCGCATCCACCACCGCATGGCCCACGGCGGCGGTGTTGGTGTTCAGGCAGCCGCCGCTGCGCGCATAGCCCAGGGCCTGGGTCTGGGTGAGCAGGGCGCGCAGCGTGGACTCGTCCAGCCCGCCATAGCGACCCAGCGTGGGCGCATTGGTGGCCAGGGCGGCTTCGATGAGCGCCTCGTCCTGCGCCGCCATCAGCGCCAGGCCGGCCGCGCCCACACCCAGCGGGCGGCGCCCGCCCACCGTGACCGACAGCGGCGGCTCCAGCCGCTGCACGTTGGTATGGGCATAGCAGACGGCCTCATGGCCGCTGAGCACGAACAGGTAGGCCGCATAGCCCGTGGCGTCGGCCAAGCGCTGCAGATTGGCCGTGAACAGCGGCGCCACATCGTGCCGGCCGCGCGCGGCCAGGCCGTGCTCGAACGGGCGGCGCCCCAGCACATAGCCCCGGCCCTCGGGCAGTGCCGCCACCAGGCGCGCGGCCATCATGTCCTGCAGCAGCCGGTGCACGGTGGGATGCGGGATGCCGGACTGGCGCGCGATGTCCGACAGCGACAGCCCGCGCGCGTCGTAGCGCGAGAGCTGGTCGAGGATGCGCAGCACGCGGTCGAGCACCAGGGTGGCCATGCTTGTTTGTCCATGCAGTGGAAAGAACGATTGTAGGAAACCGCCGGCCGGCCAAGAATGCGCAGATTCGAACAACCATCCCTGGAG
>NZ_JBKDTZ010000038.1:0-11781 GCF_046339755.1 Acidovorax sp. | reverse complement strand
ACCACCCCAGATCCGAGCATCGCAGGTTGCCCGCAGCGAAGCGAAGGGACGCAGACTGGGGGCCGCCTTCTCTTTGGTGACTTTCTCTTGGCGGCCCAAGAGAAAGTTACTGCGCCGCCGGGCGCACATCCCGGCTCCCGCACTCAAAACAAAAACAGAAGCAACCACCGACAACAAGCAAAAAAAGCGATAAGCCACACACCGAAGCATCCACCAGCCCACACACCGCATGATCCACGCACCACCGGCCCCCATCACCCCACAACAGCAAACCAGCGCCGACTCGCAGAAAATCCGCCACTGGCCAAAGCACGAACGAAAGACCCTTCCCCATGACCCTCACCCACTGGCTCCTCTTCTGCGGCGTCTCCCTCCTGATGTGCTTCACCCCCGGCCCCGCCGTGCTGTTGGCCGTAGCCAACTCGATGGACGTAGGCGCCAAACGCACCGCCTTCAGTTCGGTGGGCAGCTCGGCCGGCATCTACGTGGTCTCGGGCCTGGCGATGATCGGCATGGGCGCCATCCTCAGCATGTCGGCCAACGCCTTCCTGGTGATGAAGGTGGTCGGCGCGATGTACCTTGTCTGGCTGGGCGTCAAGCGCTGGCGCAGCAAGGATGCACTGATCAGCAGCGATGCCGGCCAGGCCCCCACCGACCGGCGCGAGCGCAAGAACTGGCAGCTGGTGGCGCAGGGCATGGGCGTGTCGCTCACCAACCCCAAAGCCATTTTGTTCTTCTCGGCCCTGTTCCCGCAGTTCATCGTGCCGGGTGAATCGCTGTTCACCCAGTACCTGCTGCTGACCACGACCTTCGCCGTGTGCGCGCTGATCTCGCACGCCTTCTACGTGGCGCTGATCTCCCTCGTCAAGCGCCATGTGGTGGCGCACGCCCGGCTGTTCAACCGCATCGTGGGCGGCACCTTCATTGCGCTGGGGCTGGGTTTGCTGAACACACGGCACAAACTGGGCTGACTGACGGGCACCACGACGGCGGCGTGCCGCCACCGGACGCGCCGGCCTCCAGCGGCAGCCACAGCACGCAGCGCGTGCCGGCCGGTGAACTGGCCCAGGACAGCCACGCGCCCAGCACCTCGGCCCGGCGCAACTGGTGCTTGGGCCGCGCCCGCGCGCCTGCAGCGCAGTGTCCACGGCAAAGCCGTGGCCGTGGTCAAGCACGCGCACCTCGACGCCGCCGTCCAGCGCCTCGCATCTTGGAACGCACCTTGAGCTTGGCGTAGGTGCACCGCACGAAAGTGAGCACGGTGCCTTGGCTACGCACCCGCCAAAGCCACCGCATCCGCCCCCGCCGGCAGGCGCATCGGAGCCGACTCGTCGGTCACCGCACGCCACACCGCCTCGGCCACGTCCTGCGCATGGGTGACGGGCGTGCTCGTCTCGCGCACCGCGGCAAACACCCGGTCGCGGAACTCCGCATAGGCCGCGGGCACGCTGCCGACCATGCGCGGCAGCGCGTTCTGGCCAAAGCTGGTGCCCGGCGCGCGGCCGGGCAGCACCAGGCGGGCGCGCACGTTGAAGGGTGCCAGCTCCAGCGCCAGCGACTCGGTGAAGGCATTCACCGCCGCCTTGCTGCCCGTGTAGACCGACAGCAGGGGCAGCGGCAGCAGCGTGACGCTGGAGGTGACGTTGGCCACCACGCCCGCGCGGCGCTCGCGCATCTGCGGCAGCACGGCCTGGGTCATGGCAATGGTGCCCAGGGTATTGGTCTCGAACACTTCGCGCGCATGGGCCAGCGTGGTGCCTTCAAGCGGGGCCAGCACGCCGATGCCGGCATTGTTGACCAGCGCATCGATGGGCCCCGCTTCGGCGATGCAGCGGCGGATGCTGTCGGCATCGGCCACGTCGAGCGGCAGCACGCGCAGGCGGTCGGAGGCGGGCAGCAGATCGGTGCGCGGCGCGCGCATGGTGGCGATGACGCGCCAGCCCCGGGCCAGGAAGAAGCGGGCTGTCTCCAGGCCGAAGCCCGAGGAACAGCCGGTGATGAGAACGGTGGATGGGGGGGCAGACATGGGCAAAGGCTCCGTGGATAGATTAATGGATGGATGGATGGATGCCGGGATGGTAGGAGCGCCCGCCTGGATTGAATACACTCGACAGTCCTTCATTTTGTTGAAAGAGTCCAGGCCATGGTCGATCCCCTGGCGGAAGTTGTCTCGCTGCTGCGGCCCGCGGCGCCGTTCTCCAAGCTGGTGCATGCCTCGGCCCCCTGGGCCGTGCGGCGCAGTGAGACGGGGCGGCCGTTCTACTTCGTGGTGCTGCAGGGCAGCTGCCACCTGACCATCGACGGGCCGTCGCGCAGCGACACCATCACCCTGCAGCAGGGCGACTTCGCGCTGATCCCGGCGGCACGCAGCTTTGCCACCAGCAGCCTGGACCGGGATCCACCACGCGAGGGCGAGGCCGTGGCCACCCCCATCGTGCCCATGCCGGGCGGTGCGCGCGTGGGCGACCCGGCCGGCGAAGTGGATGTGCGCATGCTGGTGGGCAACTGCGTGTTCGAGTCGCCCGACGCGGCCTTGCTGGTGCCGCTGCTGCCGCAGTGGCTGCACGTGCGTGGCGAGCGGCGCCTGGCCACGCTCGTTGAACTGGTGGGCGACGAATCGCGCAGCGACCGGCCCGCGCGCGAGATCGTGATGGCCCGGCTGCTTGAGGTGCTGCTGATCGAGGCGCTGCGCTCTTCGGCCCGCACCATGGCTGCGCCCGGCCTGGTGCGCGGCCTGGCCGACCCCCAGCTGGCGCTGGCGCTGCGCCGCGTGCACGCCCACCCCGGCGAGCCCTGGACCATGGGCCGGCTCGCGCAAGAGGCGGCCATGTCGCGCAGCGCCTTTTTCGGGCGCTTTCACCGCGCGGTGGGCATCGCGCCCATGGAATACCTGCTGGCCTGGCGCATGGCGCTGGCCCGGCAGATGCTGCGGCGCGGCGAGCACTCCATCGCCGCCATTGCCGAGCAGGTGGGCTACAGCTCGGTCAGCACCTTCGGCGTGGCCTTCACACGGCATGTGGGCATGCCGCCGGGGCGGTACGCGAAGGAGCAGGCGGCCGGCAGCGCTGCCTAGAGAGCGGCGCCGCCATGCTCGCATTCCCTGAGGTCCCGGCCTGGGCTGAATCCTAAAATGGCGCCACCTGCCGCACAGGCAGCCCATCCCCACCGCAGGGAGGAAAACACCGATGTCCGCATCCCTCTTTGCCGCCATGTTCTTCACGGTGGCCCTGCTCGTCACCACGGCCTACTTCATCATGGGCTCCATTCCGCTCCTGGTGCTCAAGCACGATACGCCGCTCGATGCGCGCTTCGTGCGCGGCTTCTTCAACCTGTACTACCGCGCGGCGCTGGTGACCGCTACGGCCACCGCGATCAGCTTTGCAGCGGCAGGCCGGCCGGGGATCGCCGCGGGTGCGGCCGCGCTGGCGGTGCTGGCCATCGTGCTGCGCCGCCAGGTCATCCCCAAGATGGATGCGCTGGGCGCGCAGATCCAGTCGTCCCCAGATTGCATGAGCGCCATCCCCGGCTTTCGCAAGACGCATGTCACGGCCATCGCGATCAATCTGGCGCAGCTGGTGGCGATCGTGTGGACGCTGATTGCGTTCAGCAAGTAAGAGCGGATAACAAAACTCAGCGAAGCGGTTCTGGCTAGGCGCTGCGCCGCAGGCAGTACGTTAGTACGACAAGGCGCAGCAACGACGCCAGAAGAGTTTTGTTAGCCGCTCTAAGTAAGTAACGCTGCGTTTTCAGCGCGCGTGCGCCAGGCCTTCGTCCCACGCCTGCGACATGTCCCGCCACAGCGACTTCGGCACCCGTGGGTCACCCCTGGCCTCTTGCAGGGTGGTGCGCATGGCATCGGCAATGCGTGCGAGCACCAGGGCGGGTTGGGTCACGCCGCAGACCTTGCGGCCAAACTCCAGCAACTCTTCGGTGGTCGGGTAGGTCTTGGTGCGGTGCCTGCCGGAAAACAGCTTGAGCGCCAGTGTCCTGTCTTCCAGCTCAGGCCCGCCTGCGTACTGGGTGTAGCGGTAGATGGAGGTGGTCACCACATCGAACATGGGCGCCAGCCAGGCCTCGGTGGCTGAGCGGTACAACAACCCGAAGTTCTTCAGGTGCGCATCGCCGTTGCGCACCATCACCGAAAACGCCACCTGCTCGTAGAAGCGGTGCAGGTTGTCGCTGTGCAGCTGCAACTGCCGCAGCAGCTCGGCAACGCGCTGGTAGCTGCCCTGGTATTTGCGGTCCGACAGCACGTCGCGCACGCACAGACCCGCCAGCGCCGCGATGTCCTCGAAGCCCAGCCGCTCCACCTGCCCATCGCCCCGCACCACCAGATCGAAGCGGTCGAGCACCAGCATCTGGCCATCGTCGGACAAGGCGAAAGATGGCACGCCGATGCCGGCCTGCCTGGCAGCGCTCAGGCACAGAAACTCGTTGGCGGCCAGGCCCGGGTAAGCGGGGCTGGCGGCCTTCACGATGAGCGAAGGAATGGGCACCGTCGGGCGGTCGGGCACCATGATCTTGGGCTGCATGCCGGCAATGCCGGCCCCCGTACTCAGGTAGGCCGCCACCAGTTCGCCGAAGACCGCAGGTGTGTACCGCGTGCCCAGCAACTCGCTCTTGCTCAATGTACGGGGCATGGCCGCTGCGGCCTGCCCCGGCAGGCCAAAGCCCAGCCGGCCGATGCCATTGCGCCCCACCAATGCCAGCATGTGCATGGGCGTCATCGGCTGCTTGGGGAACAGCTCGCGGATACGCATGAACAGGTCGCCTTCGGGCAGGTTCTGGTCCATGACAGGGAACAGGTCGCCGTCCTGCCAGGTAAGTTGCTGTGCGGGTGGCATCAGCAGGGCCACGGCCGGCTGGCCCGGGTCCGGCGCGAGATAGCGAAACTCATACGTGGAGGTCTTGAGCAACTGGCCCGCGTTGAGGCGATCACCAATCGAGACATCCAGCAGGCGGATCTTTTCAGGGAGCATCGCCATCGTCGTCCATGAAACGGCGCGATACCTCGTGCGCAGAAGGCAGGCCCGCGCTCTCGATGCGCATCGCCAGGCCCAGGGCCCCCAGAACGGCCAGGAGGGAAGACACGGTGGTGTCCTCGCCCGCCTCCAGTCGGTAGACCACCTCGCGCACCTTGCCCGCCTTGTTGGCCAATGCAGACTTGCTCATGCCCAAGGCCTCCCGGCGCTCGCGCAATTGCGCGCCCAACTCGTCTGGGAGCCTGATTTTGTCAGTCATGGCTTGCATATTATTCATAAATTACGTTATTTGCTAGTCATGACTTGCAATGCTGGCGTTTCGGGTGCACAACCTCAAAACCGAGGCTGGGCGCAGGAAGAAGATTGAAACCTTTGTCGCGATGCTGGCGCGGGGAGAGACGATCTATCCGCAGCGTGCAAAGCAGGCTGCAAAGCCGCCCTGATGCCGGCAGGCAGCTCTTTCACGCCGCCTCGCGCGCCCTGCCCCGCGCCGCCTGGGTGTCGCGCACCGGCGGCAGGCCGAACAGGCGCCCATACTCGCGCGTGAACTGGGGCACGCTTTCATAGCCCACCGCAAAAGCGGCCGTGCTGGCGCTCGCACCCTCGGACAGCATGAGCCGGCGCGCCTCGATCAGGCGCAGCTGTTTCTGGAACTGCAGGGGCGAGAGGGATGTGACGGCCCGAAAGTGCTGGTGGAAGGACGAGGGGCTCATGTCCGCCAGCGCGGCGAGGCTTTCCACGGGCAGGGGCTGGGCGAAATCCTTGCGCAGCACGGCCACGGCGCGCGCCACGCGCTGGGCATGGCTACCGGGCCAGCCCAGGCGGCGGATGGCGGCACCGTGGCGGCCGGCCAGCAGCCAGTAGTGCAGTTCGCGCACCAGCGGGGCGTGCAGCAGGGGCACGGCCTCGGGCCGCTCCAGCAGGCGCATCAGGCGCAGGGCCACGTCAGCCACCTCGTCATCGGTGGGGTCCACGCGCACGGGGGCGTGGTCGCCCAGGGGCGCGGCACCCATCTGGGCCGAGAGGTCGGCGATCACCGGCAGGTTCAGCTCCAGCGCGATCGACAGGTAGGGCGCGGCCGCGCTGGCGCGCGTGATCTGGCTCACCGTGGGCACGTCGGCAGTGATCAGCAGCGATTCCCCTTCCGAGAAATCGAAGGCCTGCGCCCCCATGGTCACCTGCTTGCTGCCCTGCAGCACCAGGCAGACCAGCGGGTGCGATATGGCATGCATCAGCCCGCTGGGCTCGGTGGCACGCACCACCGTCATCCCCGGGATGGGGGTGGGCGTGACACCTGGCTGACGGGCATGGGCGTCGGTGTAGCGGCTCACGGCCTGGAACAGCGGAGAGGGAAACGTCATGTGCCTAGCGTAACGCTTTGTAGGAGCTTTGGCACTGGCTTTGGAGAATCAGGCAAGAATTGAGGGGGTTTCGGCAACACCGCCAGGGGCTCTGGCCAGACACTGGATTCCGTCACCCACAGGAGCCCAACCATGACATCCACCACCACCGCAACCTCCACCATCACCCTCATCACCGGCGCCAGCCGGGGGCTGGGCCGCAACACCGCGCTGAGCATCGCCCGCACCGGCGGCGACGTGGTCGTCACTTACCGCAGCAAGGCCGGCGAAGCCCAGGCCGTGGTTGCCGAAATCACCGCCCTGGGCCGCAAGGCCGTGGCCCTGCAGCTGGACACGGGCGACGTGCCCAGCTTCACAGGTTTCACCGAGCGCCTGCGCGCCGCGCTGCAGGCCATCTGGGGCCGCGCCACCATCGACCACCTGGTCAACAATGCCGGCCACGGCGACTACGCCAGCTTCGCCGACACCACCGAGGCACAGTTCGACCGCCTGGTCGATGTGCACTTCAAAGGGGTGTTCTTCCTCACGCAGGCCCTGCTGCCGCTGGTGGCCGACGGCGGGCGCATCGTGAACTTCTCCACCGGGCTCACGCGCATGACGCTGCCGGGCTACGCCGCCTACGCAGCCGCCAAGGGCGCCGTGGAGGTGCTCACCCGCTACCTGGCCAAGGAACTGGGCGCGCGCGGCATCGCGGTGAATACCGTGGCGCCCGGCGCCATCGAAACCGACTTCGGCGGTGGCGCGGTGCGCGACAACCCCGCGCTGAACAAGCACCTGGCCGATGTCACGGCCCTGGGCCGCGTGGGCCTGCCCGACGACATCGGGCCCATGGTGGCCAGCCTGCTGGATGCGAGCAACCGCTGGGTCACGGCCCAGCGCATCGAGGTATCTGGCGGTCAGGCGCTCTGAACACAAGGCGGCAGCAAGCCGCCCTGCACTGCCTCAGCGCATCTGCACGGACCCGGACACGGTGACGACCACCTGCGCCTTGCCCGCCTCCACCGGCACGGCCGAGTCAGAGAAGGACGAGGCCTTGGCCTCCATGGCCATCATGCGCGGGCGCGGGCCGGGCGACATTTCATTGCTGTTCACCGCCACTTCGCGCAGGCTGTAGTTGGCAAAGCCGAAGCCCTTGGCCAGTTCGGCCGCGCGGGCCTTGAACTGCTCGATGGCCTGGGTCTGGGCCTCGCCCTCGACCTTGGCACGGGCCTCGCGCGACAGGGCAAACGCCACCTGGCTGATGGCCATGGTCTGCACCTTGCCGGCCGTGGTGGTGATGCGCGAGAAGTCGCGCCCCTCCAGCACCAGCTCGGCGCGGCCCTGCCAGCCGTTGATCTTGCCGTCCTTGGCATAGCGCGGGTACAGGCCGAAGGGGCCCGTGCGCACGTCGAGCTGGCCAGGCTGGGCATTGCGCTTGGCCTCGGCCAGGGCACCGTCCAGCGCCTGCTTGAGCTGGGCCTGCACGGCGCTGGCGTCGGCGCCTTCCTTGCTGGTGGAGAGGGTGACCACCAGCAGGTCCTGCTGCGCCTCCCCGGTGCCCGTGGCCGACAACTGCACCACGTAGCGCAGCTCTGGCGGCGCGGTGTTCTGGGCCAGGGCGGCACCAGTGCAGCAGGCCAGCAAGGCGGCGGTGGCAATCAGGCGGGTGGAGATCTTCATAGGGGAAAAGCTTTCGTCAAACATTGGTGGCGCCACGATAACCGCTGGCGCACACCCCGCCGTGAAGCCCATGCGCCAAGTGTGCGAAGCTCCGCAAAACTTGTAACAGTTGGTCAAACATACCCCCAAAAACCGAACTTTGCGGCTGCAAGTGGTCAGAATCGGCTCTGTTACAAATTGGACTTGGGATCAACATGGCCACAACAACCAACCGCACCGACAAGATTCTCGTCGTGGACGACGACGCACGCATCCGTGACCTGCTGCGCCGCTATCTCACGCAGGAAGGCTTCGAGGTGATGGTCGCCGAAGACGGCAAGGCGCTGAACCGCCTGCTGCTGCGCGAAACGGTGGACCTCATCGTGCTCGACCTGATGATGCCCGGCGAAGACGGCCTGTCCATCTGCCGCCGCCTGCGCGCCGCCAACGACCGCACCCCCATCATCATGCTCACCGCCAAGGGCGAGGACGTGGACCGCATCGTGGGCCTGGAAGTAGGTGCTGACGACTACCTGGGCAAGCCCTTCAACCCGCGCGAGTTGCTGGCCCGCGTGCACGCCGTGCTGCGCCGCCGCCCTGCGCAGGAGGCGCCGGGTGCCCCCTCGGGCGACAACGAGGTGGTCAACTTCGGCCCCTTCACCTTCGACCTGGGCACACGCGCCCTGCAGCGCAACGGCGAAGAACTGCCCCTGACCACCGGCGAATTCGCCATGCTCAAAGCCCTGGTGCGCCACCCGCGCCAGCCGCTGTCGCGCGAAAAACTGGCCCTGCTGGCCCGGGGCCGCGAGTTCGAGCCCTTCGACCGCAGCCTGGACGTGCAGGTCTCGCGCCTGCGCAAGCTGGTCGAGGTGGACGCCGCCGCGCCGCGCTACATCCAGACCGTGTGGGGCGTGGGCTATGTGTTCGTGCCGGACGGCACGAGCTGATAATCGAGGGATATGTCCATTTCCGGCGCAAAGGCGCGGCCTGTACCGCGCGCTTCCCCACCCGAGCCCGCGCCGACAGACGCCACCAGCCCCGCCCCGCTCGAGGCGGTTCGGCTGGCGCGCGAGCAAAAGGCGCGGGTGGGGCTCAACCTCTTCTGGCGCACCTTCTTCCTGCTGGCCCTGCTGCTGGTGGGCAGCATCCTGGCGTGGCTGCAGACGCTGCGCGCGCTCGAGTTCGAGCCGCGCACGCTGCACACGGCGCAGCAGATCGCCTCGCTGGTGAACCTGAGCCGCGCGGCGCTGGTGCACTCGGATGCCATCGCGCGCGTCTCGCTCATCAAGACCATGGCCGACCAGGAGGGCGTGCGCATCCTGCCGCGCGAGCCCAAAGACCAGTTCGCGCTGCTCGACGGCACGGCGCTGGGCAACCGCCTCACCGACGAGCTCACCCAGCGCCTGGGGCCCGACACCATCGTGGCCCAGAGCGTGAACGGCGAGCCCGGCCTGTGGGTGGGCTTCAACATCAATGGCGACCCCAACTGGCTGCTGATGGACCGCTCGCGCTTCAGCCCCGCGGGCGGGCGCACCTGGCTGATCTGGCTCATCACCGCGGGCGCGCTGTCGCTGGCGGGGGCAGCCGCGATCGCGCGGCTGATCAACCGGCCGCTCAAGCAGCTGTCGTACGCCGCCAACCGCGTGCGCGACGGCGATTTCGCCGCCAGCCACCTCGATGAAGAAGTGGTCACCAGCGAGATCCGCGAGGTGAACATCGGCTTCAACCGCATGGCGCAAAAGCTGGCCAAGCTCGAGCAGGACCGCGCGGTGATGCTGGCCGGCATCTCGCACGACCTGCGCACCCCGCTGGCGCGCCTGCGCCTGGAAACCGAGATGAGCGTGAACGACGACGTGGCGCGCGAACACATGGTGGCCGACATCGTGCAGCTCGACGCCACCATCGACAAGTTCCTCGACTATGCGCGGCCCGACCACGTGACGCTCACGCCGGTCAACCTGCATGCCGTGGTCTCGTCGTGCGTGTACGCGGTGCAGGACCACCGCGAACTGCAGATCAGCATGACCATCCCCGAGGACCTGAACGTGCTGGCCGACGAGGTGGAACTGGCGCGCGTGATCTCCAACCGGCTGGAGAACGCGCGCCGCTACGGCAAGGGCGACGACACCGGCGTGGCCAATGTGGACATCGCCGCCAAGGGCCGCGAGAACTGGGTGCTGGTGAAGATCCGCGACCACGGAGTGGGTGTGCCGCCCGAGCAGCTGTCCAACCTGACCAAGCCCTTCTTCCGCGGCGACTCGGCACGCACCGCCGCCGCCGGCGCGGGGCTGGGCCTGTCCATCGTGGACAAGACGGTGCAACGCATGGGCGGCATCTTCGCGCTGGCCAACAGCAGCACTGGCGGCCTGGTGGCCCACATCCAGCTGCAGCGCGCCAGCGAGCTGCCCGACGGCATGGACCCCAAGCAGCGCCTGCAGCGCCCGGCCGTCAAGCGGCAGCTGCCGCGCCGACGGGCGGAGGACAAGGTATAGAACGCCCGCTTTTGCACACTGGAAAAAGAGGACCGAGCCTTTCAGGCCCGGTCCTTTTTTTGGCTGCGCCAACCTGCGCCAAGGCCCGTCAGGCCGCCTCGCGCAGCGACGCCCGCAATATCTTGCCCACCGGCGACTTGGGCAACTGCTCGCGGAAGATGATCTGCCGCGGCACCTTGTAGGCCGTGAGCTGGGTGCGGCAATGGCGCTCCACGTCTTCGGCCGTCAGCGCCGGGTTGCGCGGCACGACGAAGGCGCGCACGGCCTCGCCGGTGCCGGCGTCCTGCACGCCGATGACGGCAGCCTCGGCGATGTCGGGGTGTGCAGCCAGCACGTCTTCCACCTCGTTGGGGTAGACGTTGAAGCCCGAGACCAGGATCATGTCCTTCTTGCGGTCCACGATGCGGATGAAGCCGCCCTCTTCCAGCTGTGCGATGTCGCCCGTGTGCAGCCAGCCATCCCGGATCGCGCTGGCGCTGTCTTCCTGCGCATGCAGGTAGCCGGCCACGACCTGCGGTCCCTGCACCAGCAGCTCGCCGCGCTGGCCCTGGGGCACGTCGCGCCCCAGGTCATCGACCACGCGCACCCGGCAGCCCGGCATGGGCACCCCCACGGTGCCCAGGCGCGGCGTGGCCGAGGGCGGGTTGCACGAGACGATGCAAGACGTCTCCGTCATGCCATAGCCTTCGATGATGGGACAGACCAGCGCCTGCCAGGCCTGCGCGGTCGACGTGCGCAAGGCCGTGCCGCCCGAGAACGCATAGCGCAGCCTGGGTGGCCTGGACTGGAACCAGGGCTCGGCCAGCAGGCCGGCGAACAGCGTGTCCACCCCGGCGGTCCAGTGCACCTCGAAGTGCTCGAAAGTCTTTTGCAGGTTGGCCATGGGGCGCGGGTTGGGCACCAGCAGATTGCGCGCCCCCACCTGGAAGAACACCAGAAAGTTCACCATGAAGGCGAACACGTGGTACATGGGCAGCATGGTGAGCATGGTCTCGCCGCGCTTGGGCCCATCGTAGGCGTCGAGAAAGTCGCGCGTGATGCGCAAGGTTGCCAAAATATTGCTGTGCGTGATCACCGCGCCCTTGCTGCGCCCGGTGGTGCCGCCCGTGTACTGGTACACCGCCACTGAGTGGCTGCGGTGCTCGGTGGGTCCCAGTGCCTGGCCCTGTGCCAGCGCGCCGCTCTCGCCCTCGTGCGTAAGGTACTCGCCCACGTCGAAGCCGATGCCGCCCGCACCGATGATGGCAACTCGCCTGCCCACGGGCTTCTTGTCGCGCAGCACGTCCAGGTAGCTCAGCACCTTGGGGT
>NZ_JBKDTZ010000037.1:0-3814 GCF_046339755.1 Acidovorax sp. | reverse complement strand
GCCTGGTGGTGCTGATCCTCGTGATCCTGCTGCTCATGGGCAGGATATAAAAAGAGAGGCCCACCCTCCCCAAAAAGAAAAGCGTGGCATGGCCACGCTTTTTTGCTTTCCGAAGGGGTCTGGACGCTGCGGGGCTAAGCTGCCTTGCGCAGTTGGGCGTTGGCAAAGGCCGTGGTGAGCTGCGCCAGCTCGATGTGGTTCACAACGCCGTTGGCATTGCCGTGGCGGTCCACCAGTTGCAGCAGCGACTGCGACAGCTCGCTGCCACCCTTGGTGCCCGAAGTGGCGGCAACCCCTTTGAGGAATTCATCGCGCGAGATGGCGCCGTCCTGGTTGGCGTCGAAGCCGGCGGCCAACTGCTCCTTTTGCGCATCGCTGGCGCCAAAGCTGGCGAGCAGGTCCTGGAAGTCCTGCTTGGACACGGCGCGGTCGGCCTGCGAGGCCGTCAATGCCGTGCCGGCATCGGCACCCACACGCGTACCCAGCGGGCCATCGAGCTTGCCGGACGTCATCAGCATGCCTTTGCCGGCAAAGCCGGCCAGGGTTTCGGCCTCCTTGCTCAAGGTGACCACGGCAGACGGCTCGGCAGCGGCCGGCTGGCTGGCGCGCGACGACGCGGCGGACTTGCTGCCCGAGGCCGCGTTGTAGAGAAAGGAAGCAACGGATGCGAGGCCGGAAATGATGGGAGACATGGCCGAAGGACTCCTGTAGGGCTGGCTGCCGGTGCTTGCGAACCAAACACCAGGGCATGCCATCGCCCGGTGGTTCACCATAGCCATCCCCTCACCGGCCAATGGCCCGAAAAGCAGCGTTGCACAGCCGCTTTTCGGGCCATGTGCTCGCCTACTTCAGCACATAGCTGGCCAGCACGCTCTGCACGTCATAGATGCTGAGCTTCTTGTTGAACTGCTTCTGGAACGGCGTGGCGCTGCCCGAGATCCAGATCTTGAGTTCGGCATCGAGGTCGAAGGTGCCGCCGGTCTCGATGCTGAAGTGGGTGATGCTTTTGTAGGGCAGCGAGTGGTACTCCACTTTGCTGCCCGTGATGCCCTGCTTGTCCACCAGCACCAGGCGCTTGTTGGTGAAGACGAAGTAGTCGCGGATGAGTTGGTAGGCATGCTCCACCACCTCGCCCGGCATCAGGATGCGGCTGAATTCTTCCTGGATCTTGGCTGCATCGATCTTGGATGCATTGCCCATCACTCCGTCCAAAAGTCCCATGGTGGTCTCCCCGTTTGCGAGGCGATGATCGTAGTCCGGCTATTGATACCCCTGCCCGAAGGCGACAAATTCGCCCGTGAGCTTTCCCGCCGGCTGCCCGTGGTACATCAGCACCGAGGCCTGCTCGATGCGCCCCAGGCCCTTGCGCTCGTACACGCGCACGAAGGCGCGCCAGGCGGCCTCCGAAGGCGCCTCGGCCACGGCGGTGAAGGACCCGTCGATGGGCAGCCCGTACGCCATGTTGTTGCGCTGGATGACCAGCCGGCTGCCCAGGCCGTGGGCAGACAGCCGCAGGTGCAGCATGGACCAGGCGGCCAGGATGGCCACGGCCGAGGCGCTGCCGCCGAACACCGTCTCGCGGTGGTTGATGTTGGGTGCCAGCGGCGCGCTCAGCACCACGCGCGCCAGGGAGGACTCCAGCACCGACACCTCCATCGCGCGGGACAGGGGAATGTGCTGGTGCAGGTAGGCCTGCAGGTCGTCATCGGTCTTCATACAGGGCTTTCGGAAAGGATGGCAGGTGCGTCTGCAGCAGCCCCGCCCGGTGGTGCTGGATCCCGGTAGACGATGTGGAGCACGCCGCCCTGGCGTTCGCGTGCGAGCGCATCGCGCAGGAAAGGGGGCCGCAGGTCCAGGCCCGGCAGTGTCACACGGTCGAACCATGCGAACTCCAGCCTGCGCCTGCCTTCCACACCTTCGTAGGGACCAGCGGATTGGTCCAGCAAACCGCCCGGTTCGGGGTGCACCTGCAGGTACAGGCCGGTCTCGTGGTAGGCGGCGCCCAGGTAGACGAAGAAGTTCTCCACCACGCAGGCCAGCGCGCCGGGCACCACGGCAAGGCCCAGCTCTTCCTGCATTTCGCGCACCAAGGTCTCGCCGGCGCATTCGCCAGGCTCGATGCCGCCGCCGGGCAGGGCCCAGAAGGGGTCGCCTTCGGCCCGGTGCAGCAGCACCTGCCCGGCACGCTCGATGATGGCGGCGGCACGCAGGCGCATGCGGGGCTGGGCGGGTGTGGCCGGAACAGAGAGGACGGCGGACAGACTCATGGCCGCGATGCTATCGCCTCGGGCAGGTCGGGCAGGTCGGGCAGCAGCAGGCTCTGCTGCGCCGCCACCGTCTCGCGCAGAAAGGCCCAGGTGGCCTGCATGCGCGCCACCTGCTTGTTCTCCTCGGGCATGGACATCCAGAACGTGCGCGTGAAGCGTGCCATGCCGGGCAGCACCAGCGTGAGGGCCGGGTCCTGTGCCGCGACGAAGGCCGGCAGCACGGCCAGCCCGGCACCGGCGCGCACCGCCTCGTACTGCGCCAGCACGCTGGTGCTGCGCAAGGCAAAGCGCTCGGGGCGGTGCAGCTCGTCCAGGATCTGCAGCTCCTTGGTGAACAGCAGGTCGTCCACGTAGCTGATGAAGCTGTGGCCGCGCAGGTCGTCCGCGCTACGGATGGGTGGATGGGCCGCCAGGTAGCTGCGCGTGCCGTACAACTGCAGCACGTAGTCGGTGAGCTTGACCACCAGCACCGCGCCGCGCGCGGGGCGCTCCAGCGAGATCACGATGTCCGCCTCGCGCCGTGACAGGTGCACCAGGCGCGGCAGGGCCAGCAGGTCGAGCACCAGGCCCGGGTGGCCTTGGGCGAAGTGCGCCAGTTGCGGCGCCAGCACCAGGTTGCCGAAGCCCTCGGTGGTACCGATGCGCACCAGGCCGTGCAGCCCCTGGCGCGCGGCGGGCGCGGCATTCTCCACCGCCATAAAGGCGGCCTCCATGGCCTCGACCTGGGGCAGCAGCGCGCGACCGGCCTCAGTGAGCCGGTGCCCGCCGGCCTCGCGCGCGAACAGGGCCGAGCCGACCTGCTTTTCGAGCGCCTGGATGCGGCGCGCCACGGTGGTGTGGTCGACCGCAAGGCGGCGCGCGGCGCCCACCAGCGTGCCGGCGCGGGCCAGCTCCAGAAAGAAGCGCAGGTTGTCCCAGTCCATGAAAGAAGAAGCCCCTGTTGATCGTGCGGTGTGCCCATGCACAGGCGGCGCGCCATGTGCATTTTTGCAAACCTTGTGCGCAGTATTGTCTATTGTCTTCACAATTTTGCACAGCTACGATGCATGGGTTGCACGATAGTCACCCATAGCCACTGTTTCGCGCCCCCACCCTTTCAGGAGACATACTGATGAACGCACCTACCTCTTCGGCCGTGCTGGCCCCCACCGTCAAGCTGCTGATCGGCGGCCAGTTCGTCGAGTCCAGGACCACCGAATGGCGCGATGTGGTGAACCCCGCCACGCAGGAAGTGCTGGCCCGCGTGCCGTTTGCCACCGCCGAAGAGATCGATGCCGCGGTGGCGTCGGGCAAGGAAGCCTTCAAGACCTGGAAGAAGACGCCCCTCGGCACGCGCGCGCGCATCTTCCTCAAGTACCAGCAGCTGATCCGCGAGAACATGGCCGAGCTGGCCGCCATCCTCACGGCCGAGCAGGGCAAGACGCTGCCCGACGCCGAGGGTGACGTGTTCCGCGGCCTTGAAGTGGTGGAGCATGCCGCCAGCATCGGCAACCTGCAGTTGGGCGAGCTGGCCAACAACGTTGCCGGCGGCGTGGACACCTACACCC
>NZ_JBKDTZ010000036.1:0-4489 GCF_046339755.1 Acidovorax sp. | reverse complement strand
GGCCACCGCCCAGGTCTTCAACGCCGCGGAAACCCAGACGGCTGCTGTTGTATCCGGAGTTCGTCAGTTGCGAGCGGTTACCAGCGCTGCCGCTGCCGTAGGCGTAGGTTGCGTCAACCACGCCGAACAGCGTCACGGACGATTGAGCCATTGCAGCGCCGGAAGCAGCCAGCACAGCCAGGGCAATCAGGGATTTTTTCATTGCGAGTTACTCCAAGGTTAAACATAGGGCGCCGGTACGGGGGGTCTAGGGATGCCTTGCACCTGCTCAGTCCCGCCGGTTCCCCGGGCCAACCTCCTGGTGGGGAAGTTGTTCTTATTGCACCAGACCCCGACCTCTTTCGCAAAGGAATTCACCCACAATCGACCCGAAAGGGAGATTTCGTTGCAGTGTTGCAACATTTCAGTGCACCCCGGCAAAATCCATCCCGCACGCACCATCGAAGTGCCTTTCGGCCACTTTCTGGCCTGCGCACACTTGTGTCAATTTGCAACACCTGTTTCCACATTCATTCTCATTCCCAGCCTGCCATGGACGCCTTCTTGACTGCTGCTGACCACGCCCTGCGCACCCTTTTTGCCACACCGCGCGCCTCGGAAGTCTCCCCCGCCACCGGTCATGCGGAGGGCTCCATGACCCCTGAGCAACGGAAATTGGCCGGCTCGCTGATGCGGGTCAACCACGTGGGCGAAGTCTGTGCGCAGGCGCTTTACACCGCCCAGGCGGCGGTCACCCGCGACGACCATCTGCGCGGCCATCTGCTGGAGGCAGCGCGCGAGGAAACCGACCACCTGGCCTGGACCCGGGAACGGCTGGACGCCCTGGGCGCCCGCCCCAGTGTGCTCAACCCCTTGTGGTTTGCCGGTGCCTTTGCCCTGGGCTTGGTGGCGGCCAAGGTCAGCGACCGGGTGAGCCTGGGCTTCGTGGCGGAGACCGAAAATCAGGTGGCGGCCCACCTGGCAGGCCATCTGGACCGACTTCCGGCCGATGACCTGGCCTCCCGCGCCGTGGTCGCGCGCATGAAGGACGACGAGGAGCGCCACGCGGCACAGGCCCTGGCCGAGGGCGCCACGCGCCTGCCGCCGCCGGTCCAGGCGCTGATGCGGGCCGCCGCCAAGGTCATGACGACCACGGCGCATAGGATTTGACTCCCCCTGAGTCGCCTTCGGCGCCATCCCCCTGAGGGAGACGCTCCCGGTGCGGCGGGGCGGCCCTTGCACGGGAGCGCAGGTGTTCGCCGCGCCAGTTTCGAAGGCAGCGGACGGTACGATGCCTGCGCGATGGCAGGGGCTCAGGCCTCGACGATCTCGAAGCCGGTGGTGATTTCGGCCGTCTTGCCCAGCATGATGCTGGCCGAGCAGTATTTCTCGTGGCTCATGGCGATCGCGCGCTCCACAGCGGCGGGGGGAATGCCCTTGCCCGTGACGGTGAATTGCATATGGATCTTGGTGAACACCTTGGGGTCTGTGTCCGCCCGCTCGGAGGTGAGCTTGACGCTGCAGCCGCGCACGTCGTGGCGCCCGCGCTTCAATATCAGCACCACGTCATAGGCGGTGCAGCCGCCCGTACCGGCCAGCACGGTCTCCATGGGCCTGGGCGCCAGATTCTGCCCTCCGTTGGCCGGGTTGGCGCTGTCGGGCGCGCCGTCCATGGTCAGGACGTGGCCGCTGCCGGTTTCTGCCACAAACCCCATTCCCGAGCGGGTTCCGGCGCCGCCGGTCCAGCTGACTGTGCATTCCATGCGTATAACTCCTCAATGTTTCATCGACAAAACGTGGCTTTTTTCACGAAATGGATGGACCACTCCAAAAAAACCGCTGAATTTTGCTGCATCGCAGCATCCTCTGCGCTAATATTCGCCCATGCGTTGCCCTTTTATCGAAAAGGGACAGGTTCTGGAAACATCTCCACCACCTCCAACGCGCCGATTGTCTCCTCCATCTCCTCAAAGGATGGATTCAGCCCCGGGCTTTGCGGCCTGGGGCTTTTTTTTGCCCGGAGGCGACACCCGGCCCTGCCCCGACCGCGCGCAGGAAGACGACCCCCTATGATGTGTGCCCCCGCCTGCTCGCGAGCACGGGGGCCTTCCGTCCGTCCCCTGCCGCCATGACCCACGACCTGACCCCCGCCGATTACCTCAAGAAGATCCTCACCGCCCGTGTGTACGACGTGGCGATCGAGTCGGACCTGGAGCCTGCCCACGACCTGAGCCGGCGCCTGAACAACCGCGTGCTGCTCAAGCGCGAAGACCAGCAGGCCGTGTTCAGCTTCAAGCTCCGGGGCGCCTACAACAAGATGGCGCATCTCACTCCCGGCCAGCTGCAGCGCGGCGTGATCTGCGCCTCGGCTGGCAACCACGCCCAGGGCGTGGCCATGAGCGCGAGCAAGCTCGGCGCCCGCGCCGTGATCGTGATGCCCACCACCACGCCCCAGGTCAAGGTGGATGCGGTGCGCACGCTGGGTGGCGAGGTGGTGCTGCACGGCGAGAGCTATTCCGACGCCTACCAGCACGCGGCTGCGCTGCAGGAAAAGGAAGGCCTGACCTTCGTCCACCCCTTCGACGACCCGGATGTAATCGCCGGCCAGGGCACGATCGCCATGGAAATCCTGCGCCAGCTGCAGCGCCTGGGCAGCAACCGGCTCGATGCCGTGTTCGTGGCCATCGGCGGTGGCGGCCTGGTCAGCGGCGTGGCCAACTACATCAAGGCCGTGCGCCCGGAGATCAAGGTCATCGGCGTGCAGATGAACGACTCGGACGCCATGGCGCAGTCCGTGCGCGCGCACCAGCGCGTGACCCTGCCCGACGTGGGCCTGTTCTCCGACGGCACGGCCGTCAAGCTGGTGGGTGAGGAGACCTTCCGCATCGCCAGCAGCCTGGTGGACGAGTTCATCACGGTGGACACTGATGCCGTGTGCGCCGCGATCAAGGACGTGTTCGTTGACACGCGCAGCATCGTCGAGCCCTCGGGCGCGCTCGCCGTGGCCGCCATCAAGCAATATGTGGAGACGCACCAGACCGAGGGCGAGACCTACGCCGCCATCCTGTGCGGCGCCAACATGAACTTCGACCGGCTGCGCTTCGTCGCCGAGCGCGCTGAAGTCGGCGAGGAACGCGAGGCCTTGCTGGCCGTGACCATCCCCGAAGAGCGCGGCAGCTTCCGTCGTTTCTGTGAGGTGGTGGGCGCCCTGCCCGGCGGCCCGCGCAACGTGACCGAATTCAACTACCGCATCAGCGACTCCGCCGAGGCCCATGTGTTCGTGGGCCTCACGGCCCAGGGCAAGGGCGAATCGCAAAAGCTCGCGCAGATCTTCACGGAGCACGGCTTCGGGGCGCTGGACCTCACGCACGACGAGATGGCCAAGGAGCACCTGCGCCACCTGGTGGGCGGGCACTCCGCGCTGGCGCAGGATGAGCGTCTGCTGCGCTTCGTGTTCCCCGAACGGCCGGGCGCGCTGCTCAAGTTCCTGAGCCTGATGCAGCCGACCTGGAACATCAGCCTGTTCCACTACCGCAACCAGGGCGCGGACTACGGCCGCATCCTGGTGGGCATGCAGGTGCCCCCCGAGGACTCGGCCACGTTCGACGCCTTCCTCTCCACGCTGGGTTATCCCCATGTGGAAGAAACGCTGAACCCAGCCTACCGCCTGTTCCTGCGCGCCAAGTAAGGCCGGCAGGCCCGCACTGCTGCCATGCAAGCCCTGCGCCGCTACCTGCTGGCCGTGCAGTTCTTCACCCGCATCCCCGTCACGGGGCGGCTGGCGGACTGGGTGGGCTTCAGCCCCGCCATGCTGCGCGCCAGCGCAGCGCATCTGCCCGGCGTGGGCTGGCTTGCAGCGGCCGCGGCGGCAGGGGTGTATGCCGCCTTGTCCCTGGCCCTGGCCCCCAACCCGCTGGGCCCGGCGGTGGCCGCCGTCTTCTGCACCGTGGCCACGGTGCTGCTCACCGGGGGCTTCCATGAGGACGGACTGGCCGATGTGGCCGATGGCCTGGGCGGCAGCTACGACCGCGAACGGGCGCTGGACATCATGAAGGATTCGCGCGTCGGCGCCTTCGGCGCCATGGCGCTGGTGCTGGCCCTGCTGGCCAAGGTCAGCCTGCTGGCCGCGCTCGGTGCGCACGGACTGTCCACGGCGCTGGCGGCCCTGGTGGGGGGGCATGTGCTGTCGCGCCTGTGGCCCCTGTTCATCGTGCGCCGCCTGCCGCATGTGGGCGATACCGCACGCTCCAAGAGCAAACCCCTGGCCGACCAGATCACCGGCGCGGCGCTGGCGGTGGCCGCGGCCTGGTGCGTGGTGCCGCTGGCGCTGGCCTGGTTCTGGAGCTCCACCGCCGTGGCACTTGCGGCCTGCACGCTGAGTGCGCTGGGAGCGGCCTGGATGGCCCGCTGGTTCGCAAGGCGCCTGCAGGGCTTCACCGGCGACTGCCTGGGCGCCACGCAGCAGATCGGTGAGATCGGCTTCTACCTGGGCGCCGCGCTGGCCCTGGGG
>NZ_JBKDTZ010000035.1:0-26790 GCF_046339755.1 Acidovorax sp. | reverse complement strand
GTTGTTTGAGTGTTGCAGCGTTTTTGTCCCAGCTCGCATTGTCGTCGATGTGGAACATGCCTGGGTACTGGCCGGGCTGGGTCAGCTAGCGGGGAACGACCGTGGCCGCCGAGAGGTGCACGTTGTCCGCCAGCGTGAGGTGGCCCAGCACGATGGCACCGCCCCCCACGGTGCAGTGCGCGCCGATGGTCGCGCTGCCGGCCACGCCGACACAGCCGGCCATGGCCGCATGCTTGCCGACGCGCACGTTGTGCCCGATCTGGATCAGGTTGTCGAGCTTCACGCCGTCTTCGATGACGGTGTCGTCCAGGGCGCCACGGTCGATGCAGGTGTTGGCCCCGATCTCCACGTCGTTGCCGATGCGTACCGCACCCAGCTGCTCGATCTTGACCCACTGGCCCTTCTCGGGCGCGAAGCCGAAGCCATCGGCGCCGATCACCACGCCGGCATGGACGATGCAGCGCTCGCCGATGGAGCAGTCCTCGCCCACCGTGACGCGCGACTTGAGCACCGTGCCCGCGCCGAAGCGCGCACCCCGTTCGACCACGCACAGCGGGCCGATGGTGGCGCTGGGATGCACCTGCGCCGATGGATCGACCACGGCGCTGGCATGCACCCCGCCCTGCCCTGCGGGCGCGGCGTGCTGGCGCCACAGCTGCGTGGCACGGGCGAAATAGACGTAGGGGTTGTCGGCCACGATGCAGGCGCCCCGTGCCAGGGCGGCCTCGCGCATCGCCGGGGCCACAATGACACAGGCCGCCCGGGAGGCGGCCAGTTGCTGCTGGTAGCGGGGGTTGCTCAGGAAGCTGAGGTCACCCGGGCCTGCCACCTCCAGCGGCGCGATGCGGGAGATGGCCGTTTCGGCCGACCCCCCTTCCAGCGTGCCACCGAGCGCATCGACGATGTGCCCCAGGAGCAAGCTCACGCGCCACCTGCCAGGCTGCGCTGCGCTGGCGCCTTCTGCTTACTTGGCGGCAGGAGTGGCATTGAGCGCCTTGATCACCTTGTCGGTGATGTCGTGCTTGGGGTTGATGTACGCCACTTCCTGCAGGATCACGTCGTACTTTTCGGTCTCGGCCACCTGCTTGACGACGCGGTTGGCGCGCTCTTGCAGGGCCGCGTACTCTTCGTTGCGGCGGGCGTTCAGGTCTTCCTGGATCTCGCGGCGCTTGCGTTGGAAATCACGGTCCTGGTCCACCAGCTGGCGCTGGCGGATCGCGCGCTGGCTCTCTGCCAGCGTGGGGGCTTCACGCTCGAACTTCTCGGAGGCGGCCTTCAGGGCATTGCCCATTTCCACGAGATCCTTCTCGCGGCGCGTGAATTCCTGCTCGAGCTTGGCCGACGCCGCCTTGGCCGAATTGGCCTCGCGCAAGATGCGGTCGGTGTTGATGAAACCGGCCTTGAAGGATTCTTGCGCTTGCGCGGGAACCGCCATGGCAAAGCTGCCAAGCAACATGACCAGGGCGAAATGGCGGGAAAGGGAGTTCATTAGAAAGACGTTCCAATCTGGAATTGCAGTTTCTGGATTCTATCGCCAGCAAACTTGCGTACCGGTTGTGCAAAGGCCAGGCGCAGGGGGCCCAGCGGGGAAATCCAGCTCAGGCCCAGCCCCACGGAGGCTCGCATGTCGCTGGCGGTTACTTTTTCATGCTCTCCATACACATTGCCTACATCCAGGAAGGTGAAGACGCGCAGCGTACGGTCGTTGCCCGCACCCGGGAACGGGGCGATCAGCTCGGCATTGAGGGTGACCTTCTTCGGGCCGCCCAGGGAGGAACCCGTCACGTCGCGCGGGCCCAGGGTGCCCTGGTCGAAACCGCGCACCGAGCCCAGGCCGCCCGAGTAGAAGTTCTTGAAGACCGGGAAGGGGCGGCCGTTGAGGCCCTTGCCAATGCCCAGTTCACCGTTGAAGGCCAGCGTGAAGCGCTTGTTCAGCGGTACATACTGCTGGTACTGGTAGTTGGCGCGCACATAGCGTGCATCCCCCGCCACCGACCATTCGGAGTTCAGGCGCTGGAAGCGGCCCGAATTGGGTGCCAGCGCGCTGTCGCGGTCGTCGCGCGACCAGCCGACGGTCAGCGGGATCGAGGTGCTCTTGTAGCCGAAGTTGTCGGCATAGGCCAGGTAGGTGGCCGGGATGTTGGTGCCGGCCTTGATGGTGGTCTGCTCCAGGCCGCCACCAAAGAACACCGTGTCGGTCTCGCTGAACGGCACACCGAAGCGCATCGAGCCCCCGGTGGTCACCAGTTCGTAGTTGCCGCCTTGGTCTTCGTAGGGCTTGTCGGTGCGGTAGTACAGGTCCACCGTGCGCGAGATGCCTTCGTCGGTGAAGTACGGGTTGGTGGTGCTGAACACCAGCGTACGGCGGTACTTGCTGGTGTTGACGTCCACCCCGAGGTAGTTGCCGGAGCCGAAGAAGTTCTCCTGCTTGATGCCGAAGGACAGCGACACCTTCTCGGCGCTGGAGAAGCCCACGCCCATTTGCAGCGAGCCCGTGGGCTTTTCGGCCACGTTGATCACCAGGTCCACCTGGTCGGGCGAGCCCGGCACTTCCTGCGTCTCGACGTTGACTTCGGTGAAGAAGCCCAGGCGGTCCACGCGGTCGCGCGACAGGCGGATGCGCTCGCCGTCGTACCAGGAGGCCTCGTACTGGCGGAATTCGCGGCGGATCACTTCATCGCGCGTGCGGTTGTTGCCGCTCACGTTGATGCGGCGCACGTAGGCACGGCGCGAGGGCTCGGCCTGCAGCACCAGGGCCACGCGGTTGTTCTCGCGGTCGATCTCGGGCACGGCCTCCACGCGCGCGAAGGCAAAGCCGAAGCGGCCGAAATACTCGGAGAAACCCTTGGTGGTCTCGGTCACCTGGTCGGCGTTGTAGGGCTCGCCGGGGCGGATGGTGATCAGCGACTTGAATTCGTCCTCGCGCTCCAGGTAGTTGCCTTCGAGCTTGACGCCCGACACCACGAAGCGCTCGCCCTCGAACACGTTCACGGTGATCGAGATGCCCTGCTTGTCCGGAGAGATCGCGACCTGGGTCGACTCCACGCGGAACTCCAGGTAGCCGCGCTGCAGGTAGTAGGTGCGCAGGGTTTCCAGGTCGGCATTGAGCTTGGCACGCGAGTAGCGGTCGGACTTGGTGGACCAGCTGAGCCAGCCGCCCGTGTCCTGGTCGAACAGGCCCGTGAGCGTGGATTCGCTGAAGGCCTTGTTGCCGACGATGCGCACCTCGTTGATGCGCGCGGGCTCGCCTTCGACCACCGAGAAGGTGAGGTTCACGCGGTTGCGCTCGATGGGGGTCACCGTGGTCACCACCTCGGCGCCGTACAGGCTCTTGTTGATGTACTGGCGCTTGAGCTCCTGCTCGGCGCGGTCGGTCAGGGCCTGGTCGTAGGGGCGGCCTTCGGTCAGGCCGACTTCGCGCATGCTCTTCTTGAGGGCGTCCTTGTCGAACTCGCGCGTGCCCACGAAGTCCACGTCGGCAATCGTGGGGCGTTCCTCGACCACCACCACCAGCACATTGCCAGACGCTTCCAGGCGCACGTCCTTGAACAGGCCCAGCCCGAACAGCGCACGGATGGCTGCGGCACCCTTTTCGTCGTTGTAGTCATCGCCCACGCGCAGAGGCATGGATGCAAAGATGGTGCCGGGCTCCACGCGCTGCAGGCCCTCGACACGGATGTCCTGCACCTTGAAGGGCTCCAGCGCCCACGCCGCGTTGGCGACAAAGACCATGGCTGCAATGGCCGATGCGGTACGCACGCCCAGGCGATTGATTGGATTTTTCATGAATGGAACTGGAGCCGCTCCTGCAGGGCAGGCGCGGAAAAATGGTTAGCCAAAAAGCCGGGTGATATCGTTGAACAGGGCAATGGACATCATGAGGAGCAGCACCGCGACACCGCCGCGCTGCAGCCGCTCCAGCCATGCATCCGAGACTTGCTTGCCCGTCACGCCCTCCCAAAGATAATACATCAGGTGCCCACCGTCCAAAACAGGCAGCGGCAGCAGGTTCAGCACCCCCAGGCTCACGCTGATCAGCGCCAGGAACACCAGGTACTGGGTGAGGCCCATGCTGGCAGAGCGGCCGGCATAGTCGGCAATCGTCAAGGGCCCGCTGAGGTTCTTGAGGGACGCCTCGCCGATCACCATGCGCCCCATCATCTTGAGGGTGAGCAGCGAGACATCCCAGGTCTTGACCACACCGGTCCAGAAACCTTCGATCACGCCGTATTCAACGGTTACAAATTCGGGCGGCGCGCCCACGTAGGCGCCGATGCGGCCCACCGTGGCACCGAGTTCGGGATGGGCGTCGGGCAGCACCTCCAGCGTGAGCGAGTGCCCCGCGCGGTCGATCAGCCAGGGCTGCGACAGCGGCTCTGTGCCCCGCATGGACTGGCGGATCAGCTCGCGCAGTTGCTGACCATCGACCACCTCGGTGTTGCCGATCTTGAGCACCACGTCGCCCTGCCGCAGGCCCGCGCGCTCTGCCGCGCCCTTGGCCATCACCTCGCCCAGCACCGGGCGCGTCCAGGGGCCCAGGATGCCGATCTTGCGGAACAGCTGGGCATCGGCCTCGCGCGCGTCGATCTTCGACATGTCCAGCACCATCTCGCGGTGTGCGCCGGTCTGCGGCTGCACGTCCAGGCGCACGGACTCACCCTCCAGCGCACCCCGGGTCAGCAGCCAGCGCAGGTCTTCGAACGAGCGCACGGGCTCGAGTTCGTCCGAACCCAGCGCCGCGCGCTGCACCAGCTCGCCCCCGCGCAGGCCGGCACTGTGGGCCACGGAGCCCGCCACCGGGCTGGCCAGCACGGCCTTGGGCTCCTCCACGCCGTTCCAGTTGACGATGGAGTACAGCAGCACCGCCAGCAGCAGGTTGGCCAGCGGACCGGCGACCACGATGGCCGCGCGCGAACGCAGCGGCTGGGTGTTGAAGGCCAGGTGGCGCTCCTCGGGCGCCACGGGCGCCTCGCGCTCGTCGAGCATGCGCACATAGCCGCCCAGCGGAAAGGCACCCAGCACGAACTCGGTCGGCGAGCCCTTGGGCCGCCAGGTGAACAGCGGCTTGCCGAAACCCACCGAAAAGCGCAGCACCTCGACGCCGCAGGCCACGGCCACGCGGTAGTGCCCGTATTCATGCACGGCGATCAAAAGGCCCAGGGCGACAATGAACGCGACAACGGTCAGCAGCATGGAAAACTCCGTGGGTTGGCAGTGGCAGCGGCGGCAGTCGTCAGGGAACGAAGCTTCACGCCTCAGGCGGCCAGCAGGCCGGCGGCCTGCTCTGCCGCCCTGCGCGACTGGGCGTCCAGATCGAGCAGCGCTGCCAGGGAATCCGGCTTGGAGGGCGAAACCGCATCCAAAGTTGCAAGGTTGACGGCATGAATCTGGTCAAACCGCAGCCGGCCCGACAGAAACTGCCCCACCGCCACCTCGTTGGCGGCATTGAGCACCGCCGTCGTGCCTTCGGCGGCCTTGAGCGCCTGCCAGGACAGGTGCAGGCCGGGGAAGCGGATGGCATCGGCATCCTCGAAGGCCAGCGCGCTCAGCGCCGAGAAATCGAGCCGGCTGGCGCCGCTGGCGATGCGCTCGGGCCAGGCCAGGCCCACGGCAATCGGCACGCGCATGTCGGGCGTGCCCAGCTGCGCGAGGATGGAGGCATCCTTGAACTGCACCATCGAGTGGATGATCTGCTGCGGGTGGATCACCACCTTGATCTGCTCGGGCGCCAGGTCGAACAGCCAGCGCGCCTCGATCACCTCGAGCGCCTTGTTCATCATGGTGGCCGAGTCGACCGAGATCTTGCGCCCCATCGAGAAATTGGGGTGCGCACAGGCCTGCTCGGGCGTGATCTGCGACAGCGTGGCCGGATCGCGCTGGCGGAACGGCCCGCCCGATGCCGTGAGCAGGATGCTGTCCACCCGGTCCGGCCAGGTGGCGGGATCCTCGGGCAGGCACTGGAAGATGGCCGAGTGCTCGCTGTCGATGGGCAACAGCGTGGCGCCGCCTTCGCGCACCGTGTGCATGAACAGGCCGCCGCCTACCACCAGGGCTTCCTTGTTGGCCAGCAGCAGGCGCTTGCCCGTGCGCGCGGCCGCCAGGCAGGGCGCCAGGCCCGCGGCACCGACGATGGCCGCCATCACGGCATCCACATTGGGGTGGGAAGCGATGGTTTCCAGCGCGTCGGCATCGTACAGAACGCGCGTGGCCAGGCCGTTCTGGCGCAGTTTTTCCTCAAGCTGGCGCGCGTGGGGCGCACTGGCCATCACCGCAAAGCGGGGGGTGAACTGCGCGCACTGTGCCAGCATCAGGTCCACCTGCGTGGCCGCACTCAGCGCAAAGATCTCGAAGCGTTCAGGGTGGCGCGCCACCACATCCAGGGTGCTGGTCCCGATGGAACCGGTCGAGCCGAGAACGGTAAGCCGTTGTTTCATAGAGGGGTCGTCAGGCTCGTGAGCATCATCGCCAGGGGAAGGGTGGGCAGCAGGGCATCCACGCGGTCAAGCACACCGCCATGGCCTGGCAGCAGGTTGCTGCTGTCCTTGACGCCGGCGCTGCGCTTGATGAGCGACTCCACCAGGTCACCGGAAACACTCATCGCCGTCATGAACAGCGCCGCCACCACCAGCAGCCACCAGCCCTGGCGGGCCATGCGGCTATAGAAGCTGAGCACCTCGGCCTGCCAGTGGGCATCGGCCGCCACCCAGGCGAACGAGAGCACCAGCACGCCGGCCAAACCGCCCCACACACCCTCCCAGCTCTTGCCGGGGCTGATGGACGGGGCCAGCTTGCCTTTGGTGAAGCGCAGGCCGAAGGCGCGGCCGGCAAAATAGGCAAAGATGTCGGCGACCCAGACCAGGACCAGCACCGACAGCAGGAAGTTGATGCCCACATGGCGCGCCTGCACCACGGCCAGCCAGGCCAGCCACAGGGCCAGCACCCCGGCCACCAGGCGCACGGCTGCCGGGATGCGCGGCCAGCCGGGCACCCCGGCGCGCAGCAGCCAGGCCTTGCCCAGCACCCACAGCGCGCCGCCCACAACCCACAGCACGGTCAGTGGCTGCGTGAGCCAGCCCAGGGCCCATGAGCCCAGGCACAGCGCCACGCAGGTCGCGCCTACCGCCAGCGATCCGGCCTGGCCGAAACCGCACAGCCGCCCCCACTCCCATGCGCCGCCGGCCATGAGCACCAGCACCACCACGGTGAAGGGCAGCGGGGAGCCATAGAACAGGGCTGGCAGCAGGATGGCCAGCAGGACAAGGGCAGTGATGACGCGCTGTTTGAGCATGGGGCCTTTCAGCCCGGCATCGGATCGGGATGCGCGGACGGGGAGATCTGTTCAGAGGTTTTACCGAAGCGGCGCTCCCGCGCACTGTAAGCCGCAATCGCCTCGTCCAGTGCGGATTCATCGAAATCCGGCCACAACCGGTCACTGAAGACCAGTTCCGAATAAGCAATCTGCCAGAGCAGGAAGTTGCTGATGCGCATCTCCCCGCCCGTGCGGACCACCAGGTCCGGGTCGGGCACATGGGCCATGCCCATGGCCGCATTCAGGCTGGCTTCGGTGATGGGCTCGCCCTTCGCGGCGAGCGCCGCCGCGGCCTGGGCAATGTCCCAGCGGCCACCGTAGTTGAAGCAGACGTTGAGCACCAGACGCGTGTTGTGGGCCGTGGCGGCTTCGGCCTGGGCCAGGCCGTCACGCACCTTGGGCGACAGGCCGGCGCGTTCACCCACGAAGTACAGGCGCACGCCGTCCTTCGTGAGCTGGGGCACCTCGCGCGCCAGCGCCATGGCCAACAGCTCCATCAGGCCCGAGACCTCTTCGGCCGGCCGGTTCCAGTTCTCGGACGAGAAGGCGAAGACGGTGAGCACGCCCACGCCCCGCTCCACGCAGGCGCGTGCGCAGCGGCGCAGTGAATCAACCCCTTGCTTGTGGCCGGCCAGGCGCGGCAGGAAGCGGCGCGTGGCCCAGCGGCCGTTGCCATCCATGACGATGGCGATGTGGTGCGGCACCACCGGAGATACAGACATGTGAACGATCAAGCCCCTGGGGCTCAAACCGCCATGATTTCCTGTTCCTTGGCCGCCACCAGCGCATCGACTTCGGCGATGTGCCGGTCGGTGACCTTCTGCACGTCGGTTTCGGCGCGCTTCTGGTCGTCTTCGGAGGCCAGCTTGTCCTTGACCAGCTTCTTCACGGATTCGTTGGCGTCGCGGCGCAGGTTGCGCACGGCGATCTTGGCGCTCTCGCCCTCGGAGCGGGCCAGCTTGGTCATTTCCTTGCGGCGCTCCTCGCTCATGGGCGGCATGGGCACGCGGATCAGGTCGCCCATGGAGGCCGGGTTCAGGCCCAGGTCGCTTTCGCGGATGGCCTTTTCGATCTTGGCGCCCATGCCCTTTTCCCAGGGCTGCACACTGATGGTGCGCGAGTCGATCAGCGCCACGTTGGCCACCTGGGAGAGGGGCACGAAGGAGCCGTAGTACTCGACCTGCACGGCATCGAGCAGCGCGGGGTTGGCGCGGCCGGTGCGGATCTTCTGCAGGTTGTTCTTGAAGGCCGCGATGGACTGGTCCATCTTGGTCTCTGCGTTCTTCTTGATGTCGGCAATCGTCATGTTTTTCTCCTCGGGGCGGAACCTGCAGCAAGCATGGCGCCCGCTGCTCTTCGTCAGGCGTAAACCAGCGTTCCCTCGTCCTCACCCATCACCACGCGCTTGAGCGCGCCGTGCTTGATGATGGAGAACACCCGCACCGGCAGCTTCTGGTCACGGCACAGGGCAAACGCGGTCGCATCCATGATGCCCAGGTTGCGGGACATGGCCTCGTCGAAGCTGAGCTTCGTGTAGCGCGTGGCCGTGGGGTCCTTCTGGGGGTCGGCAGTATAAACGCCGTCCACCTTGGTGGCCTTGAGCACCAGCTCGGCGCCGATTTCAGCGCCACGCAGGGCCGCAGCCGTGTCGGTGGTGAAGAAGGGGTTGCCGGTGCCGGCCGCGAAGACCACCACCTTGCCCTCTTCGAGGTACTGCAGCGCCTTGGGGCGCACGTAGGGCTCGACCACCTGCTCGATGGCGATGGCGGACATCACGCGGGCGATCAGGCCCTGCTTGTCCATCGCATCGGCCAGGGCCAGCGCGTTCATCACGGTGGCCAGCATGCCCATGTAGTCGGCAGTGGCCCGGTCCATGCCGACCGAGCCGCCCGCGACACCACGGAAGATGTTGCCCCCACCGATCACCACTGCCACCTGCACACCCAGGCGGGTGACTTCGGCAATCTCCTCGACCATGCGCACGATCGTGGCACGGTTGATGCCGAAGGCATCATCCCCCATCAGCGCCTCACCAGACAGCTTGAGCAGGATGCGCTTGTGGGCTGGTGCAGCGTTGGACATGGGAAATTTCTCCGGTAGGTGGTTCTGGGCTTTGGTGGGGTTGTTGCAGGGAACGATCAGGCGGCGGCCTTGGCGGCTGCCACCTGGGCGGCCACTTCGGCGGCGAAGTCGTCGACCTTCTTCTCGATGCCTTCGCCCACCACGTACAGGGTGAAGCCCTTGACGGTGGTGTTGGTGGCCTTGAGCATCTGCTCGACGGTCTGCTTGCCGTCCGCAGCCTTCACGAAGACCTGGTTGAACAGCGAGACTTCCTTGAGGTACTTCTGCACGCCGCCTTCGATGCGCTTGGCAACGATCTCGTCGGACTGCACGGGCTTGCCTTCGGCTTCGGCCTTGGCCTTGTCTTCAGCCGCCTTGGCAGCAGCGACCGAGCGCTCTTTTTCGATCAGGTCGGCTGGCACCTCGGCGCTGGTCAGGGCCACGGGCTTCATGGCAGCCACGTGCATGGCCACATCCTTGGCAGCCGTTTCGTCGCCTTCGAACTCGACGACCACGCCGATGCGCGTGCCGTGCAGGTACGAGGCCAGCTTGTTGCTGCCGCTGAACTGCTTGAAGCGGCGGAAGGACATGTTCTCGCCGATCTTGCCGATCAGGCCCTTGCGCACGTCTTCCAGCGTGGGGCCGAAGCTGTCCTGCTCATAGGCCAGGGCGCCCAGGGCCGCCACGTCGGCGGGGTTGTGCTTGGCGACCAGCTCGGCAGCGGCATTGGCCAGTGCGATGAAGCTGTCGTTCTTGCTCACGAAGTCGGTTTCGCTGTTCACTTCGACCAGGGCGCCGGTGTTGCCGCTGATGAAGCTGGCGACCACGCCTTCGGCGGTGATGCGCGAAGCGGCCTTGCCGGCCTTGGTGCCCAGCTTGACGCGCAGCAGCTCTTCGGCCTTGGCCATGTCGCCATCGGCTTCCGTCAGGGCCTTCTTGCATTCCATCATGGGGGCATCGGTCTTGCCACGCAGTTCGGCAACCATGCTTGCGGTAATTGCAGCCATCTTTATTCCTTCGGTGTTCAGTTCAGTGATTTCAGACTCGGGCTAAAAAAAAGGGGGCCAACAGAGCCCCGCTTTTGTTCGCGACGGATCGCGCAGCCGGGCTATCAGGCAGCGGCTTCTTGCACTTCCACGAATTCGTCGCTGCTCTCGCCGGAGGCGGCCTTGACGACTTCGTTCACTGCGTTGGCACGGCCTTCGATGATCGCGTCGGCGATACCGCGGGCGTACAGCGTCACGGCCTTGGCCGAGTCGTCGTTGCCGGGGATCACGTAGTCGATGCCTTCAGGCGAGTGGTTCGTGTCGACCACACCGATCAGCGGGATGCCGAGCTTCTTGGCTTCGGCCACGGCGATCTTGTGGAAGCCCACGTCGATGATGAAGATGGCGTCGGGCAGGGCAGCCATGTCCTGGATGCCGCCGATGTCCTTCTCGAGCTTCTCGATCTCACGGGTGAAGGTGAGCTGCTCCTTCTTGCTCAGGCTGTCCAGGCCGGTTTCCAGCTGGGCCTTCATGTCCTTCAGGCGCTTGATCGAGGTCTTCACGGTCTTGAAGTTCGTCAGCATGCCGCCCAGCCAGCGCTGGTCAACGAAAGGAACGCCGGCGCGCTGCGCTTCGGCGGACAGGATTTCGCGGGCCTGGCGCTTCGTGCCGACCATCAGGATCGTGCCGCGGTTGGCAGCCAGTTGCTTGGCGAACTTCTGTGCTTCCTGGAACAGTGGCAGCGACTTTTCCAGGTTGATGATGTGGATCTTGTTGCGATGGCCGAAGATGTAGGGGGCCATCTTGGGGTTCCAGAAGCGGGTTTGGTGACCGAAGTGGACACCGGCTTCCAGCATTTCGCGCATGGTAACGGACATGAAAATACTCCAAAGGTTAGGTCTAAAATCAGCCCCAATATTTGCAACGCCGTGTTTCCCACGAGCGCCGCAACACCTTGACAGGGCTGGTTTGCGATTGATTTGGCGAAAGCCGCAACGCACAAGGCGCTACTGCTCCCAGCAAAACCCAAGGATTCTAGCACACCCATGCTCCCCGACCTTCTGGAAACCCGCTCGGCCCTGCGGACAGGCGCCAGCACCCCGGCTGCCGAGCTCGAACGCTGCATCGCCGCCGCCCAGGCCCCGGCCAACGACCACACCTTCCTGCAGACCCATTTCGACACGGCGTGCACCACCGCGGTGCAATCCGGCATCGGCCACCAGCCCCTGGCCGGGCTGGCGGTCTCGGTCAAGGACCTGTTCGACATCGCCGGCCAACCCACGGCAGCGGGCTCCACTGCGCTGGCCGGCAGCACCCCGGCACCACAGGACAGCCCGGCCGTGGCCCGCCTGCGCGCGGCGGGCGCGAGCCTCATCGGCCGCACGAACATGGTCGAGTTCGCCTTTTCCGGCGTGGGGGTGAACCCCCACTTCGGCACGCCGGCAGCGTTCGACGGGCGTTTCGGCGCCCTGCCCGGCGAGGCGCGCGTGCCCGGTGGATCCTCCAGCGGTGCCGCCGTCTCGGTGGCCACGGGCGCGGCCTTCGTGGGCCTGGGTTCGGACACGGGCGGCTCCATCCGCATCCCGGCTGCCCTGAACGGCATCGTGGGCTTCAAAAACACGCAGCGCCTGGTGCCCACCACGGGTGCCGTGCCCCTGTCCACCACGCTCGACACCGCCTGCGCCATGACGCGCAGCGTGCGCGACGCCATCCTGGTCCACGAGCTGCTGTCGGCCACGCGCGTCACGCGCAGCCCGGCCCCGCTGGCCGGCTACCGCCTGGCCGTGCCCACCACGCTGTTCCTGGACGGCATGGACGCCACGGTAGCCAAGGCCTTCGAGCGCACCCTGGGTATCCTGCGCCGTGCCGGCGCGCGCATCGACACCATCGCCCTGCCCGAGGCGGCCGAGCAGCCCGCCTACGGCTTCTCGCCACCCGAAGCCTATGCCTGGCACCGTGGGCTGCTGGCCACCAAGGGCGCCCAGTACGACCCGCGGGTGCGTGCCCGCATCGAAAAGGGCGCCACGCTGGCGGCCTGGGAGTACATCGCCCTCCTCGACCTGCGCCGCGCCTGGCAAGCGCGCATGCATGCCGCCATCGACCGCTACGACGCCCTGCTCTCGCCCACCGTGCCGATCACGGCACCCACGGTTGCCAGCGTGGCGCCCGGCGCCGAGCGCGACGAAGAGTTCTTCCGCGTCAACACCCTGCTGTTGCGCAACACCAGCCTGGTGAACCTGCTGGACGGCTGCGCCCTGTCGCTGCCCTGCCATGTGCAGGGGGAACTCCCGGTCGGCCTGATGGTCTGGCATGGGGCACTGCGCGACGATGGCGTATTGAACGCCGGCCTGCGCATCGAAGAAGCACTGCAAGAAATATAACAATTGCAGTTTGCTGCAAAGCAGCAAACGCAGCCCATACTCCCATTCATGAAGATTGCCATCGTGGGCGCCGGCATCATCGGCGTCACCACCGCATACGAGCTGGCCCGCGACGGCCATGAGGTCACCGTGTTCGAGCAGCGCAACGCCGCCGCCGAAGATGCCAGCTTTGCGGCCGCCGGCCTGCTGGCCCCCGTGCTGCCCACCCCCTGGTCGCTGCCGGGCATGGCACCGGCCGCACGCCTCATGGGCGCCCAATCCACCGTGCGCCTGGCCCAGGGCTTCAGCCGGGCCGATGTGTCCTGGCTCTGGAACTGGAAGCGCCTGGCCAAACGAGGCCCCGGGCCCGCCACCGCGCTGGAGCGCCTGGCCCAGTACAGCCTGGAACGCACGCTCCAGATCGCCACCGAGCACGAGCTCGACTTCGAGGGCACGCCCGGCCGCCTGCTACTGCTGCGCACCGAGCAGGACCGTGCCAGCATCCAGCCCATGCTGCAGTGCCTGCGCGATGCGGGCGTGGCGGTGCAGGAGATCGACGCCGCGGCTGCGCAGAAGCTCGAGCCCGGCCTGCACCCCGAAACCACCCTGGCAGGCGCCATATCGCTGCCCGGCGCTGCAGCGGGCAACTGCCGCCTGTTTGCCCAGTTGCTGCGCCAGGGCACCCAGGCCGGGGGCGTGCACTTCGCCTTCGGCACACGCGTGGAGCGCCTGTCCACCAGCCCCACCGGCCTGGTGCTGCAGGGCGATGCCAGCACCCACCGCTTCGATGCCGTGGTGCTGTGCGCCGGCATGGCCTCGGCCGCATTGCTGCCCGCCATCGGCCTGCCGCTGCCCCTGACGGCGGTGTACGGCTATTCCATCAGCGCACCGCTGCGCGAGGACACGCATGCGCCGCAGGCCAGCGTGGTCGATGTACAGCAGCAGATCAGCATCACCCGCCTGGGCCTGCGCGTGCGCGTGGCCGGCGGGGCGGAACTGGGCAGCGCCGACGCCGAGCACCACGCCCCCACGCTGGCGCGCCTGTACCGCACGCTCAACGACTGGTTCCCGGGCGGTGCCCAGCTTTCTTCAGGCGTGCAGGCCTGGCGCGGCGCGCGCACCATGCTGCCCGATGGCGCCCCGGTGATCGGCGCCAGCGGCATTCCCGGCCTGTGGCTCAACACCGGCCACGGCACCAGCGGATTTGCGCTGGCCAGCGGCAGCGCACGCGCGATTGCCGACCTGGTGGCCCAACGCAGCCCCGAGATCAACCTCGACGGGCTGGGCTTGCGGCGGTTTTGAGCCTGCAGGGAGCAGGTCGGCGCACAATGCAGCGGCCACATTGCCCGCCTGCCATGCACCGCATCACCCCCCACCAGCCCCATGCCCTGCACAACACCGCCGCCACGCGCCGCATCGAGCGCGCGGCCGCTGACAGCCTGCCGGCCCACACGCTGATGCAGCGCGCCGGCCAGGCCGTGGCGCAGTTGGCGCAGGCCCTGGCGCCCCATGCGCGCACGGTGTGGATTGCCTGCGGCGCGGGCAACAACGGCGGCGATGGACTGGAGGCCGCCATGCACCTGCGGCGCAGCGGCCGCCGCGTGGTGGTGACCTGGCTGGGCACGCCCGAGACCGCCCCACCCGATGCGCGCCAATCGTGGGAGCGCGCCCTGGCCGCAGGCGTGGAGTGGGCCGACACCGCCCCGGACACCCTGACCGAGGCAGACCTGTGCATCGACGCCCTGCTCGGCATCGGCATCACCGCACCCGCGCACGGCAGCGCCCCACGCCCGCCCAACGAGCGACTGCAGGCCTGCCTGCGGCAGTTGCAGGCCAGCGCCGCCCCGGTGCTGTCGGTGGACTTGCCCTCGGGCCTCGATGCGGACACCGGCCAGTTCGGCGCAGGCCTGGCACCCGAAGCGCTCCTGCACCATGCCGCCTCTCCACGGCATACGCTGAGCCTGCTCACGCTCAAGCCTGGGCTGTTCACCGCCGCCGGGCGCGACGCGGCCGGCAGCGCCTGGCTCGACGACCTGGGTGTGGCACCGGGACACGAACCACCCAATGCCTGGCTGTGCGGCCCGCCACTGCCCGCGCCACGCCAGCACGCCAGCCACAAGGGCAGCCATGGCGACGTGGCCGTGATCGGTGGTGAAGGCCTGGCCCAGCGCGGCATGGGCATGGCCGGTGCAGCCCTGCTGGCAGCCTCGGCCGCACTGCACCAGGGCGCGGGCCGCGTGCTGGTGGCCCCGCTGGATGCCGGCCATCTGGAGGTGGACACGGGCCAGCCGGAGTTGATGCTGCGCCGCTTCGGCGCGCTGGACCTCGCAGAGCTCACGGTGGTGTGCGGCTGCGGCGGCGGCGAGGCCGTCGCCAGCGTGCTGAGCGAGGTGATCGCGCGCTCCGCACGCCTGGTGCTGGACGCCGACGCCCTGAACGCCATCTCCCTCGATGCCGCACTGCACGCCCTGGTGGTGGCGCGCGGCCAGCACGGCCAGCCCACCGTGCTCACGCCGCACCCCCTGGAGGCCGCGCGCCTGCTCGGCCTCACCACCGCCGAAGTACAGGCCGACCGGCTGAATGCCGCCCAGCAACTGGCCGCACAGTTCAACTGCGTGGCCGTGCTCAAGGGTTCGGGCACGGTGATCAGCGCGGCCGACCGCGTGCCCGCCATCAACCCCACGGGCAATGGCCTGCTGGCCACCGCCGGCACCGGCGACGTGCTGGCCGGCATGGTGGGCTCACGCCTGGCTGCGGGTGCCAGCGCGCTGCGCGCCGCGAGCGAGGCCGTCTACGCCCATGGCCTGGCTGCGGACCACTGGCCCGAAGGCCTGGCCCTGACGGCCAGCACACTGGCACGGCGGATCGGCCGCTGACCACCACTACGGCACCAGCACCACCTCCTTCAGGGGCTTGAGCACGCTCGAAGGCGTCATGCCGAAGGTCTGGCGGAACATGCGGCTGAAATGCGCCGAGTCGGAAAACGCGCCATGCAGGGCCGCATCCGTCAGGCGCGGGCTGGTCGCCAGCCCCGCCATCGCCAGGCGCACCTGCGACCACACCCGGTAGCTGCGCAGGCTGACACCCATCTCGGCGCGGAACAGGTGGTTGAAGCGCGAGGCCGACAGCTGCACGCCCGCCGCCAGTCCGTCGCGCAAAAGTCGCTGATCCCCGGGGGTACGCAGGGCCTGCAGGCTGCGCAGCACGCGCGCGTCGAGCGGTGCCGCCGGCGCCCACTGCAGCCGCAACAGGGCATGCAGGTCGAAGTGGCGCAGGTACCCCTCCATGGCGCTGCGCGCACCCACAGGGATGGCCACATCCAGGACCACGGGCCCTCGCCGATCAAACTGGCGGCGCAGGCCACGCGCCTCGCGCGAGTCGGGCTCCAGGTACATCAGCGCCACCTGCTCGCCCCAGGGGTCCAGCAGGTGATGCACCCCCGCATCGACCAGCGCGCTGTGGCAGGTTTCGACTTCACCGGGCTTGAGGTGCAGGGCAAATCGGCCCGACAGTCCGATCAGCAGCACGGGAGCAGCATGGCAATGCCAGCCCGTCGCGGGCAGATCCCCCACATAGAGCGCGCGGTCAGACCCGAGGGTCAGGGTGCTGTGTGTCGGCATAGCCCAAACATGCAAGTTTTCAAACGGCACTCCCGGTAGCCTTCAACGGCAATCCATCCACAACGGAGACCTGTTCTTGAAGCGCATCCTCATTTCTACCGCCGCGGCACTGGCACTGGCCACCACCGCGCTCTACTACGGCACCCCCACCCTGTTCAAGCAGCCGCTGCTGGACCTCAATCGCCAGCTCTCGGGCCTTTCGGCCACAACCGTCCGCATCGCGGGGCACGAGGTGCACTACCTGGACAGCGGACCCACCCAGCCCGGCACTGCGCAAGGCCACGATGGCCTGCCCATCATCCTTCTGCATGGTATTTTTGCAGAGAAGGACCACTGGGCAGACTTTGCGCGCCCGATCACCGCAACGCACCGCGTGATCGCCCCCGACCTGCCAGGCTTTGGCGAAAGCACGCGCGACGAGGCCCAGCCCTATGACTACGCAGCCCACACCAGGCGCCTGCGCGAGCTGATGGATGCCTGGGGCATAGCCAAGGCCCACCTGGCGGGCAACTCGATGGGCGGCACCATTGCCGCACTGCTGGCGCAGGAACACCCGGATCGCGTGGCCAGCGTGGCCTTCATCGGCGCACCGCACGGCCTGCGTTCGCCGCAGGCGAGCCGCATGGACCGGCTCATCGACGCCGGCCAGCGCCCGCTGGTAGCGCACGACGCGGCAGCGTTCGAGGCCATGATGGCGCTGGTGTTCGAAAAGCGCCCCTTCCTGCCCTACCCCATCCTGCACGCCAGCGAGCAGGACGCGCTGCGCAACGCGGCATCCAACACACGGCTGTGGGACGCCCAGCTCAAGGACCGGTACCTGCTGGAGCAACGGCTGGCGACCCGCCTGCGGCAGCCCACGCTGGCCCTCTGGGGCGAGCAGGACCGGGTGTTCGACATCTCGGGCAGCGAGACACTGCGCGCCCTGCTGCCGGGCGCGCACATCGATCGCCTGGCCGGCATCGGCCACCTGCCCATGATGGAGGCCCCCGGCGACTCGGCGCAGCGCTATCTCACCTTCCTGCAACAAGCACAACAGCCGGGCCCCACGGACCAGCCCCAGGCCGCCGCCCGCCCATGAAAAATGGCGGCCCGCGCCTGCACAGGCCGCCATGGTCCGGTGCCTGGCTCAGCTGCGGCGCGGCTTGCGGCCCTTGCTGGTCTTGCCGCCGGGCTTGCCATTGCCGGCCGCCTTCTTCACCGACGCCTTGAGCTCCTGGATGGGCGAGCGCGCAGCGCGCTCGCGCGTGAGCGATGCCATCTCGGTGGCCGAGGGATCGGCGGCCTTCGCCTTGGGCCGGCCACCGCTACTGGAGCGACCACTGCTGCCGCCCTTGCGCGGGCCCTTGCCGGAGCCGCCATGGCCGTCCTGCGACACGCCCTTGTCCTTGAGCGCACGCCCCAACAGTTCCTCGCCCTCGCGCACCAGGCGGAAGTCGATCTTGCGGCCATCAAGGTCCACGCGGCTGACCTGCACGCGCACGCGCGCGCCGATGGCGTAGCGGATGCCGGTGCGCTCGCCACGCAGTTCCTGGCGTGCCTCGTCGAACTTGTAGTACTCGCCACCGAGTTCGGTGATGTGCACCAGGCCTTCGACGTACATGGCATCGAGCGTGACGAAGATGCCGAAGCTCGTCGCCGCGCTGACCACGCCGCTGAACTCCTCGCCCAGGTGCTCGCGCATGTACTTGCACTTGAGCCAGGCCTCGACGTCGCGGCTGGCCTCGTCGGCCCGGCGCTCGTTGGCGCTGCAGTGCAGGCCCGCGGCCTCCCAGGCCTGGACCTCGCGGCTCGGCGGCTTCACGTCCTTGCGCGGCTTCATGCCGGGCGCGGCCACGCGCGATGCCAGGCGCTTGGCCAGCTTGGCATGGGCTTCGCCCGGCGTGGGCAGCGAGGGCAGCTTGTACTGCGTCTTGCCCAGGATGGCCTTGATCACGCGGTGCACCAGCAGGTCCGGATAGCGCCGGATCGGGCTGGTGAAATGGGTATACGCCTCGAACGCCAGGCCGAAGTGGCCGCTGTTGATGGGCGTGTAGATGGCCTGCTGCATGGAGCGCAGCAGCATGGTGTGGATCTGCTGCGCGTCGGGGCGGTCCTTGGTGGCTTCGGCGATGGCCTGGAACTCCGAAGGCTTGGGGTCGTCGCCGATGGTCATGCCCACGGCCATGGCCTTGAGGTAGTTGCGCAGGATCTCCTGCTTCTCGGGCGTGGGGCCTTCGTGCACGCGGAACAGGCCGGGCTGGCCGCCCTGGGCGATGAAGTCGGCGCTGCAGACGTTGGCGGCCAGCATGGCCTCCTCGATGAGCTTGTGCGCATCGTTGCGGGTGCGCGGCACGATCTTCTCGATGCGGCCGTTCTCGTCGCAGATGATCTGCGTCTCGGTGGTCTCGAAGTCCACAGCGCCGCGCTGGCCGCGTGCCACCAGCAGCGCGCGGTACACGTCGTGCAGGTTGAGCAGGTCCTTGACCCGGTCCTTGCGCTTGCTGGCCTCGGGGCCGCGCGTGTTGGCCAGGATGGCGGCGACCTCCGTGTACGTGAAGCGCGCATGGCTGAACATCACGGCCGGGTAGAACTGGTAGGCATGCACCTCGCCCTTGGCCGTGACCAGCATGTCGCAGACCATGCACAGGCGCTCCACCTCGGGGTTGAGCGAGCACAAGCCGTTGGACAGCTTCTCGGGCAGCATGGGGATCACGCGGCGCGGGAAGTACACGCTGGTCGCACGGTCATAGGCATCGATGTCGATGGCGCTGCCAGTCTCCACATAGTGGCTCACATCGGCGATGGCCACCAGCAGGCGCCAACCCTTGCCACGGCCCACGCGCGCGGGCTCGCAGTACACGGCATCGTCGAAGTCGCGCGCGTCCTCGCCGTCGATGGTGACCAGGGGCACATCGGTCAGGTCCACGCGGCGCTTCTTGTCCTGCGCGCGCACCTTGTCGGGCAGCTCCTTGGCCTGGGCCAGGCACTCGGCCGAGAACTCGTGCGGCACGCCGTACTTGCGCACGGCGATCTCGATCTCCATGCCGGGGTCGTCGACCTCGCCCAGAACTTCGGTGATGCGGCCCACGGGCTGGCCGAACAGGGCCGGCGGTTCGGTCAGCTCGACCACGACCACCTGGCCGGGCTTGGCCGCACCGGTGGCGCCCTTGGGGATCAGCACGTCCTGGCCGTAGCGCTTGTCCTCAGGTGCGACCAGCCAGACACCGCTTTCCTGCAGCAGGCGACCGATGATGGGCTGCGGCGGGCGCTCGATGATCTCGACCACGCGGCCTTCGGGACGGCCCCGGCGGTCCTGGCGCAAGATGCGCACGCGCACACGGTCCTTGTGCAGCACGGCACGCATTTCGTTGGGGGGAATGTAGATGTCGCCTTCGCCGTCGTCACGCACGACGAAACCATGGCCATCACGGTGCCCCTGCACGCTTCCTTCAATTTCGTCCGACAAATGTGCAGCCGAAGCGCTGGGGGTGTTTTTTTTGATATACAATCTGAGTCTTTCCTGAAATGCCCAGGTGGCGGAATTGGTAGACGCACTAGTTTCAGGTACTAGCGAGTAACATCGTGGAGGTTCGAGTCCTCTCCTGGGCACCAAGTTTAACGAGAACCAGAGATGGTTTTCAAAATATCGAAGCCGCTGTACCCACAGCGGCTTTTCTAGTTTCTGGTTGACCACGCCGGCGGGGCACATCGGCCGCAGTGATGAGGAGCATCGAGCAGTCCCTGTCGGGCTCCGTGCCGTGCAAGGTGCGGCGTCCATGAATCCGTGCACCGCCGCCAACAATTTTCAAAAAAGTGGCCAACTTTCCTGGCGACCCCAAAAAACGTTCTATAATTCAAATCTGATCTGAAAGCCCAGGTGGCGGAATTGGTAGACGCACTAGTTTCAGGTACTAGCGAGTAACATCGTGGAGGTTCGAGTCCTCTCCTGGGCACCAAAACACATGAAAAGCCGTTGCATCCGCAACGGCTTTTTTGTTTTGCATCGCCTTGCACGACGCGCATGCCACATGGCAGGGCATGGAAGGCACGGCATGGACGGCCATCCCAAAAAAGAAACGCGCCTCGCATCCATGCCCGAAGACATGCACGCAAAGGCGCGCCAAGAGAGCCGCACGGGGCCGCGGCCCCGCACCCTCCTATTTTGATTACTTGCGCAGCAGGTTCTTCAGCACGTTCTGCAGACGGCGGGCGGTCGCAGCATCGCTGCCGCTGGCCAGCACCTTGGCCGCATCCTGGCCCCAGGTCTGCTCGGGTGTGGGATCGTTGCGGCGCGTGAGCAGCTGCAGCTGCAGCAGACGGCGCGCAGCAATGTGTTCGGCCGGGGTAGGCACCTCGGCCGCCATCTCCAGGCGCAGCAGCGCTTCGGCGGCATCACCCTTGGGCGCGGCCGAGAGGGCTTGCGTCCAAGACGTGCGCACGGCGGGCGACACGCGGCCACCCAGGTCCTGGGCGCTCGGCACCTGCGCGGCATCGCGCTTTTCCCAGGCCGACAGCAGCTGCGTGAGGGCTTCGCCGTGGGCCTGCGCGGCCAGCTTCTTCAAGGCCAACTGGGCATGTTCCATGGCATCGCGTTGGGCGCGGAAGGCGGTATCGCCCAGGCGTGGACCACGGTCTTCGTAGGCTGGGCGCTCACGGTCACCGAAGCGGCCGCCACGGTCTCCACCGCGGTCACCCGGACGGCCATCGCCACGCGGGGCACCACGGCCACCGTCGCCACGCCCACCAGGGCCATCTCGGCGATCGCCAGGGCGACCACCCCGGCCAGGGGCCGCGGGCGCATCCTTCTTCATGCCCGGGCGGTCGTCGCCACGCACGGCCACCACGGGGCGGGCAGGCTTGGGGGGGGCCACGGGGGCTGCAGCGGGAGCAGCAGCGGTCTCGCCATCGGCCGCAGCAGCCTCGCCGTCACCCGCCGTTGCAGGAGCAGCCTCGTCGGCCTGCGCCACCGATGCGGCAGCGCCTTGCTCGCTCTTTTGTGCCGATGCGGCCGCCTCGGCAGCCTGGGCCTGGCCACGCAGGGCGGCCTCCAGGGCCTGCACGGCAGCACGGATCTGCTGCGCGTCGCCCGTGGCGTTGGCTGCTTCCAGGGCCTTGGAGGCATCGAGCACCACGCGGTCGCGCGCGCTCAGCTCGGTCACGGCCTTTTCGCGGTCGGCCGACTTGCGGTTGAAGGCTTCGTCGATGGGCTTGCGGAAGGCATCCCACAGCTTCTGTTCGTGCTTGCGGTCCAGCGGCACGGTCTGCGCCTCGGCCTGCCAGCGCTGCTGCAGCGCCTTGACGGCATCGATGCGCAGCGCCGGTGCGGCGCCCAGCGCCACGGCCTCGTCGATCATGGCGTGGCGGCGCGCCAGGCTTTCCTTCTGCGCGGCTTCCAGCGGCGCAGCGGCACCGGCAATGGCCTGCTTCCACAGCGGCTGCAGCTCGGCGAAGATCTTCTCGCCCACATGGCCGCCTTCGCGCCAGCGGTCGCCAAACTGGTACAGGGCGCGGTTGATGGCCTTCCAGTCGCCCGAAGCCGCATGCTCCGCCGTCCAGGCCTTGACCTCTTCGATCAGGGCCAGGCGCTGGGCCTTGTGCTCGGCGGCATCGGCGCGGATCTTGTCGAGCCAGGCTTCCACCACCTTGTGCGCGGCGTTGCAGGCTTCGTCGAACTTCTTCCACAGGCCGTGGTTGGGCGCACCGCCCTGGTCGGCCTGCTTCCACTGCTCGCGCAGGGCGCGCAGGGTTTCCTGCATCTTGCGGCCACCCAGGGCCTGGCCCTCGGGGCGGTTGAGCAGGGCTTCGGCCTTGGCCACCAGGTCTTCGCGCACCTGGTCGGCACCCCAGCGCTGCCAGCCCTCGAGTTCGCCAGCCGCCACCAGGGCGGTGTGCACCTGCTGCTCCAGCGCGGCATCGATGTGCTTGCCGTGGTTCTTGAGCACGGCGCGCAGCGCGGCGGCAGCGCCGGCACTGGCCTTGCCGTGGCCTTCGGCGGTTTCCTTCTCGAGCACCACCAGGGCGTCGCGCACGGCCTGCACGGCCTTGTCGCGCACTTCGGGGTCGACCTTGGGCTTGTTCTGCGCACGGGCCGGCTTGGCCGCCGCACCCGGTGCCGCCGCTGCGGCGGCGGCGGCCGCCTCGGTGGGCAGGCCACGGGCCACGCGCAGCTCATCGGCCCACACGGGCACGGGTGGCAGGGGGGCATTGGCGTCCTCGGCAGCAGCAGCGGCCTGGGCCACGGCGGGCTGGAAGGCGTCCCACACCACCAGCAGCTGGGTGCGCGAGGCATCGAGCAGCGGCGGGAAGCGCGCCTCCACACTGGCCCAGCTGGCATCGCCCGTCAGTTCCTGGGCCTGCTCCTGCCAGCGCGCCACGTCGCCGCGCAGCAGTTCCAGCGCGGCATGGGCGTCGCGCCAGGGCTTGGTGGACAGCACTTCGATGCGCTGCGCCAGCAGCACTGCGGCCTCGCGCTGCACCTGCACACGGTGCTGCAGGTCCTCGATGACCTTGACGCGGTCGGCCACCTGCACCTTGAGCAGGGAAAGCGGCTCGCGCGACAGCGGCGCACCGGCCTTGGCGGCATCACGCTGCCAGGCCAGGGCATCGGCGATATTGAGCTTGGGCGCGGCCAGCAGGGCCTGGGCCTTCTCGGCCCACTCGGCGGCAATGGCCTCCTGGCCCTTGGCGCGGCGGATCTCGTCCAGGCGCTCGCGCACAGCGCGGGCAGCGCCCTTGTCACGGCCGCTCAATTCCTTGAACACCTCCTGGAGTTGCTCTGGCGCGGGCTGCGTGAGCAGCCAGTCGCGGATGCGGGAGGCGCGCTCGCCCGAGGTGGCGGCAGAGAAGGCGCCGCCGGTCAGTGCATCCAGGGGATGCGCCTCTGGGGTCTTGGCCGGGGCCGGATTCACTTCAGGTGCGTCGGACATTTTGTTGCGGGAAAAAAATGGAAACATGGATCCAATGGATTACGAACGGCCATCCCTGCATCCGGACGGACGCGCAAGGCCACCGAGGCGCGCGCCGACCCAAAGCAGGTACATGGCAGAAAACGGGCTATTTTCACCGGGTTCGTGCAGGAGGGCCACCAGCCGCTCCGGCAAAGAATTCCTCGGGGGAGTCCTGTCCAGGGCCACCCGGTGCGCGGGCCTCTGCACCCTGCTTCGCAGGGTTGCGGTGTCCCAAGGGGCCTGTGCCCGCCCTGGGAATTGCCCCCATTATCTATATATATGCGCCAAGGGCCCATTCAATGCCTTGAGGCAGTCCAATGGGAGGCCATGAAGCCCAGCCGGCAACGGTTGCGGCAAAGGAGCTACAAGGACATGCCCGACGTGCCGAAACCACCGCACAGAGCCAGGCGCCCGACCACAAACGAGAAAGCCCGGGGGACTCTCCGAAATGGACAGCCTCCCGGGCTTGACGGCTGACACAACGGTCCTTTGCCATCGTTTCGCACCGCGGAGATGAAGGTCCGCTGTGCGAGGAGGCAAGGTATTGCCTCCAGGGGGTGCCGTGGAAGTTTCATCTGCTGCACCGCGGCACTGCATGCGCATCGGCGGGAGAGTTCACTTCGTCTGGCGATGCCTGAAATCAACAGGCCACTGAACCTTACCAAAGTCGCCCGGGGAGCTCAAGCCGGTTTTGCAATGGGTAGGAAAAAGCCGATTGAATTTGACATCCTGTTGTCATGCCCCTCTGGTGCGCACACCCTCCTTTTCGAGGGAAAAAACGCAAAACCCTGTGTTTTTTAACAGATTTTTCATTACAAATTGATCTAACATTTGTTTTTGTTAGTATTGACTAGCTATTTGGTGACCTCCTAGAATCCGCCAGCCTCAAAAATGGCTAGTAAAAACCCCAACCCGCTGCCGAACCCGGCTAAGTCAACTCACGGCCCTTGTTGCTTTTTGCAGGCCCTGAAATTGATGGCGTACCAATCCAGGTGATACGCCTGACCCTGCCCACCGATCCGGTTGTGCAGGGCCTCAGGGAAGCGCCCCAGAAAGGAAGAGCTATGACAGCGTCAGGAAAAATCGTCTCCGGCGTGCGAACCTTCGCAGCCGATGTGACAGAAGGTTTTCTTGAAATCACCCACAGCAGCTTCGCCCTCATCGGGCTGACCGTTGCATTCGTCGTAATCGCACTGAGCGCCCGGCCCGATCTGCGCCAGGCCGGAGAAGAAAAGCTGATGAACTGGCTGCAGGCACGCCAGGTCGCCGTGCTGGGCATGCCCATCGAGCCCGAGGCGAGCGAGCGCGCCACCGCCGGCAACCCCAAGGACCTGCCCAAGGAGCAGGCCGCCGTGGCGTTCTGGCTGAGCAAGAAGTACCGTGTGGCCCCCGAGCCGCTGAGCGTGCTGGTGGCCGAGGCCTATGAACTCGGCGCCCGCAACAAGCTCGACCCGACCCTGATCCTGGCCATCATGGCGATCGAGTCGAACTTCAACCCGTTCGCGCAAAGCGCCGTGGGCGCCCAGGGCCTGATGCAGGTGATGACCACCGTGCACACCGAGAAGTACCAGAACTTCGGCGGCCACTTCGCGGCCTTCGACCCGGTGACCAACCTGCGCGTGGGCGTGAAGGTGCTGCAGGAATGCATCGCCCGCGCCGGCTCGCTCGAAGGCGGACTGCGCTACTACGTGGGCGCAGCCAACCTGCCCGACGATGGCGGCTACACCGCCAAAGTGCTGGCCGAGCATTTCCGCCTGCGCCAGGTGGCCGGCGGCCGCAGCATGCCGATCAACCCGCCCGCGACCCTGTCCACGCAGGCCCCGGCCCAGGTGGCGCCCGTGCAATACTTTCCTGCCGCCGCCAAGCTGAACACGCCCGAGGACCCTGCAGTGGGCGCCAGCGGCGACAAGGTCGCCCTCCTGTCCTCGCAGCCGCTGTAACCCGGCGAGCAGCCCCTCCGGGGCGTGCCCTGGCCAGGCAAACTCCCCCACTGTGCTGGGGGCGTATTTTGGGGTCGCCAGATCTTCGTCCCCTGTCGCATTGGCAGCGGTGCCACCTCGGCTACACTAAGAGGGTACGCAACTGGCGATAGGCGCAGGACCCGCACGGGGGCTGCCGCTGACGTGGAAACCGACAAGGGCTGGCCTCTTGTGAACCACTGGGGAGCGTGCCGCACGGGAGCAACCCGCCGCGTTCCGCCGTTCGCCTGGGCAGCCCTTGTTTCAAGGGACACAAGTTCATAGGACTGCCAACATGTACGACCGCAATATTCTTGTAGAACAAGCCGACCCCGAGCTGTTTGCCGCCATCACGGCCGAGAACGCCCGCCAGGAACACCACATCGAACTGATCGCGAGCGAGAACTACGCTTCTCCCGCCGTGATGTGGGCCCAGGGCACGCAACTGACCAACAAGTACGCCGAGGGCTACCCCGGCAAGCGCTACTACGGTGGCTGCGAGCACGTGGACGTGGCCGAGCAGCTGGCCATCGACCGCGTCAAGAAGATCTTCGGCGCCGACGCCGCCAACGTGCAGCCGCACTGCGGCGCATCGGCCAACGAGGCCGTGTTCCTGGCCTTCCTCAAGCCCGGCGACACCATCATGGGCATGAGCCTGGCCGAAGGCGGCCACCTGACGCACGGCATGCCGCTGAACATGTCGGGCAAGTGGTTCAACGTGGTCTCCTACGGCCTGGATGCCAACGAAGTGCTGGACTATGACGCCATGGAAAAGAAGGCGCACGAGACCAAGCCCAAGCTCATCATCGCCGGTGCCTCGGCCTACAGCCTGCACATCGACTTCGCACGCTTTGCCAAGGTGGCCAAGGATGTGGGCGCGATCTTCATGGTCGACATGGCCCACTACGCCGGCCTGATCGCCGCAGGCGTGTACCCCAACCCCGTGCCCCATGCCGACGTGGTCACCTCCACCACGCACAAGAGCCTGCGCGGCCCGCGCGGCGGCATCATCCTGATGAAGGCCGAGCACGAGAAGGCCATCAACAGCGCCATCTTCCCCGGCCTGCAGGGCGGCCCGCTGATGCACGTGATCGCTGCCAAGGCCGTGGCCTTCAAGGAAGCGCTGCAGCCCGGCTTCAAGGCCTACCAGGAGCAGGTGATCAAGAACGCCCAGGTGGTTGCCGAAACGCTGACCGCACGCGGCCTGCGCATCGTTTCCGGCGGCACGCAAAGCCACGTGATGCTGGTCGACCTGCGCGCCAAGGGCATCACCGGCAAGGAAGCCGAGGCCGTGCTGGGCTCCGCCCACATGACCATCAACAAGAACGCCATCCCCAACGACCCTGAAAAGCCGATGGTGACCAGCGGCGTGCGCATCGGCACCCCCGCCATGACCACGCGCGGCTTCAAGGACGAGGAAGCCCGCATCACGGCCAACTTGATCGCCGACGTGCTGGACAACCCGCGCGACCCGGCCAACATCGAGGCCGTGCGCGCGAAGGTCAACGCGCTGACCGCACGCTTCCCGGTGTACCGCTGACCATGAAGTGCCCCTTCTGCGGCCATGCCG
>NZ_JBKDTZ010000034.1:0-4168 GCF_046339755.1 Acidovorax sp. | reverse complement strand
GTGCCTCCATGGCCGCACCGCGCTGTTGCGCCGTGTCGCCATAGGCGGCGGCCTCGGCCGTGCCCGGGCGGGGGCCCTGCCGGTCGCGCAGGCGCTGGTAGGCCTGCACCTGCGGGTCTTCTTCCAGCGCCGTGGAGCGCTGCAGACGGGCCAGTGCAGGCCCGTCCAGCAGCCGGGACAGGCCGCGCTGCAGTGCCGCATTTCCGGCAGACGTTGCCGTGGCCTGCACGGCCTGCGTCGTATCGCCGAGCGCAGCCCACTGCGCCGAATCCGCCTGGGCGTGCAGGCGCTCCAGGGCCTCGCGCAGCGCGCCGGGGCCCAGGTGCTGGCGCCTGGCCGGGTGTGCCACGGCATTGGCGCCCGCGCGCAGTTGCCGGCGGTCCTGCTCGGCATGGTTCTGCAGATCGATGTACTCTTGCACCTGCGGCACCCGGCCTGCGAGCAGCAGGGCCTGGTAGGCTGCGTCCCCCTCGTCCGTGCGCATCGCCTCCCGGATCAGGCGGGCCAGGGCATCGAGGAACGACTGCCGCGTGGCGGCATCGGGCTGCCGTGCCTCTGCCAGGGCCTGGCGCGCGCGTTCGATGGCCAGGGCCATGGCGGCGGCTGGGCCGGCCTGCGTCCCCGCATCCGGCTGACCGGGCAGGCGATAGCGGCGGGGCGCCGTGCGCAGCACCTGCGCAAGCAGGGCGGGGCGGGGCACCGCAGGCATGCCTTCCCCCGGGTGGGCCGGGTGCTGCGGCAGCGTCATTTCTGGGGCCCTGCGCCCCGGTGGGATTTGCTCCAGTCGTACGGAGTGCCGTCCGGCAGCAGCCTGGCGTCGACGGTGCTCACACCGGCGCGCCCCACGCTGTCCGCGAGTTCGGTGGACAGGCTCACGTGGCGCTTTCCGGCCTTGCGCTTTTCCTCGCACAACTGCAGTGCGGGGACCAGCTGGCCACCCTCAAAGGCCTGCATGGCAGGCATGCCGGGCGCTTCCAGCCAGTAGACAACGATGCTCATGGGTCGGGGGCCTTCCTTCGTGTTCCCAGCCCCCGATTCTGACGTGTCGCCCAGCCGCCGGGCGTCCTTTTACTTGGCAAGGGTCAACGTGCCCTTCATCAGGCTGGAATGCCCGGGGAAGGAGCAGAACCAGGCATAGGCCTCGCCGGCCTTGAGCTTGGCAACGTCGAAGGCCACGGCATCGCTTTCGCCGCCGCCGATGAGTTTGGTGTGCGCGATCACACGGGTGTCGCCGGCCTTGACATAGGCCTTGTCCGCGCCTGCGCCAATCCCGTCCGTGGCCGTGGCCTGGGCGTCGGCCGCCTTGGTCAGCACCCAGTTGTGGCCCATGGCCGTCTTGGGCAGCTTGCCCACATGCTTGAGCTTCACCGTGAACTGCTTGCAGCTGGCGGGCACGGCGATGCTCTGCTTGTTGAACTGCATGGCGTCGTTGCCCTCGATCTCCACGTCGCAGGTGGCGGCGAATGCCGGGCCGGCGAGCAGGGGGGTGTGCAGCAGGGCGGCGGTGTTCCTGGTCATCATCTTTGTTTTCTCCATCGGTAAAAAAAAGCGTTTCCGCGCCCGGTGCAGAGGCCGGGCATGGAGGTGAGTGGACCACCGGTGGCTACCGGGCCCCTTGATGTGCATCAAAGGCGCTTGCGCCCTCGTGCAGCAGCAGGCCGGTGAGGGCAGGGGAAGGCCCGGTATTTCGGGGCCCTGGCTTGCGCTAGCATGGGCCATGGCCGAGATTTCCCCACCCGCATCCGTGAGCGCCGAGCCTCCCGGCCGCAGGCTGCGCGCGCTGCTGATCGTGGCCAACCTGCTGCTGGCCTTGCTGCTCGGGGCTCTGGTGCTGTGGGTGCTGTCTTCTTCGCGGCAGAACCACGAGGAGCGCGCCCGCACCACGGCGGAAAGCCTGGTGGTGATCACCGTTGCCAATGTGGGCTCTGAACTGGGCCTGATCGATGCGGTGCTCAGGATGACGCTGGACGACCTCCTGCGCAGTGGGTATGGCTCGCGGATGGCAGACGACGACATCCAGCGCCTGCTCGATGACCGGCGCATCCTGCTCGTGGGCGCCGAGGGCTTTCGCCTGGCGGATGAGAAGGGTGCGGTGCGGTGGGGCAACCTGGAGGCCGGGGCGCCGGTGGCCGACATCTCGCACCGAGCCTTCTTCCAGCAGGCCCGGCAGGCCACTTCGGGCGATCCCATCGTCTCCCGGCCCGTGGTGTCGCAGATCTCGGGCAACTGGGTGATCGTCATCGCACGCCCCTTGCGCGTGAATGGTCAGTTCGCAGGGGTCCTGTACGCGACCATCCGGGTGGACCACTTTGCACAGATGTTCCACGGCTACGAGCTGGGTGAGCGCGACGCCATCACGCTCAGGACGCGGGATCTGCGTTTCGTGGCATGGATGTCGCCCGGGAACGAGGTCCACGTCGAGATCGGATCGACCCAGGTCTCCGACGAGCTGCGGGCTACCCTGGCGAACAAGCCTTCATCCGGTGTCTACACGGCCGCTTCCGCGACCGATGGAGTGGAGCGGACCGTCGCCTACCGTGAAGTGCAGGGCTGGCCGTTCATCGTCTTTGCAGGGCTCAACAACCAGCATTTCTTCCAGCCCCTGGCGCAGGAGGCTCGCACCCTGTCGCTGATGGCGGGGCTCATGTGGCTGCTCAGCTGCGCTGCCGCCATCGTGGTCTACCGGCTGGGGCAGCGCGAACTGGGCACCCTGCGCGCCCTGGAGGCGCAGAGCCGGCGCACGCAGATCCTGTTGCGCGTGGCCGGCGATGGCATCCACATCATCGACCGGCAGGGCCACCTGGTCGAAATGAGTGAATCTTTCGCGCAGATGCACCGATCCTCCCGGGAGGTGCTGCAGGGCCGGCATGTGTCCAGCTGGGATGCCAACCAGAACGAAACAGCCATCCGCGGCTGGCTGGCCAAAGTGCGTGATGGTGATCGGCAGCGTGTCGAGGTTCAGCACCGGCGGGCGGACGGCGAGGTCATCGACGTCGATCTGCACTGGCATGCGGTGGACATCGACGGGCGGTTGCTGATCTTCGGCTCCGCCCGGGACATCACCGACAGGAAGCGCCTCTTGCAGCGTGTCGAAGAGTCCGCCGCGCGCATGCGCGACCTCTACGACCATGCACCCTGCGGGTATTTCTCGCTCGATGCCGATGGCTGTGTCGTTCACATCAATGCCACCCTGCAGCAATGGCTGGGCAGCACGCCCCTGGATTCCCATACCCGCTTTGGCGAGCTGCTGCACGGAGAGCACCGCCAGCGCTTCCATGACCACTTTCTCATGCTTACCCTGCAGGAGCGGGCGCCCGAGATCGAGGTCGAGCTGGCGCCGCCGGGCGCCGCGCGCCGCTTCGTGCGCATCAACTCCACGGCCGTGCGCGATGGACAGGACGGGCAGGGCGACTTCCTGATGAGCCGCACCGTGGCGGTCGATGTGACGGCGCAGCACGAGGCGCTGCGCCAGGTGCAGGCCCTGCTGCACGAACAGTCGGCCATGCTCAACAGCGACCTGGTGGGCATGGTCAAGCTCAGCGGCCGCACCATCACCTGGAAGAACGCCGCCATGGAGCGCATGCTGGGCCGAGGGCCCGACGAGCTTGAGGGCGCCGAGGTGCAGACCCTGTATGCCCGTGGCGAAGACTACCGCCACGTGGAGGAGGCTGCCGCGCTGCGGCTGCGCCAGGGGCAGAACTACCGCACCGACGTTCGCCTGCAGCACAGCAGCGGAGAAGCCATCTGGGTGGACCTGAGCGGCGTGCGCCTGTCGGACAGCGAGACCTTCTGGATGGCGGTGGACATCTCCGCGGCCAAGCGCGCGCATGCGCAGATCACCCATGTGGCCTTCCACGATGCGCTCACGCAGCTGCCCAACCGCCTGCTGCTGCTGGACCGCCTGCACCAGGCCCTGGCGGCGGCGCAGCGCGCCGGCCACGAGGTCGCGGTGTGCTTTGCCGACCTGGATGGATTCAAGGCCGTGAACGACCGGTTCGGGCACGATGCGGGCGACCAGCTCCTGGTCGAGCTGGCCCGGCGCATCTCCGGCAGCAACCGCGCAGCGGCCCCGGCGGCGCGCAACGGGGGCGACGCGCTCGAGCTGGTGCTCAGCCCGGTGGCGGGCACCGAATGGCGGGCCGTGCTCGATCGCTTGATGCCGGCCGCC
>NZ_JBKDTZ010000033.1:0-3138 GCF_046339755.1 Acidovorax sp. | reverse complement strand
AGAAGCGCTGGGTGGTGGAGCGCACCCATGCGTGGATGGAGCGCAATCGCAGGCTGGTGATGCACCACGACCGCAAGCCGTTCTACGCTGCCGCTTGGGTCTGGCTGGCGCAGGCTCGCATGCTCCTTGCGCGGCTCAAATAGATTTCTTCTACACCCTCTTGGCGACGCGAAAGAAGGTGGGTGCGCCGCCGGGCGCACATCCCGGCTCCCGCCCTCGGCAAAAGAGCAGAATCCCCCAAGGCCAACAAGCCAAAAACCAAGCCCCCCACCAGCCATCCAGAAAAAAAAAGCCCGCACAAAGGCGGGCAACTTGCTTTCACAAGGGAGGTATCGACTACGGGTGGGTCGACAGAAAAATAATAGCCCGCCCCCTCCAAAAAAGCATGTGAAGTAGTTCACGCTTCACCCATTTGCGATTGATGAACGAACCCCCTCCCATTGGTGACCAAATAGCATCAATGCCCAGGCCAATCTGGCGCCCAATCACAGGTTCAGACGGCCCCAGACAATGCCAGCAACAAGACAAAACAAAACAGGCGCCCCTAAATGACCACCACCACAACCCCCCAGGCCCCACAACAGACAACCAGCAACACCCGCGCCTGGGTGGTCGATCTGGTCCTCCTGGCCGCGCTGTGGGGCGCATCCTTCCTCTTCATGCGCATGGGCGCCGCCGAGTTCGGGGCCCTGCCCACAGCGGCGGCGCGGGTCAGCATCGGCGCGGCCTTTCTGTTCCCGCTGATGATGCTGCGCGGGCAAGGACCGGCGCTGGTGCAGCACTGGCGCGCCAGCATGGCCCTCGGGGTGTTCAACTCCGGCCTGCCGTTCGCCCTGTTCAGCTTTGCGCTGCTCACCATCAACAGCAGCCTGGCCGCAGTGCTCAACGCCACGGCGCCGATGTTCGGGGCCCTGGTGGCGTGGGTCTGGTTCCGCGAACGGCCCAGCGGCTGGCGCCTGGTGGGGCTGGCCATCGGCTTCATCGGCGTGGTCATGCTGGCCAGCGGCAGTGCCGGGCTGCGCGACGGCGATGGCGCGGGCGGCAACCACAACGCAGCGCTCTGGGCCATCGGCGCCTGCCTGCTGGCCTGCTTGTGCTACGGGATTGCGGCGAGTGCGACGCGCCGCTACCTGACCGGTGTACCGCCCCTGGCCACGGCCACCGGCAGCCAGATCGGAGCGGCCCTGCTGCTCATCGTGCCGGCCGTCCTGTACTGGCCCCAGCAAATGCCCTCGCTGCGGGCCTGGCTGGCCATTGCGGCGCTGGGCGTGCTGTGCACGGGCGTGGCGTACTTCCTGTTCTTCCGGCTGATCGAGCGCGCAGGCCCGGCGCGGGCGCTCACCGTCACCTTCTTGCTGCCGGTGTTCGCAACCTTCTATGGGGTTGTCTTTCTGGACGAGCGCATCACGCAGTGGATGCTGGTCTGCGCGGCCGTCATCGTGTGCGGCGTGGGGCTGTCCACGGGCTTCATTGCGCCGAAGAAGCGCGCTGCAAAGACCTGACTGAGTTCCATCAGCCGGCCTTGCTCCGCAGGTACGCCTGCGGCGTCATGCCCAGCTGCTTGTGGAACATGGCGATGAAGGCCGAGGGCGCGCTGTAGCCCAGCTCCAGAGCCACGTCCTTGACCGCACGGCCGGCCTCCAGCAGCGCGATGCCGCGCACCACTTTCAGGCGCTGGCGCCATTCGCCCAGGGACATGTGCAGGTCGCGCTCGCAGCGCCGCGCCAGGGTGCGCTCGGTGGTGTGCACGGTGGCGGCCCATTCGGCCAGCGGGCGGTTGTCCCAGGGGCTGGCCTGCAGGGCGTCGAGCACCCTGCTCAGCAGCGGGTCCTGCGAGGTCGGCAAATAGCTGTCATGGCCGGGCGCCACGCGCAGTTCGTCCAGCAGCACCTCGAACAGGCGCTGCTCGGGCGGGCTGTGCGGGGCCTCGATGCCACGCTCGCGCAGCGTCTCCAGCACGGCCTGTATCAGCGGGCTGATGACCATGGTGCAGGCCTGCGCCGGCAGCGCCGCGCACAAGGGCTCGGGTACGTAGACCGTGGCATAGCTCGCCGCATGGCGGTTGCGGGAGGCATGCTCCAGGTGCGGCGGTATCCACACACCGTATTGGGGCGGCGCCAGAAACACCTGGCCGCCCATGCCCACCTCGATCACGCCCGACAGCGCATGCACGAACTGCCCTGCGGCATGGCTGTCGGCCGGGTCGGCACCGCCGGGCTGCAGGTGCACCACCTTGAACAGCAGCATGGCGGTCTGTGCGGAGGGCTTGCGCCGGTGCATCTTGTCTGGCTCCATTGATCGCTTGTCCGAACAGGCATATTTCATCGAATCACGTCAATTTAAACTGATACCGCCCGCACCACCCAGGAGACACACGCCATGCCCACCAACCACCCCGGCGAATTCAACCCCCAGTCCCCCGCCCGCGCCATGGCCGAGAAGTTCGCGCGCGATGGCGTGGTCTGCCTGCGCGGCGTGCTGCGCCCGGCCGAAGTCGAGCGGCTGCGCGAGGGCATCGACGCCAACCTGGCCGCGCCCAGCCCGCGCGCCAAGGTGGCCAGCCGCCCCGACGACCCGGGCTTCTTCATCGAGGACTTCTGCAACTGGCAGGAGATACCGGCGTACTGGGACGTGATCTCGCAATCGGCCCTGCCCGAAATCGCGGCCAAGCTCACGGGCAGCCGCCAGATACGCCTGTACCACGACCACATGCTCACCAAGGAGTCGGGCACGCGCCAGCGCACGCCCTGGCACCAGGACCAGCCCTACTACAACATCGAAGGCAGCCAGAACGTGAGCTTCTGGATCCCCGTCGATCCGGTCTCGCGCGCCGCCACGCTGGAGCTGGTGGCCGGCTCGCACCGCGGCCCCTGGCTGATGCCGCGCACCTTCATGACCAACGAGGCGAAATGGTTCCCCGAGGGCGCCCTGGCCGACCTGCCCGACATCGAGGCCGACCGCACGGCCTACGACATCCGCGGCTGGGCCGTGGAGCCGGGGGACGCCATCGCCTTCAACATGCTGACCCTGCACGCCTCGGCGGGCCTGGAGCCCGGCCGCCGGCGCCGCGGGTTCTCGGTGCGCATGATCGGCGACGACGTCACGCACGCGCCGCGGCGCTGGAAGACCTCACCGGAT